>JAKOWJ010000103.1 GCA_029781595.1 Pseudomonadota bacterium | reverse complement strand
CGCCTGCGCGAGCTTGTCTGCCTCGCGGAAGGCGCCCACCTGGACCGCGAACCCCTCGAGCCGGGGTGCTTTCGCGGAACCGGGCTTCGCCTTGGCGGCGGGCGCCATCGGCTCCGGCGAGGGTACGGGCGTCGCCGCGGCCGGCGCCGGCTTCGCGGGGGCCGGCTCCGGGGCGGCTTTCGCGGGCGGTTCGGGGGCAGTGGCCGGCGCGGCGTGCGGGACCTCCACCTTCGTGGCCGGCGCAGGCGCCTTGGCCGTCACCAGGGGCGCGGCGCCTTCCTTCGGCGGGATCGCCAGCAACGGCTCGACGCGGGCCTGGCGCGGCTCCGGGTCGAGCACCATCGGGATGAAGACGACAGCGGCGAGCGCGAGGGCCACGGCGCCGATGAGGCGCTGCCGGCCCTTCCGGCGAAGCTCGAGCTGCTCGGCAGTGGGGTCGCTCGGCATGTCGGGCGGTCAGCGCGGGATCTCGAGGACCCCGGCCACGGTGAGAAACGAGCCGAAAGCGAGGATTCTATCATCGGGGCCGGCCTCCCGAAGGGCGGCCTCGAACGCCTGTGCCACCGTGGCGAAAGCGCGCGTGCGGTCGGCGAATCCGCGCTCGGCCAGCGCGGTCGCGACCCGGGCCGCCGGTGCCGCACGCTCGCCAGGCAGCGTCGCCACGAACCATCGGTCCACGCGAAAGGCCAGTGCGTCCACGACGGCGCCGATGTCCTTGTCCGCGAGCATCGCGAAAACGGCAAGCGTGCGCGGCCGGAAGGCCATCTCGCCCAGCCCTCGCGCGAGCGCCCTCGCGGCGTGCGGGTTGTGCGCCACGTCCAGCACGACTTCGGGCCGCCCCGGCAGCACCTGCAGCCGACCCGGCACCCGCACGCCCGTCAGGCCGCGCTTCACCTCGCCCAGGGACACCGGGAAGCGGTCCGCGACCTCGTCGAGCGCGGCGATCGCCGTGGCGGCATTGCCGAGCTGCCACGAGCCTTGCAGCGCCGGCAGGGGCAGCGCCCGCCGGGCCCCCCGCCGTCCCTCGAAGTCCCACTGCCGCCCGTGCGGCACGGCCCGGAAGTCCCGCCCCAGCACCTGAAGCGGCGCGCCGATCGCCGCGGCGTGCGCCACGAGCGCGGCGGGCGGCTCGGTCTCGCCGGCGAAGGCCGGCACGCCGGGGCGCAGGATGTGCGCCTTCTCCCGCCCGATCGCCTCGCGCGTCTCGCCCAGCCAGGCCTGGTGGTCCAGGTCGACGCTGGTGACGATCGCGCAGCCGGCGTCCACCACGTTCACCGCGTCCAGGCGGCCGCCGAGTCCCACCTCGAGGACGGCCACCTCCACGCCGGCCTCCTCGAAGGCCGAGAGCGCGCACAGCGTCCCGAACTCGAAGTAGGTGAGCGGCGTGCCCTCGCGCGCGCGCTCGACGCGGTCGAAGTGGCGCGCGAGGAGCGCGTCCGGCGCCTCCTCGCCCGCCACCCGCACGCGCTCGTTGTAGCGCAGCAGGTGCGGCGAGGTGTAGAGGCCCGTGCGGTAGCCCGCCACGCGCAGCACCGACTCGAGGTAGGCGCACGTCGATCCCTTGCCATTGGTGCCGCCGACGACGAAGGCGAAGGGCGGTGGCGCGAGATGCATGCGGCCCTGCACGGCCCGCACGCGGTCCAGCCCCAGCGCGATCGCGTCGGGGTGCTGCGCCGAGATGTGGTCCAGCCAGGCCCCGAGGGGGCTCGACGCGCCGGGCGCGCCGGCGGCGCTCACGCCTCCGGGGCCGGCTCGCGCTTGAGCAGCGCGATGAGCTGCGAGACGCGGTCGCGCATCTCGCGCCGGTCGACGATGAGGTCGATCGCGCCCTTCTCCAGGAGGAACTCGGCCCGCTGGAAGCCCTCCGGCAGCGTCTCGCGCACGGTCTGCTCGATCACGCGCGGCCCGGCGAAGCCGACGAGCGCGCCGGGCTCGGCGATCACCACGTCGCCGATCATCGCGAAGCTCGCCGAGACGCCGCCCATCGTGGGATCGGTGAGGATGGAGACGAAGGGCTGGCGTGCCGCGCTCAGCTGGTGCAGCGCCGCCGTCGTCTTCGCCATCTGCATCAGGGACAGGAGCCCCTCCTGCATGCGCGCCCCGCCCGTGGCCGTGAAGCACACGAAGGGCAGGCGCTCGTCGCAGCAGGCCTGCACGGCGCGCACGAAGCGCTCGCCGACCACGGAGCCCATGGACCCGCCCAGGAAGCCGAACTCGAACGCCGCGGCCACCACGGGAACGGACTTCACCGCGCCCTGCATCACCACCAGCGCGTCCGTCTCGCCCGTCTCCTTCTCGGCCTCGGCCAGGCGCTCGACGTACTTGCGGCTGTCCTTGAACTTGAGCGGGTCGACGGGCACCACCTCGGAGGCGAGCTCGGCCCGCCCCTCGGCGTCCAGGAACGCGTCGAGCCGCTGGCGCGAGGCGAGCCGGTTGTGGAACCCGCACTTGGGACACACGTGCAGGTTCTTCTCCAGGTCCGTGAAGTAGAGCACCGCCTCGCAGGACGGGCACTTGCTCCACAGGCCCTCGGGCACGGCCTTGCGGTGGGTGCCCTCCTCCCGCTTGATCTTCGGCGGCAGGAGCTTGCGGAACCAGCTCATGCGGCAGCCCGGTCGCCCGCGGCGGCGTCGATGCCGGCGCGGAACTGCGCGAGGAGCGCGCCGGCGCGGTCCGCCGCCTGCGCGGGATCGGCGCGCTCGATCTCCTCCACGATGCGGCTGCCGATCACCACCGCGTCGGCGAAGCGCGCGATCGCCCGCGCCGTCTGCGGGTCGCGGATGCCGAATCCCACGCCCACGGGAACGTCCGTGCGCGCGCGGATCCGGCCGAGCATGCGCTCCACGTCCGCCGCGTCGATGTGGGCCGCGCCCGTGACGCCCTTGAGCGAGACGTAGTAGATGTACCCGCTCGCCAGGCGCGAGACGAGCTCGATGCGCGCCTCGGAGGACGTGGGCGAGAGCAGGAAGATGGGGTCGATGCCAGCGGCCGCGAGGACGCTCGCCCAGTCGCCGCTCTCCTCCGGCGGGTAGTCGACCACCAGAACGCCGTCGACGCCCGCCTGCGCCGCGCGGGACGCGAAGGCCGCCGCGCCCATCCGCTCGATGGGATTGGCGTAGCCCATCAGGACCACCGGCGTGCGGCTGTCCTCGCGCCGGAACGCCGAGACGGCGTCGAGCACGCCCGCGAGCCCCATGCCCGCGCGCAGCGCGCGTTCCGAGGAGCGCTGGATGGTGGGCCCGTCGGCCATGGGGTCCGAGAACGGCACGCCCAGCTCGATCACGTCGGCGCCGCCGGCAACGAGCGCGCGCAGCATCGCGACCGTGTGGCCGGGCGAAGGGTCACCCGCGGTGACGAAGGGCACGAGGGCGGCGCGGCGCTCGGCGCGCAGCCTGGCGAAGGCCTCGGCGATCCGGGACATGGTCTTTCCTAGAAGGTGATGCCGGAGGCCTGGGCGACGGTGTGCATGTCCTTGTCGCCGCGCCCGGAGAGGTTCACGAGGAGGATGCGCTCGCGCGGAAGCGTGCGCGCGAGCTTCATGGCGTGGGCGACGGCGTGGCTGGACTCCAGGGCCGGGATGATCCCCTCGGTGCGGCACAGCGTGTGGAAGGCGGCGAGGGCCTCCTCGTCGGTCACCGACACGTAGCTCGCGCGGCCGGAGTCCTTCAGCCAGGCGTGCTCAGGCCCGACGCCGGGATAGTCCAGGCCCGCCGAGATCGAGTGCGTTTCCAGGATCTGCCCGTCCGCGTCCTGCATGAGGTAGGTGCGGTTTCCGTGGAGCACGCCGGGCGAGCCGGCGCTGAGCGTGGCCGCGTGCTTGCCCGTCTCCAGGCCCAGTCCCCCGGCCTCCACGCCCACCAGCTGCACGCCCGGCGTCGTGATGTACGGGTGGAATATGCCCATCGCGTTGGAGCCGCCGCCGACGCAGGCGAGGATCACGTCCGGCTGGCGCCCGGCCAGCGCCGGCATCTGCTCCAGGCACTCGCGCCCGACCACGGCGTTGAAGTCGCGCACCATCATCGGGTAGGGGTGCGGCCCCGCCACGGTGCCGATGATGTAGAAGGTGTTGGCGACGTTGGTCACCCAGTCGCGCATGGCCTCGTTCAGCGCGTCCTTGAGCGTGCGCGAGCCGCTCGAGACGGGGACGACCGTCGCGCCCAGGAGCTTCATGCGATAGACGTTCTGCGCCTGGCGCTTCACGTCCTCGGTGCCCATGTAGACGACGCACTCCATCCCGTAGCGCGCCGCCACCGTGGCAGTGGCCACGCCGTGCTGCCCGGCGCCCGTCTCGGCGATCACCCGCGGCTTGCCCATGCGGCGGGCGACCAGCGCCTGCCCCATGGTGTTGTTCACCTTGTGCGCGCCGGTGTGGTTCAGGTCCTCGCGCTTCAGGTAGATCTGGGCGCCGCCGATCTGCTGCGACAGGCGGCGCGCGTGGTAGATCGGGCTCGGCCGGCCCACGTAGTGGGCGAGTTCGTCGGCGAGCTCGGCCTGGAAGGCGGGGTCGCGGCGGCAGGCGTCGTACGCCTCGCGCAGCTCGGCCAGGGCCGCCTGCAGCGTCTCCGCGACGAAGACGCCGCCGTAGGGGCCGAAGTGACCCGTCGCGTCGGGCAGGTCGTAGCCCGCGGGAGCCGCGGATTCAACCGCCTTCGCGCGCATCTGCATCTCTCACACTCCTCAAGAATTCCTCGATCCGGGCGGCGTCCTTGACCCCGCGGGTCCGTTCGACGCCGCTCGAGACGTCCACCGCCCAGGGCCTCACCGTCCGGATGGCCTGCCCGACGTTCCGGGCGTCCAGGCCGCCGGAGAGGATCACCGGCAGGTCGAGGTCGGGCGGCACGAGTGACCAGTCGAATGCCGTGCCCGTGCCCCCGAACTGGCCGGGCACCTGGGCATCCAGCAGGAGCCCCCGGGCACGCGGGAACCGGCGCGCCCATTCTACCAAATCGACCCCCGGCCCGACCCGCACGCCCCGCACCCAGGGCAGGCCGAAGCGGTCGCAGAAGCCCGGCTCCTCGTCGCCGTGGAACTGCAGCCCGGCGAGGGGCACGACCGCCAGCACGTCGCGAACCGCGGCCTCGGAGGCATTCACGAAGAGCCCGATCGCCTGGACGAATGGCGGAAGCGCGCGCGCGATGCCGGCCGCGTCGTCCGGCGCCACGAACCGCGGGCTCGGGGAATGGAAGACCAGGCCCACGGCGTCTGCGCCCGCGCCGGCCGCCGCCCGCGCCATCGCCGCGTCGCGGATGCCGCAGATCTTGACGCGCGTTCGGTGGGGGATCATGGCGACGGCAGGAGCGGGTGCGCCCGGAAGGGCGGCAGCCCGAAGGCGGGATCATACTCGATGGCCGACAGGTACAGCCCGTCGGCGGCGAACGTCGGCGCCGCCAGCCGCCGGTCCCCCGTGGCGAGGAGGCGCGCGATCCAGTCGACGGGCTGGCGGCCCGCGCCCACGTAGACGAGGCTGCCGACCACGTTGCGCACCATGTGATGGAGGAAGGCGTTGGCGCGAAGGGTGAAGACCACCAGGGGCCCGCGCCGCGCCACGCCGGCCTCATGCAGCACGCGCACCGGAGTCCTGGCCTGGCACTGCGCGTCGCGGAAGGCGCTGAAGTCGCGCTCGCCGACGAGCGCCGTCGCGGCGAGCCGCATGGCGTCCACGTCGAGCGGGCGATGGAACCAGCCCACCTTGCCCGCGAGCTGTCCGGGGGCCACCGCGTCGTCCAGCAGCAGATAGTGATACGTCCGCGACCGGGCGTCGAACCGCGCGTGGAACGAGTCCGCCACGGGCTGTGCCCACACCACGCGCACGGCCCGCGGCAGCGCGGCATTGGTGCCGCGCACCCAGGCGCCCGTCTCGCGTACGGCGGAGGTGTCGAAGTGCACGACCTGCGACCTCGCGTGCACTCCGGCGTCCGTGCGCCCGGCCGCCACGGTCTCGACGGCACCTGCGGCGATGCCGGAAAGGGCCGACTCCAGGTGGTCCTGGATGCCGCAGCCGGAGGGCTGGTGCTGCCACCCGCAGAACGGCCCGCCGTCGTACTCGAGGCCGAGGGCGATTCGCATGGGGGACAAAGAAATCGGCGGGGGGGAGGCCCCGCCGATCAAGCGACTTGCAACAGCGAAGAGGTCAGAGCGAGGCGATCAGCTTCTGCGCTTCGTCCTTCTGCGCGGCCGATCCTTCCTTCGCCACTTCCTGCAGGATCTCGCGCGCGCCGTCCTTGTCCCCGATCTCCAGGTAGGCCTTGGCGAGCTCGAGCTTCGTGTTCACGGCATCGCTGTCGCCGCTCCCGCCGCCGTCCCCGAGATCGAGGTCGGTGAGGCTGAGCGACGAGGTCTGCATCTGCGCCGGGTCGGGCTCCGACGGGCTTGCGGCGGCCGCGGCCGGCGCGGAGGCGCCGGATCCCGGGAAGTCCAGGCCGGAGAGGTCGAAGTCGAACGCGGGCTTCTCGTCCTTGGGCTCGCCGGCCAGCGGCACGTCCACCGCGGACGCGGACGGCGGCGCGAGGTCGAAGTCGATCGAGGGCGCCTCGCCCGCGACCGGCAGGTCGGGCTGGGCCGCGCTGCCGCCGCCCAGGTCGAGGTCGAAGCTGGACGATTCGGCTTGTGGCGCCGGCGCATCCGCCGCCGCGGAGGGCGCGGAGTCGAGGTCGAAGTCGAGGTCCGGCCGGGGCGCCGGGGCGGACTCGAACGCAGGCGCGGCGGCCGGCGCGGCCCCCCCGTAGAGCGGGTTGGTCGGGTCGATCTGCGCGCCCATGGCCGCGGCCTTCTGCCAGTGCGGGCTCGAATCGCCCACGGCGGCGCGCAGTTCCTTGGCCACCGTCTCGAAGGCCGTGGCGCTCTTGCGCGCGTGGTAGATCTCCAGCAGCTTCAGGGCGATCTCGTGACGGTTGCGATCGCGGGCCATCGCTTCCTTGAGGATCTCCTCGGCCTGGGCGTCGCGGCCGTAGGCGATGTAGACCTCGGCCTCCGCGACCGGGTCCACCTCGTCGGTATCGATGGTGCCCGGTCCCGTCTTGTCGAAATCGGTCAGGAACGAGCTGTTGCCCGTGTCAACGAGACCGCCCCCCGACTTTCCCGGCCCGGTCTCCGGCTTGAGGTCGGACGGGAACGCGCTCGTGAGCGCGCTGCTGGGACCGGCATCGGCCTTCTGCCGACGGCGGCGGACGAACATGAACCCGCCGACGCCGAGCAGCCCGACCACCGCGGCGCCGCCCGCGACGATCACCGGGTTGTCGTACAGCGTGTCCATCATGCTCGGCTCGGGCGGCGGCGGCGCGGGCTTCTTCGCGGCCGGCTTGGGCGGCGCGGGCTTGGGCGGCGCGGGCTTGGGCGCCTCGGTCGGTGCGGGCTTGGCGGCCTCCGTCGGGGCCGGCGCGGCAGCGACCTTGGTTTCGGCGGGCGCCGGCTTCGCCTCGGCGGGCTTGGGCGGCTCGGCCTTGGCCGGCGGGGTCTTCGCGGCTTCCGCGGCCTTCGCGGGCGCGCCGCCCTTCAGGTCGACCAGCCGCTGCATGTCGCGGATCTGCTTCTCGAGGTCGGCCACCCGCGACTGCGCTTCCTTGAGCGCCTTGTCCTTCGCGGTGAGCTCCTCCTGCATCGCGTTCAGGCGATCCTGGGAGCCGCCGGCCTTGCCGGCCGCCCCCGCCTTCGCACCCTCGGTCTTGGAGAGCTTGAGCACGTCCTTCGACTCGGCGGCCGGCGGCGTCGGGGCCGGAACGGCCGCGCCCCCGACCTGGCCCACGGCGGCACGCGCCGATTCCGAACGCGTGGGCATCGAGGCGACGCTGCCGGCGAGGCCCTCGCGATAGGCCCGCCAGTTCGCCACGTGGGTCCGCACCTCCTGGTTGGCCTCCTTCACGGAGATCTTGCCCACTTCCTCGGCGGAGGGAACGCGCAGGATCTGGCCCGCCTTGAGACGGTTCATGTTCTCGTCGATGAACGCGGACTTGTTCTCGCGGTACAGCGCCGTGAGCATCTGGTCGAGGCTCACGTCGGCCGACTTCACGGCGCCGGCGATCTTGCTGAGGGTCTCGCCCTTCTCGACGGGTCCGTAGCTGTCCTTCGCCGCGCCGGCGCCGGGCGCCGCCGCGGCCATTTCGGACTTGGCCGAGGGTGATCCGCCCGCCTCGGGCGCGGGCGCCGGCGAGGCGGCGACCGGTTCGGGCGTCGGCATGGGCGTGGCCACGGGCGCCGCGGCGCTCTTCGGCGGCGCGGAGACCGCCGGAGCCGCGGCCGCCTTCGCCTCGCTGAATCCCGGCGGATCCAGGAGGATGGGGTACTCGCGCTGAAGGCGCCCGGCAGGCCAGGTCACCTCGATGAGGACGTCGACGAACGGCTCGTTCACCGGGGCGACGCTGGTCACCTTGAGGTACGGCTGGCCGTTCCCGCGCTTCTCGACCGAGAACCGCAGCAGGCGAAGCACGGACGAGTACTCGATCTTCGCGTCCCGGTACGACTCGGGAGACGCGACGCGCGCGGTCAGCGACTCGAGTTCCCCCGGCTGCAGGGAAACGAGGTCGATCTCCGCGGCGAGGACCTGCCCCAGCGCCGAGCTGACTGTGAGCTTTCCGAGGCCGGCGGCGTGCGCCGCGCACGAAGCCCCGACGAGCAGCGCGATGGCCACTCCGGATTTGATTTTGCCCAGCATTGTGTGCCCTCTCCCACCCCGGGACTTAGGTAAGAAATGCAATGAAATCAAATGCTTGTCGTTTCAATTTCACCCGGATTTTCACATTATCGCGTAAATCCGTTTTTTTTCAACCACTTTTTCCCCGCCCGCCCCGCGCATTCCCCCTCCACCGGAGGGCTAGAGCGGCGCCCCGCACACGATCCGCAGCATGCGCCGCAGCGGCTCGGCGGCCCCCCACAGCAGCTGGTCGCCCACGGTGAATGCGGACAGGTATTCGCCACCCATCCGCAGCTTGCGAAGGCGCCCGATGGGGACCTCCAGGGTCCCCGTGACCGCCGCCGGAGTGAGGCGCTCGAGGGTCTCGGGCCTGCGATTGGGCACCACGCGGACCCAGTCGTTCGCGCCGGCCAGCAGGGACTCGATCTCCTCCAGCGGCACGTCGCGGCGCAGCTTCATCGTGAGGCCCTGGCTGTGGCAGCGCATGGCGCCCACGCGCACGCACAGCCCGTCCACCGCCACGGGCGCGTCCTCGCGGCCGAGGATCTTGTTGGTCTCGGCGTGCCCCTTCCACTCCTCGCGGCTCTGGCCGTTGCCCAGGTCGGAATCGATCCAGGGCAGCAGGCTCCCGGCCAGCGGCACGCCGAAGTGGGTCGTGGGGAACCGCTCGTCGCGCAGGATGCCGGCCACCTCGCGGTCGATGTCGAGGATCGCGGAGGCCGGATCCTCCAGCAGGGCCTTCGCGGCGAAGTGCACCTCGCCCATCTGCTGCAGCAGCTCGCGCATGTTCTGCGCGCCGGCCCCGGAGGCCGCCTGGTAGGTCATGGCACTCACCCACTCGACGAGGTCCGCCTTGAGCAGGCCGTCGATGGCCATGAGCATGAGGCTCACGGTGCAGTTGCCCCCGATGAAGTCGCGCCCGCCCGCGGCCAGCGCCCGGTCGATCACCGGGCGGTTCACCGGATCGAGGATGATCACCGCGTCCTTCTCCATGCGGCGGGCGGAGGCGGCGTCGATCCAGTAGCCCTTCCAGCCGGCGGCCCGAAGCTTCGGGTAGACCGCCTTGGTGTAGTCGCCGCCCTGGCAGGTGACGAGGATCTCGTGCTTCGCCAGCTCGGCGATGTCGTTCGCGTCCTTGAGGGGGCCCGTCGGCCGCCCGATGTCCGGCCCGGCCGCGCCGGCGCTGGACGTCGTGAAGAAGACGGGGTCGACGAGGTCGAAGTCGCCCTCCGCGCGCATGCGCTCCATCAGCACGGAGCCCACCATTCCGCGCCACCCGATGATCCCTGCCGATTTCCTGTTCGCCATTGCGATGCTCTTTCCGTGACGGGAGGCGCCGCTCGCTTCGGGGAGGCGGTGCGCCTCCCGCACCCGCTGCCCCGCCCTCGTCAGAGGGCCTTGAGGACCGCCGTGCCCATCTCGGCGGTCGAGCAGGGCTTGGTGCCGGGCTCGGCGATGTCGGCCGTGCGCAGGCCGGAGGCGAGCGCGCGGCGCACGGCGGTCTCGATCCGGGCCGCCAGGTCCGCACGCCCGAAGGTGTACCGGAACATCATCGCCATCGACAGGATCTGCGCCAGCGGGTTGGCGAGCCCCTTGCCCGCGATGTCCGGCGCCGAGCCGTGGATGGGCTCGTAGAGGCCCTTGCCTTCCGCGTCCAGCGAGGCGGACGGCAGCATGCCGATGGAGCCGGTGAGCATCGAGGCCTCGTCCGACAGGATGTCGCCGAACATGTTGCCGGTGACGATCACGTCGAACTGCCGCGGATTGCGCACGAGCTGCATGGCGCAGTTGTCCACCAGGATGTGCGAGAGGGTCACGTCCGGGTACTCGGGCGCGATCTCCTCGGCGATGTCGCGCCAGAGCTGCGTGGTCTCCAGCACGTTCATCTTGTCCACCGACGTGAGCCGCCCGCCGCGCGCTCGCGCCGTGCGGAAGCCCACGTGCAGGATGCGGCGGATCTGCGCCTCCGTGTAGTGCATCGTGTTGAAGCCGACGCGGCTTCCCTTCTCGCCCGAGATGCCGCGCGGCTGGCCGAAGTAGATGTCGCCCGTGAGCTCGCGCACGATCATGATGTCGAGCCCCGAGACGACCTCCGGCTTGAGCGTGGAGGCCCCGGCGAGCTCCGGGAACACCGTGGCCGGCCGCAGGTTCGCGAAGAAGTCGCACTCCTGCCGCAGCCCCAGGATCGCCTTCTCGGGGCGCTTGTCGCGCGGCAGCGTGTCGTACTGCGGGCCGCCGACCGCGCCGAAGAGCACGGCGTCGGCGTCGCGGGCCAGCGCGAGCGTGGCCGCCGGCAGCGGCTCGCCGCACTCGTCGTAGGCGGCGCCGCCGACGCTCGCCGCCTCGGTCTCGATCGCGACGCCCTCGCCGCGCAGGACCTCGAGGATCCGGACGGCCTCGGCGAGGATCTCCTTGCCGATCCCGTCCCCGGGCAGGAGCGCGATCTTCATGCCGGCCTCACGAGAAGATCCACGGTTCGGCCGCCCGGCGCCGCTCCTCGTAGGCGCGGATCGCGTCCTGGCGGCGCAGCGTGAGCCCGATGTCGTCCCAGCCGTTGACCAGGCACTCCTTGCGGAACGGCTCGATCTCGAAGCGCATCGGCGGCCCCGAGGGCGAGGTGACGGTCTGCGCCGGCAGGTCGATCGTGAGCCGGTAGCCGAGGTTCGCCGCCACCTCCTGGAACAGGTGATCCAGGTGGAAGTCGGGAAGGACGATCGGCAGCAGGCCGTTCTTGAAGCAGTTGTTGAAGAAGATGTCCGCGAAGGAAGGCGCGATGACCGCGCGGAAGCCGTACTGCTGCAGCGCCCACGGTGCGTGCTCGCGCGAGGAGCCGCAGCCGAAGTTCTTCCGGGCGAGCAGGATGCTCGCGCCCTGGTAGCGCGGCTGGTTGAGCACGAAGTCGGGGTTGGGCTTGCGCGAGGCGGGGTCCTGCCCCGGCTCGCCCGGGTCGAGGTAGCGCCAGGCGTCGAACAGGTTCGGCCCGAAGCCCGTCCGGTGGATCGACTTCAGGAACTGCTTCGGGATGATCGCGTCGGTGTCGACGTTCTCGCGGTCCAGCGGCGCGGTGATTCCCGTGTGGCGGGTGAACTTTTCCATGGTCTCGCTCGCGGCGGCGCGGGGCCGCCTACTTGTTCTTGTCGGCCGCCTTCTCGATGGCCTCGCCGCCCTTCTTGATGTCCTTGCCCAGGCCCTCGATGGTGTTGCAGGCCGCGAGGCAGGCCACGGCCGCCAGCGCGAGGAGGATGCGGGTGATCATGTCGGTCTCTCCGTGAGGGGGCGTCAGGCGAGCCGGCGCACGTCCACGAAGCGCCCCGCCAGGGCGGCGGCGGCGGCCATCGTGGGGCTCACCAGGTGCGTGCGGCCGCCCGCGCCCTGGCGGCCCTCGAAGTTGCGGTTGGAGGTCGACGCGCAGCGCTCGCCGGCAGACAGCCGGTCGTCGTTCATGCCCAGGCACATGGAGCAGCCCGGGTCGCGCCACTCGAAGCCGGCGGCGCGGAAGACCTGGTCGAGGCCCTCCTGCTCGGCCTGTCGCTTCACCAGGCCAGAGCCTGGCACCACCATCGCGAGCTTCACGCGCCCGGCGACGCGACGGCCCCGGACGACGGACGCCGCGGCGCGCAGGTCCTCGATGCGCGAGTTCGTGCAGCTGCCGATGAAGACCTTGTCGATGGCGATGTCGGTCATCGGCGTGCACGGGTCGAGCCCCATGTACTGGAGGGCGCGCTCCATCGCCTCGCGCCGGACGGGGTCGCGCTCGGCGGCGGGGTCGGGCACGCGGTCCTCGATCGACACGACCATCTCCGGAGAGGTGCCCCAGGTCACCTGGGGACCGACCCGGGTCGCGTCCAGCTCCACCTCCCGGTCGAAGCGCGCGCCCGGGTCCGACACGAGCGTGCGCCAGTAGGCCGCGGCACGGTCGAACATCTCCCCGCGCGGGGCGAACGGGCGGTCGCGCAGGTACGCGATCGTCTTCTCGTCGACCCCCACCATGCCGGAACGCGCACCCGCCTCGATGGCCATGTTGCAGACGGTCATCCGCCCTTCCATCGAAAGCGCGCGCAGGGTCGAGCCGGCGAACTCGATGGCGTGGCCCGTGCCGCCCGCCGTGCCGATGCGGCCGATGATCGCGAGCACCACGTCCTTGGCGCCGACGCCCGGCGGCAGCGCGCCCTCGACGCGGATGCGCAGCGTCTTCGCCTTCTTCGCGAGCAGGCACTGCGTGGCGAGCACGTGCTCGACTTCGCTCGTGCCGATCCCGAAGGCGAGGGCCGCGAAGGCGCCGTGGGTGCTGGTGTGCGAGTCGCCGCAGACGACCGTCATGCCCGGCAGCGTGGCGCCCTGCTCCGGGCCGATCACGTGGACGATGCCCTGGCGGGCGTCGGACATCCCGTAGTAGACGGGCACCGCGAACTTCTCGACGTTGCGGTCCAGCGTCTCGACCTGCAGGCGGGCGATCGGGTCGGCGATGCCCTCGTCGCGGCGCGTGGTGGGCACGTTGTGGTCGGCCGTCGCCACCACCGAGCCGATCCGCCAGGGGCGGCGGCCGGCCAGCGCGAGTCCTTCGAAAGCCTGCGGGCTCGTCACTTCGTGGACGAGGTGGCGATCGATGTAGATGAGCGCGGTGCCGTCGGCCTCCTCGTGGACGAGGTGGGACTGCCAGAGCTTTTCGTAAAGGGAGAGCGCTTCCATGTTCCTTCCGGGCGAGGCGAAATTATAACCCGCGCCCGACCGGCCTTTCCGGCCTCAGGCCTCCTCGGGGTCGGGGTCCTCGAGGCGAGCGACCTGTGACGGGCTGCGCGCGAGCGCGGCCGAGGGCGGCACGGGAGGCGTGGGAAGCGAGACGTCGGCGTTCTGCGCCCGGTGGCGCAGCGCGTGGTCCGCCAGCACCAGCGCGAGGAAGGCCTCGGCGATGGGCGTCGCCCGGATGCCGACGCACGGATCGTGGCGGCCGTGGGTTTCGATCGTCGCGGGCCGGCCGTCCACGTCCACCGTCCGCCGCGCAAGACGGATGCTCGAGGTGGGCTTGATGGCGATGCCGACCACGATGTCCTGTCCCGTGGAGATGCCCCCGAGGATGCCGCCCGCGTGGTTGGAGAGGAAGCCCTCGGGCGTCATCTCGTCGGAATGCTCCGTGCCGAGCTGCGCCGCCGCGGCGAACCCCGCGCCGACCTCCACGCCCTTGACCGCGTTGATGCCCATCATCGCCTGCGCGATGTCGGCGTCCAGCCGCCCGTAGAGCGGCTCGCCCCAGCCCGCCGGGACGCCGGCGGCCACCACCTGGAGACGGGCCCCGCAGGAGTCGCCCGACTTGCGCAGGGCGTCCATGTACGCCTCCAGCGCGGGGATGGCCGTCGCGCTCGCGGCGAAGAACGGGTTGCGCGCCACGTGCTCCCAGGCCTCGAAGGCGATCGCGTTCGGGCCAAGGTGCGTGAGGTGGCCGCGGACCGTGACGCCGTAGCGCTCGCGAAGCCACTTGCGCGCGATGGCGCCGGCGGCGACCGCGGGCGCGGTGAGCCGCGCCGAGGAGCGCCCGCCCCCGCGCGGATCGCGCAGGCCGTACTTGCGCAGGTAGGTGTAGTCCGCGTGGCCGGGCCGGAAGCTCGCGGCGATCTTCACGTAGTCCTTGCTGCGCTGGTCCTCGTTGCGGATGAGGAGCGCGATGGGCGTGCCGGTGGTGCGCCCCTCGTAGACCCCGCTCAGGATCTCGACCCGGTCCTCCTCGCGGCGCTGGGTGACGTGGCGCGAGGTGCCCGGCCGGCGCCGGTCCAGGTCCGGCTGGATGTCCGACTCGGCCAGCGAGAGCCCGGGGGGGCAGCCGTCGACCACGCAGCCGATGGCCGGCCCGTGCGATTCGCCAAAGGTGGTGACCGTGAAGAGGGTGCCGAGGGTGTTGCCGGACATGACGCGGGGAAAGGGCGCGGGGAGCGCGTTTCGCCCGAGTGTAGCACGCCCCCCCGGGGCACCCCTTCCTATCGCCAGGCGCCGCGAAGCGACGCCACCAGGCCCCGAAGGTGCTCGGGCGTCGCCTGCTCCGGCGGGACCGCCGGCGCGACGCGAAGCGCGATGCGCGAGAAGACGCCTCGCCGGAACGGCCTCGTCATCGCCGCGCCACCGTGGCGGCTGAAGAAGCCCCCGTAGAGCCCCTGGAGCGCCATGGGCACGACGGGCACCGGCGTGCGCTCGAGGATGCGCGACACCCCGCCCCGGAACGCGCCGATCTCGCCGTCCTCCGTGAGGCGCCCTTCCGGGAAGATCGCGACAAGTTCGCCCGCGGCCAGCGCCCGTCCCACCTCGTCGTAGGCGCGCTCCAGCAGGGCCGCGTCCTCCTTCGCGGGGGCGATGGGAATCGCCTTGCCGGTGCGGAAGACGAACGAGAGCACGGGGATGCGGAAGATGCGGTGATCCATCACGAAGCGGATGGGCCGCGGGCTCGCCGCCAGGATCACCAGCGCGTCGACGAAGCTCACGTGGTTGCAGACGATGAGCGCCGCGCCCGCTTCCGGGATCCGCTCGATGCCGTCCTTGCGCAGGCGGTAGGCCGTGTGGACCAGCAGCCAGCACAGGAAGCGCATGAGGAACTCGGGCACCAGGAGGTACACGTACGCGGCGACGGCGACGTTCATGAGGCCCACCACGAGGAAGAGCTCCGGGAGCGTCAGGCCCGCGCGCAGCAGTCCCATGGCGGCCAGGGCGGCCGCGATCATGAAGGCCGCGTTGAGGATGTTGTTGGCGGCGATGATCCGCGCGCGGTGCGCGGGCTCGGCCCGGCTCTGCACGAGGGCGTACAGGGGAACGGAGTAGAAGCCCGCGAAGAGCGCGAGGAGGAACAGGTCCGCCATCACCCGCAGCGAGCCGGCTTCGCGGACGAACGCCGCCACGCCCTTCACGCCCGCAGGCACGATGCCGCGGCTCGCGAGCCACAGATCGACGGCGAAAACCGTCATGCCGATCGAGCCGAAGGGCACCAGCCCGATCTCGACCTTTCGCCCCGAGAGGCGCTCGCAGGCGAGCGCGCCCAGCCCGATGCCCACGGAGAAGGCGGCCAGCAGGAGCGTCACCACGTTCTCGTCTCCCCCGAGCACCTCCTTCGTGAACGGTGTGAACGAGGTGAGGAAGATGGAGCCGAAGAACCAGAGCCAGGAGATGCCCAGGATCGAGTGCAGGACGGTCCGGTCCCGCGCCGCCAGGCGCAGGTTGGCCCAGGTCTCGCGCACGGGGTTCCAGTCGATGCGCAGCCCGGGCGCAGGCGCTGGCGAGTGGGGCACGAAGGCGGCCGCCACCCGCCCGAGCACGGCGACGGCCACGCACGCGAACGCCACCGCCCGTGCGCCCTCCGGCCCGCCGCGCAGGAGCATGCCCGCCGCCATGGTGCCCCCCAGGATCGCGACGAAGGTGCCCATCTCCACGAGGCCGTTGCCGCCCGTGAGTTCCTCCTCGCGCAGGTGCTGCGGCAGGTAGGCGTACTTCACCGGGCCGAAAAGCGTCGAGTGCACGCCCATCAGGAAGACGGCCGAGTAGAGGAAGGCCGCCTCGCGCCATGCGAAGCCGAGCGCGGCCACCCCCATGACGGCGATCTCAAGGTTCTTCACGAACCGGATGAGGGCGCCCTTCTCCACCTTGTCGGCGATCTGCCCGGACGTGGCGGACAGGAGCACGAACGGGGCGATGAAGACGGCACCGATGAGGAACCCGGCGGTGGCGGGCGCGACGCCGCCCCACTGCGCGGCGTGGAACGTGGCGAGGAGCGTGAAGGCGAACTTGAACAGGTTGTCGTTGGCCGCGCCCAGGAACTGCGTCCAGAAGAGCGGCGCGAAGCGCCGCTCGCGAAGCAGCGCGAACTGGCTGCGCCCGGACACGGCTACCGCTCCCGCCCGGCGGGCGCGCGGCCCCGGGGGGCGGTCACGTCCGGTCCCGGATGTAGTCGCGCACCGTTCCCAGCGCGGCGAGCAGGTACTCGCGGTCGAGCCAGAACCACACCTCCTTGCCGACCTTCTCGGAGCGCAGGATGCCGGCCTCGCGCAGCACGCGCAGGTGATGCGAGACGGCCGTGCGCGAGAGCGTGGAGATCTCGACGATCGCCCCGAGGTTGAGGCGCTCCCCGGGCTCGAAGGTGAGCAGGATGCGCTGCCGGTGCTCGTCGCCCAGCGCCGCGAAGAAGCGCGAGAGGTTGCGCCACTCCCGGGGGATGGCGCGCAGGTAGTTGCGATTCATGGGGAACTCCAGTCATGTCTAAATAGTTAGTCATATAGGCATGAGCTGTCAATCCCCCCGCCGGCCCGCGTGCTAGACTTGCGACAAACACCAAGCCGCTCAAGGGTTTAGCCCATGCTCGACGACCTGAAGACCAGCGCGCTCGACTACCACCGCTCGCCGCGGCCCGGGAAGATCGAGATCGCCGCCACCAAGCCCCTCGCCACCCAGCGCGACCTCGCCCTCGCCTACTCGCCGGGCGTGGCCTTCGCGTGCGAGGCGATCCAGGCCTCCCCTGCCGAGGCCCGCCATCTCACCGCCCGCGGCAACCTCGTGGGGGTGGTGACCAACGGCACCGCGGTGCTCGGCCTGGGCAACATCGGGCCCCTGGCCGCCAAGCCCGTGATGGAAGGCAAGGGGGTGCTCTTCAAGAAGTTCGCCGGCATCGACGTCTTCGACATCGAGCTGAACGAGTCCGACCCGGACCGGCTCATCGAGGTCATCGCGGCGCTCGAGCCGACCTTCGGCGGGATCAACCTCGAGGACATCAAGGCGCCCGAGTGCTTCTACATCGAGCGCAAGCTCCGGGAGCGCCTGCGCATCCCCGTCTTCCACGACGACCAGCACGGCACCGCGATCATCGTCGGCGCCGCGGTGGTCAACGGCCTGCGAGTCGTGGGCAAGCGCATCGACCAGATCAAGCTCGCGGTCTCGGGCGCGGGCGCCGCCGCCCTGTCCTGCCTGGACATGCTCGTGGCGCTCGGCGTGCCCCTCGGGAACATCTGGGTCTCCGACATCGCGGGCGTCGTCTACGAGGGCCGCCAGGAGCTCATGGACGAGAACAAGGCGCGCTACGCCAAGAAGACGGACGCGCGCACGCTCGGCGACATCATCGGCGACGCGGACGTGTTCCTGGGCCTTTCGGCGGGCGGCGTCCTCAAGCGGGAGCACGTGGCGCGCATGGCGGCCAATCCCCTCATCCTCGCGCTGGCCAACCCCGTGCCGGAGATCCTGCCCTCCGAGGTGCGCGCCGTGCGCGACGACGCGATCATCGCCACGGGCCGCTCGGACTACCCGAACCAGGTGAACAACGTCCTGTGCTTCCCGTTCATCTTCCGGGGCGCGCTCGATGCCGGGGCCACGACCATCAACGAGCCGATGAAGCTCGCGGCCGTCAACGCCATCGCCGACCTCGCCATGGCGGAGCAGTCCGACGTCGTCGCCACGGCCTACCAGCAGGAGAAGATGAGCTTCGGGCGCGACTACCTCATCCCGAAGCCCTTCGACCCGCGCCTCATCGTGAAGATCGCCCCGGCGGTGGCCAGGGCGGCGATGGAAAGCGGCGTCGCCACCAGCCCGATCGCCGACCTCGACGCCTATGTCCAGGGCCTGAACGAGTTCGTCTACCACTCCGGCCACATCATGCGGCCGATATTCGCCGCCGCGAAGGCCGCGCCGCGGCGCATCGTCTACGCCGAGGGCGAGGACGAGCGCGTGCTGCGGGCCGTGCAGGTGGTCGTCGACGAGAAGCTCGCGCGCCCCATCCTCATCGGCCGCCCGGCGGTGCTCGAGCGGCGCATCGAGCGCTTCGGCCTGCGCCTGAACGCGGGAGAGCACTTCGACGTGGTGAACCCCGAGTGGGACGCCCGCTACCGCGACTACTGGACCGAGTACCACCGCCTCACCGAACGGCGCGGGGTGTCCGTGCCCTACGCGAAGATCGAGATGCGGCGTCGCCACACGCTCATCGGCTCCATGCTGATCCACAAGGGCGAGGCCGACGGGATGATCTGCGGCACCTTCGGCACGCACGGCCTGCACCTGCACTACGTGGACCAGGTGATCGGGCGCAGGCCCGGGGTCGACAACTACTACGCGATGAACATCCTCATGCTGCCGCGGCGCACCGTGTTCATCTGCGACACCTACGTGAACGACGACCCCACGCCCGAGCAGCTCGCGGAGATGACCCAGCTCGCCGCCGAGGAGATCCGCCGCTTCGGCCTGGTGCCGCGCGCGGCTCTGCTGTCCCACTCGAGCTTCGGCACGAGCGAGGCGCCGTCTGCCGCGAAGATGCGCGCGGCGCTCTCCCTCATCCGCGAGCGCCTGCCGGACCTGGAGGTCGAGGGCGAGATGCACGGCGACGCGGCGATCTCGGTGGAGGTGCGGCAGGCCTCGTTCCCGAACTCCCGCCTGAAGGGCGAGGCGAACCTGCTCATCATGCCCACGCTGGACGCGGCCAACATCGCCTTCAACCTGCTGAAGACCGCGGCCGGCGACGGCATCACCATCGGGCCGATCCTGCTCGGCGCGGACAAGGCGGTGCACATCCTCACGCCCACGGCCACGGTGCGGCGCATCATCAACATGACCGCCGTCGCCGTCGTCGACGCGCTGGCGCAGCGGGACGATCGGACCTCGCCATGACGGACCGGCTCGACCACATCTTCCTCCAGCCCGCCGACTTCGCGGCCTCGCTCGCCTTCTATCGCGACACGCTGGGCTGGGAAGTCGTGGCCCGGTGGGGCGACGAGACCGGCGGGCGCGGCGCGGTCCTGTCCGGTGGCGCGATAAAGGTCGTGCTCGACGAGCGCCCCGCGCGCCCGGTCGCGCCCCCCGGCGGCCCCGTCGTCTGCCTGGACATCCACGACGCGGACCGGCGTTTCCAGGCGCTGCCGGCAGGCGCGCCGGTCGTCTCGGCGCCCGAGTCCCTGCCGGACGGCAGCCGGCGGTTCGTCGTGCGCGACCCGGACGGCCTGCTGCTCGCCTTCGAAGAGGCCAGCCGGCATCGTGGCTGAGCCCCGGCCGCGCCGGCCCCGGCCGCCGCCCCGGCCGGCCACGATCGGCGTCTTCGCGCTTTCCGGCGCCGTCGACGCCGCTCGCCTCGAGGCCGGCGCCGCCCGGCTGCGCGACGCGGGCCACACCGTGGTCGTCGCGCCCGGAACGCTGGACCAGTGGCGCTACTTCGCCGGCCGGGACGAAGACCGGCTCGCGGCCTTCCACGGCCTGGTCGACGATCCGGCGATCGACGTCATGCTCGCGGCGAGAGGCGGCTACGGGATCTCGCGCCTGCTGCCGGCCATCGACTGGGCCCGCGTGGGCGCCAGTGGCAAGGCATTCATCGGCTTCAGCGACTTCACCGCCTTCCAGTGCGCGGCCCTGGCGCTCGGCGGGCTCGCCACGGTGCACGGCCCGATGCTCGCCGTCGACCTCGGCGACGGCGAGCCGGACGCCTTCATGCTCGCCCACCTGGAAGCGACGCTTTGGGGTGCCGGGGACGAGGTGGCGGTCGAGGACGCGGCGGCCCCGCGGGCCCCGCAGGTTCGCGGGACGCTCTGGGGCGGCAATCTCTCGATGCTGGCGCACCTGGCGGGAACGCCCTACCTGCCCCGCGTCGACGGCGGCCTGCTCTACGTGGAGGAGATCGCGGAAGAGCCCTACGCGATCGAGCGGCTGTTCCTGCAGCTGCGGTACGCGGGAATCCTCGACCGGCAGCGCGCGATCCTGCTCGGCGACTTCGACGACTGCACGCCGCGCAATCCGGCCCGTTACCCCTACTCGATGGCCGAGGTCGTCGAGACGCTTCGCGCCATCGCGCCCTGCCCCGTGCTGTCCGGACTGCCGTTCGGCCACGTCGCGCGCAAGCTCGCGCTGCCGTTCGGCATCGAAGCGACGCTGGCCCTTCCGGGCGGGCGCTACACGCTCTCCTGGCCGGGCCTGGCCGGCGCCTGAGCGCCCCCGCTAGGCGGCCACCCGGATCGGGATCGGCCGCGCGCCGGCCGCTTGGCCGCGCCCGCCCTCGCGAAGCCGCGCCAGGAGCGCGGTCCGGCGCGAGGCCACCTCCTCGATGTTCCGCGCCTTCACGTGGCCGAAGCCGCGGATGCGCTCGGGCAACCGGGCGAGTTCGACTGCCACGGCGTGGCTGTCCGGGCCGAGCCGCTCGGTGATCTCGTCCAGCAACCCCTCGTAGTCCGCCACGAGCTTGCGCTCGGCCCGCCTCTCGGCCGTCCGGCCGAAAGGATCGAACGCCGTTCCGCGAAGCCCCTTGAAGCGCGCGAGGATCCCCATGGCCGCCAGCATCCAGCCCCCGTAGGCGCGCTTGCGCGGCAGGCCGGTGACGGGATCCCGCGCCGCGAACAGCGGTGGCGCCAGGTGGACCTTGACCCGGTAGTCGCCCTCGAACTGCCGCGCGAGGCGTCGCCGGAAGTCGCCGTCCGTGTAGAGCCGGGCCACCTCGTATTCGTCCTTGTACGCCATCAGCTTGTGCAGGCCCCGCGCCGCGGCCTCCGCGAGGCCGGACGCGCCGGGCGCCCGCTCGGCCTCCGCGCGCCGGATGCGCTCGACGCGGTCGGCGAACCGCCTCGCGTAGGACTCGTCCTGGTACCGCGCCAGGTCGGCCCGCAGCCGGGCGACGAGCCCGTCCAGGCCAGGCTCGACGGCGGGCTCCCCGGGCTCCCCGAACGCCGCGCGGCGCACGGTCTCGGGATCGACCGCGGCCCGCCGTCCCCACTCGAAGGCGGCCTTGTTGGCCTCCACCGCGGCGCCGTTGAGCTCGATGGCCTGCACGATGGCCTCGCGGCCCACCGGCACCAGGCCCCGCTGCCACGCGAACCCGACCATGAAGAGGTTCGTCGCGATCGAGTCCCCGACCAAGGCCGTCGCGAGCCGGCCGGCGTCCACGAACGTTGCGGCCTGGTCGCCGCACGCCTCCCGGATGGCGTCGGCCAGCCCCGCGAGGGGCACCTGCAGGTCCGGATCGCGCGTGAAGTCCCCCGTGGGCGCCACGTCGTCGTTGATGACGGCCCGCGTGGTCCCCGCCTGCATCTTGGCGATGGCCTCGTCGGAGGCCGACACGATCATGTCGCAGCCGATGACCGCGCTGGCCTCGCCGGCGGCGATGCGCACGGCGTGGATGTCCCGCGGCGAGGCGGCGATCCGGATGTGCGTGTAGACCGAGCCGCCCTTCTGCGCGAGGCCGGTCATGTCCAGCACGGCGGCGCCCTTTCCCTCGATGTGCGCGGCCATGCCGAGCAGCGCGCCGATCGTCACCACGCCCGTGCCGCCGACGCCGGTGACGAGGATGCCCCAGGGCCTCTCCAGCCCGGGCAGTTCCGGCTCCGGCATCGCCCCGCCCGCGAGCGCGGCGCCGGACGGCTTGCGCCGCCGGATCGCCCCGCCCTCGACGGTGACGAAGCTCGGGCAGAAGCCCTTCACGCACGAGAAGTCCTTGTTGCAGGTGCTCTGGTCGATGGCGCGCTTGCGCCCGAATTGCGTCTCGACCGGCACGACCGACAGGCAGTTGGACTGCTCGCCGCAGTCGCCGCACCCTTCGCACACGCGTTCGTTGATGAACGCGCGGCGCGCCGGGTCCGGAAAGGTGCCGCGCTTGCGACGGCGTCGCTTCTCCGCGGCGCACGTCTGGTCGTAGACGAGCGCCGTCACGCCCGGCACCTCGCGAAGCTCCCGCTGGACCGCATCCAGGTCGTCACGGTGGCGGACCGCCGTGCCTTCGGCGAGCCCCGACGCGCCGCGCCACTTCTCCGGCTCGTCTGAGACGACCACGATGCGCCGCACGCCCTCGGCGGCGACCTGGCGCGTGATCGCCGGCACGGTGAGCGCGCCGTCGACCGGCTGCCCGCCCGTCATGGCGACCGCGTCGTTGAAGAGGATCTTGTAGGTGATGTTGACGTTCGCGCTCGCGGCGGCGCGGATCGCGAGAAGCCCCGAGTGGAAGTACGTCCCGTCGCCGAGGTTCGCGAAGACGTGGCGCGTGGCGGTGAACGCCTGCATGCCGATCCACGGCGCCCCCTCCCCGCCCATCTGGGTGAAGGTCATCGTCTGGTCGGGCCGGATCCACGTCGCCATGTAGTGGCAGCCGATGCCGGCCAGGGCCTTCGAGCCCTCCGGCACGCGCGTGGAGGTGTTGTGCGGGCACCCCGAGCAGAAATAC
>JAKOWJ010000080.1 GCA_029781595.1 Pseudomonadota bacterium | reverse complement strand
CGGAGGACGCCACGGAGGCCTTCGAGTTCACCGCCGACGCCCTGGACCTCGCCGACCGCCTGCAGACGCCCGTGTTCGTGATGACGGACCTGGACATCGGCATGAACGAGCGCCTCTGCCGGCCGCTCGCCTGGGACGACTCGCGCCTCTACGACCGCGGCAAGGTCCTCGACCACGACGACCTGGAGTCGGGCAAGCGCTTCGGCCGCTACCTCGACGTGGACGACGACGGCATCACCTACCGCACGTACCCGGGCACGCACCCGCGGCGCGGCTCCTTCTTCACTCGCGGCACCAGCCGCGACCGCTACGCGCGCTACACGGAGGAGGGCAGCGCCTACGTAGACAACATGCAGCGCCTGCTGCGCAAGTTCGAGACCGCCAAGCACTACGTGCCCGAGCCGGTGATCCGCGACTCTCCGCGCACGGCCCGTCACGGCGTCATCTACTACGGGTCCACGGCCTGCGCCATGGACGAGGCGCTGGTCGAGCTGGAGGCCGAGGGCATCCCGATCGACGCGCTGCGCGTGCGGGCCTTCCCGTTCCAGGACTCGGTGATCGACTTCATCCAGGCGCACGACCACGTCTTCGTGGTCGAGCAGAACCGCGACGGGCAGCTGCGCACGCTGCTGATGGCCGAGGGCGGGATCGATCCCTCGCGCCTGTCGGCCGTGGTGCACTACGACGGCACGCCCATCACCGCGCGCTTCATCCGGCGGGAGATCGAGGAGCGCCTGTCGGCGTTCAACGTCCGGCCGCTGCGGCGCACGGCCACGGCGGGCGAGTAGCGCCCCGACGACGCCAGGCGACCAGAGACCATGACCTACCTCACCAAGCCCAAGCTGCACCACCCCGACCTGCCCGTGAACGCGCTGGGCCTCACCCGACGCGACTACGAGGGGACGATCTCCACGCTGTGCGCCGGCTGCGGCCACGACTCCATCAGCGCCGCCATCATCCAGGCGAGCTGGGAGCTCGCCATCGAGCCGCACCGCGTCGCCAAGCTCTCCGGCATCGGCTGCTCGTCGAAGACGCCGACCTACTTCCTGGACAAGTCGCACGGCTTCAACTCCGTGCACGGGCGCATGCCCTCGGTGCTCACCGGGGCGAGCCTCGCCAACCGCGAGCTCCTCTACCTGGGCGTGTCGGGCGACGGCGACTCGGCCTCCATCGGCCTGGGCCAGTTCGCCCACGCGATGCGCCGCGGCGTCAACATGACCTACATCGTCGAGAACAACGGCGTGTACGGCCTCACCAAGGGCCAGTTCTCCGCCACCGCCGACCGGGGCTCGAAGTCCAAGCGCGGCGCGGTCAACACCGACGAGGGCATCGACCTCGCCATCCTCGCGCTGCAGCTCGGGGCCACCTACGTGGCGCGCGGCTTCTCCGGCGACAAGGCGCAGCTGGTGCCCCTCATCAAGGGCGCGCTCTCGCACCCCGGGGCCGCCTTCCTCGACGTGATCTCGCCCTGCGTGGCGTTCAACAACCACGACGGCTCGACGCGCAGCTACGACTACGTGCGCCACCACAACGAGGCCGTGAACGCCCTGGACGTGATCACCGTCCACAGGGAGATCACCGCGGCCTACGAGCCGGGCACGGTGACCGAGGTCCGCCAGCACGACGGCTCGCTCCTGCGCCTTCGCAAGCTCTCGGACGAGTACGACTC
This sequence comes from Pseudomonadota bacterium, assembly GCA_029781595.1. Classification (GTDB taxonomy): domain Bacteria; phylum Pseudomonadota; class Gammaproteobacteria; order Burkholderiales; family Usitatibacteraceae; genus FEB-7. The sequence goes on along the minus strand of JAKOWJ010000080.1, from coordinate 53,792 downwards.
CTCGAGCCGCATCTCCGCCATGAGCTACGTGCAGTCGCACTACGCGCGCGGCGAGATCGTCACGGGCCTGCTGTACGTGGAGGCCGACGCGGTGGACCTGCACGAGCACCTGGGCACCACCCTGGCGCCGCTCAACTCGCTGGGCGAGAAGGAGCTGTGCCCCGGCTCCGCCGCGCTCGAGAAAATCAACGCGAGCCTGCGCTAGCGTGGGCGCCGGCGCTCCCCCGGTCGACCTGCGCAGCGACACCGTCACCCGCCCCACGCCCGCCATGCGCGAGGCGATGGCGCGCGCGGTCGTGGGGGACGACGTCTTCGGGGACGACCCCACCGTGCGCAAGCTGGAGGCGCGCACGGCCGCGCTCTTCGGCCTGGAGGCCGGGCTCTACTTCCCCAGCGGCACGCAGTCCAACCTCGCCGCGCTCATGGCCCACTGCGGCCGCGGCGAGGAGGTGATCCTGGGCCAGGACGCGCACACCTACCGCTACGAGGGTGGCGGGGCCGCGGTGCTGGGCTCCATCCAGCCGCAGCCCCTCGCCAACCTCCCCGACGGCACGCTGGACCTCGCGCAGGTCGAGGCGGCCATCAAGCCGGACGACCCGCACTTCGCCGTCACGCGGCTGCTCGCGCTGGAGAACACCATCGGTGGCAAGGTGATCGGGCGCGACTACCTCGCCCGGGCGATGACGCTCGCCTGGAAGCGGGGACTGTCCACGCACCTGGACGGCGCGCGCATCTTCAACGCCTCGGTGAAGCTCGGCATGCCCGTGAAGCTGCTGTGCGCCGGGTTCGACACCGTCTCCGTGTGCCTGTCCAAGGGCCTGGGCGCGCCCATGGGCACGGTGCTCGTGGGGCACCAGGGGCTCGTGGACCGGGCCCGGCGGATCCGCAAGATGCTGGGCGGCGGCCTTCGGCAGGCGGGGATCGTGGCGGCCGCGGGCCTGCACGCCCTCGAGCACCACGTGGACCGGCTCGCGGACGATCACGCGAACGCGGCGCGCCTGGCGCAGGGCCTCGCCGGCGCGGGCTACGCCGTCGATCCCGTGCAGACCAACATGGTGTTCGTGCGCGTCGCGCCGGAGCGGTGCGCGGCGCTGCAGGCGCACCTGGCGGGCGAGGGCGTGACGGCCATCGTCTCGCCGCGCACGCGCCTGGTCACGCACCTGGACGTGGACGCGGCCGGGGTGGACAGGGCCGTGGCGGCCTTCGCCGGGTTCGGCGCGGCCGCCGCCTGAGCCGCGCGGGACCGCCTCAGAGCACCTCGGCGGCGTGGTCCGCCAGCCGCGAGCGCTCGCCGCGCGTGAGCGTGACGTGGCCGCTGTGGCTCCAGCCCTTGAAGCGGTCCACCACGTAGGTGAGGCCCGAGGAGCCTTCCGTGAGGTAGGGCGTGTCGATCTGCGCGATGTTGCCCAGGCAGACCACCTTGGTGCCGGGCCCCGCGCGCGTGATGAGGGTCTTCATCTGCTTGGGCGTGAGGTTCTGCGCCTCGTCGATGATGAGGTACTTGTTGATGAAGGTGCGGCCGCGCATGAAGTTCAGGCTCTTCACCTTGATGCGGCTGCGGATGAGGTCCGCCGTCGCCGCCCGCCCCCAGTCGCCGGCCTCGTCGTCGGTCTTCATGAGCACGTCGAGGTTGTCCTCCAGCGCGCCCATCCACGGGGTCATCTTCTCCTCCTCGGTGCCGGGCAGGAACCCGATGTCCTCTCCCACGGGCACGGTCACGCGCGTCATGATGATCTCGCTGTAGACCTTGTACTCGAGGGTCTGCATGAGGCCGGCGGCGAGCGTGAGCAGGGTCTTGCCGGTGCCCGCCTGGCCCAGCAGGGTGACGAAATCCACCTCCGGGTCCATGAGCAGGTTCAGCGCGAAGTTCTGCTCGCGGTTGCGCGAGGTGATGCCCCAGACGTTGTTCTTGTGGTGCGAGTAGTCCTTGAGGGTCTGCAGCGTGGCGGTGCGGCCCTTCACGTCCTTCACGATGGCGTAGAACGGCCGCTCGCCCTCGTGGAAGACGAACTGGTTCACCAGCAGCGCCGGGCACAGCGGCCCCTTCACGCGGTAGAGGGTGCGGCCGTGCTCCTGCCAGCTCTCCACGTCCTTGCCGTGGCGGTCCCAGAAGTCCTCCGGCAGGCCCAGCATGCCGGTGTAGAGGAGGTCGGTGTCCTCGAGGACCTTGTCGTTGAAGTAGTCCTCCGCCGCGAGGCCAATCGCATGCGCCTTGATGCGCATGTTGATGTCCTTGGACACCAGCACGACCTGGCGCTTCGGGTGGCGCTCCTTCAGGTGCATCGCCACGCCCAGGATCACGTTGTCGGCCTTCTGGGAGGCCACCGAGTCCGGGATGTCCGCGCTCACCGCGTGCGTCTGCAGGAACAGGCGCCCCAGGGCCTCGCCGTGCGTCTTGCCCTTCAGCGCGTAGCCCGACTCGATGTCGCCGTCCCCGGCCGAGACGATCTCGTCCAGGAAGCGGCTCGCCTGGCGGGCGTTGCGCGCGACCTCGCTCATGCCCTTCTTGTTGTCGTCCAGCTCCTCGAGGGTGACCATCGGGAGGTAGACGTCGTGCTCCTCGAACCGGAAGAGGCTCGTGGGATCGTGCATCAGCACGTTGGTGTCCAGGACGAAGAGCTTGACGGCGGCCGGGCGGCGGCCGGCGCGCGCCCCGCCGTGCGCTTCACGCTTGCGATGCATGGGGGCCTCCGAGGATTCCGGGGCGGGCTCGTCCGCCCCGCCGGCGCCGGAGCGCGGCGAGTCACGCAGGTTGTCGTTGGGCATCAGGGCGGCGCCGCGGGCTAGAGGGAGCGGGCGAAGTCGAGGACCTCGGCCGCGTGGCCGGCGACCTTCACCCCGCGCCACTCGCGGGCGATGCGGCCCTCGCGGTCGATCGCGAAGGTGCTGCGCTCGATGCCGCGCACCTTCTTGCCGTACATCGTCTTCTGGCGGATGACGTCGAAGAGGGCGCAGGCCGTCTCCTCGGGGTCGGCCAGGAGCTCGAAGGGGAAGCCGAACTTCTGCTTGAACCGCTCGTGGGAGGCGAGGGAGTCGCGCGAGACGCCGAAGATCGCCCAGCCGGCCTTCGCGAACTCGCCGTGCAGCTCGCGGAACTGCAGGCTCTCGTCGGTGCAGCCGGGCGTGTTGTCCTTCGGGTAGAAATAGAGGATGAAGGGGTGGCCCCTGAAGGCCGAGAAGCGGAAGCGTTGGTTGCCAGTGGCGGATAACTCGAAATCCGGGACTGCCTTGCGTTCGCTCATCCAGGGTATCCGGTGGGTTGAACGCGACCTATGGTGGCGAAGTTCCCCGGGAAACGCAAGCTATGGGGTTGTTCCCGCGGAAAGGAACGCCGGCCCCTGGACGGCGAGGGTGCCGCTGCGCCCCGGCACCTCCCCGGGGCCGACGGTGTGCAGCGGCAGGGCGGGGCGGTCGAGCCCCTCGTAGAGCTCGCGCATCGCCACGAGGCGGTAGCCCTGCGCGCGCCAGCCGGCCAGCAGCGCCTCGAAGGCCGGCGCGAGCTTCATGCCCTCGAGCTCGGCGTGCAGCGTGAACACGTGATCGCGCGGCCCGGCGGTGAGCGCGAGGATCGCCTCGTGCACGTTCGCCTCGGTGCGCCCGTCCAGGCCCACCAGCTCGTCCAGGGTCGGCAGGGTCGTCGGCAGCTGCGGGCAGGCCACGATCTCGGCCCGGTGCACGGGCAGGAAGGGGTGCGTGCCGCGGCTGTCGGAGGCGTAGTCGAATCCCAGGCGCTGGGTGCGCCGCCAGGCGTGCGCGTTCATCTGCCAGCCGGCGGCGCCGTGCACGCGCGCGTCCTCCCCGAACACTTCGCGGAAGCGCTCGCAGGCGAGGGCCATCTGGCGGTCCGTCCACTCCTCGCCCGCGCCGCCCACGCCGTCCTGCCACTTCACGTGGTCCCAGGTGTGGATGCCGACCTCGAAGCCCGCGTCGCGCACGGCCCGCAGCTCGCGCGCGCAGCGCCGGCCGATGTCGGGGCCGGGCAGCAGCGTGCCGTAGAGCAGGGTGCGCAGCCCGTAGTGGGAGAGCACGGAGGTTCGGCCCACCTTGCCCAGGAAACCCGGGCGGAAGACGCGCTTGATGGCGCGGCCCGTGTGGTCGGGTCCGAGACTGAAGAGGAAGGTCGCGCCCGCCTCGTGACGGCGCAGCATCTCCACCAGCCGGGGCACGCCCTCGCGCGTGCCGCGGTAGGTGTCGACGTCGATCTTGAGGGCGAGCTTCACGGCGGGCCGGACGGCAAAGGCGCGGATGCTAGCATACGCGCCCCCCATGCCTGCCGCCTCCGCCATGAGTCCTTCCGCGCCGGATCCCACGCCCTACGAGCGCCTCGGCGGCGAGCGCGCGGTGCGCGAGCTCGTGGACCGGTTCTACGACCTCATGGACCTCGACGAGGCGTTCGCGGGAATCAGGACCCTCCACCCCGCGAGCCTCGAGGGCTCGCGCGAGAAGCTCTTCTGGTTCCTCTCCGGCTGGCTGGGCGGCCCGCCCCTCTACGCCGAGCGCATCGGGCACCCGATGCTTCGCGCGCGCCACCTGCCGTTCGCGATCGGCGTCTGCGAGCGCGACCAGTGGCTGCAGTGCATGAGCCGGGCCATGGACGACGTGGGCGTGGACCCGGCGCTGCAGCGCTCGCTCGCCGAGGCCTTCCTCGGCACCGCGGACTGGATGCGCAACCGCCCGGGCTAGCCCCGGAGCCCGGCGCGCGGGGGGGGGGTGGCAAGGCGCCCGATCGGGCGCACCATCTCCCCTGTCATTCCCCGCGACTCGCCTTTGTCATGGCGGACTGCTAAAATGCTGAATTTCCTGCGATTTTGATCGCAGCCTGAGGAAACCCTTGCCGCGCGCGCTCCGCAACATCGCCATCATCGCCCACGTCGACCACGGCACGACCACGCTGGTCGACAAGCTCCTGCACCAGGCGGGCACCTGCGCCGCCCACCAGCACATCGCCGAGCGCGTGATGGACTCCAACGACCTCGAGCGCGAGCGCGGCATCACGATCCTCGCCAAGAACACGGCCGTCGACTACGCCGGCGTGCACATCAACATCGTCGACACGCCCGGCCACGCCGACTTCGGCGGCGAGGTCGAGCGTGTGCTCTCGATGGTCGACGGCGTGCTGCTGCTCGTGGACGCCGTCGAGGGCCCCATGCCGCAGACGCGCTTCGTCACGCGCAAGGCCCTGGCGCTCGGCCTCAAGCCCATCGTCGTGGTCAACAAGATCGACCGCGACAGCGCCCGGCCCGACTGGGTGGTGAACCAGACCTTCGACCTCATGGACAAGCTGGGCGCCACGGAGGAGCAGCTCGACTTCCCCGTGATCTACGCCTCCGCGCTCAATGGGTGGGCAGCGACGGAGCCCACGACGCGCGGCGAGAACATGCGCCCGCTCTTCGAGGCCATCCTCAAGCACGTGCCTCCGCCCGCCGGCGACCCGGAGGGCCCGCTGCAGCTGCAGATCAGCGCCGTGGACTACTCGAGCTTCCTGGGCCGGATCGCCGTCGGGCGCGTGCGCCGCGGCACGATCCGGAAGGCGCAGGAGGTGACGATCCTGGCGGGCGACGCGCCGCCGCGCCGGGCGCGCATCGGGCTCGTGCGCGCGTTCCAGGGCCTGGAGAAGGTCGAGCTCGACAGCGCGAGCGCCGGGGAGATCGTCTCCGTCACCGGGATCGAGGACTTCACCATCGGCGCGACCTTCGCCGCCACGGACAACCCCGAGGCGCTGCCGTTCCAGGGCGTCGACGAGCCCACGCTCACCATGACCTTCCAGGTGAACACCTCGCCCTTCGCCGGGCAGGAGGGCAAGTACGTCACCAGCCGCCAGATCCGCGACCGCCTCACGAGGGAGCTGCTGGCCAACGTGGCCCTGCGCGTCGAGGACACCGACGACGCCGACGTCTTCCGCGTCTCGGGCCGCGGCGAGCTGCACCTCACCATCCTCATCGAGAACATGCGCCGCGAGGGCTACGAGCTCGCGGTGGGCAAGCCGCGCGTGGTGGTGAAGGAGGTAGAGGGCGCCCGCCACGAGCCCTGGGAGATCCTCACCATCGACGTCGAGCAGGACCACCAGGGCCGCCTCATGGAGGAACTGGGCCGGCGCGGCGGCGAGCTGCAGGACATGGTGCCGGACGGCAAGGGCCGCGTGCGGCTGGACTACCGGATCCCCTCGCGCGGGCTCATCGGCTTCCACATGGAGTTCATGACGCTCACGCGCGGCACGGGCATCAAGAGCCACGTCTTCGACGAGTACGCGCCGGTGAAGGGCGAGCTGCCGTCCCGGCGAAACGGCGTGCTGATCTCCTCCGAACAGGGCGAGGCCGTGGCCTTCGCCCTGTGGAACCTGGAGGACCGCGGCCGCATGTTCGTCTCGCCCGGCGAGCGCGTCTACGAGGGGATGGTGATCGGCATCCACAGCCGCGACAACGACCTCATCGTGAACCCCGTGAAGGGCAAGAAGCTCACCAACGTGCGCGCGGCGGGCAAGGACGAAAACGTCCTGCTCACGCCGCCGATCCAGCTCACCCTGGAGGGGGCCGTCGAGTTCATCGACGACGACGAGCTGGTGGAGGTGACGCCCAAGAACATCCGCCTTCGCAAGCGCCACCTGCTCGAACACGACCGCAAGCGCGCCGCGCGCGAGGAACAGGCGGCCTGACCGGAACGGTGGACGCCGCGCTCATCGTCCTGGTCGTCCTCGCGGCCCTGGCCGCCGCAGCCGCCCTCGTGGCGACGCTGCGCCTGTCCGGGCGCGTGGCGCGACTGCCGGAGGCGGTGGCGGGCGATCGCGAGGCCCACCACCGGGCCATTCTCACCGACCTGCGCAGCGGACTGGCTGACTCGGCCGACCGCATCGCCTCGCGCCAGAGCGAGGAGGGCGACCGCCTGCGCCGCGCCGTGGGCGACGAGCTGGCGAGGAACCGCGAGCAGCTCCAGGCCTTCGAGCGGGCGCTGCAGGAGAAGGTCGACGCGCGCCTGGCGGAGATCGGCGGCAAGGTGAACGAGCGCCTCGACGAGGGCTTCAAGCGCACCAACGAGACGTTCGTGAGCGTGATGACGCGCCTGCAGACCATCGACGACGCCCAGAAGAAGATCGAGACGCTGACCACCAACGTCGTGAGCCTGCAGAACCTGCTCGGCAGCAAGAGCTCGCGCGGGGCGCTGGGCGAGCGCCAGCTCGAGGACATCGTGAAGAACGTCCTGCCGGAGTCGGCCTACGAGTTCCAGTACACCTTCCAGACGGCGCGCCACGTGCGGGCCGACTGCGTGCTCAAGCTCCCCGAGCCCACCGGCCTCATCGCCGTGGACTCGAAGTTCCCGCTGGAGAACTTCGAGCGCATGTTCGCCGAGGGGCCCGAGCGGGGCACGCCCGCGGCGTTCAAGGCGGACGTGCGCCGCCACGTGGACGACATCGCCTCCAAGTACATCGTCCCCGGCGAGACGGGCGACGGGGCGGTGATGTTCGTGCCGGCCGAGAGCGTGTTCGCGGAGATCCACGCCCACCACCGCGACCTCGTGGAGTACGCGGCGCAGCGGCACGTGTGGATCGTCTCGCCCACCACGCTCATGGCGGTGCTCAACACCGCCCGCGCCGTGCTCAAGGACGTGGAGACGCGCAAGCAGATCCACATCATCAAGGACGAGCTCGGCAAGCTGGGCAAGGACTTCGGCCGCTTCGACGAGCGCATGCGCAAGCTCGCCGACCACATCCGCCAGGCCCACGAGGATGCGGGCCAGGTGCAGATCTCCAGCCGCAAGATCAGCGACCGCTTCGCCGCCATCGAGCGCGCGGAGCTGCCGGGGGAGGGCGCCGGCGGCGCCCCGCTCAGCCCGCCGGCGGCGCCGGAAAGCTGACCCGCACGCGAAGCCCCGCGCCGCCCGCGCCGTCCTCCAGCTCGACGGCGGCGCCGTGGGCCCGCGCGATGTCGCGCACGATGGTCAGCCCCAGTCCCATGCCGGGCTGGCCGGTCGTCGCCACGCGGTAGAACGGGTCGAAGATGCGCTCGCGGTCGGCCGCGGCGACGCCCGCGCCGCTGTCCTCCACCTCGATGGCCGGGGCGGCGCCCCCGGGGGGCACCCGCACGGTCACGTGTCCGCCGGCCGGCGTGTAGCGGATGGCGTTGTCCACCAGGTTCTTCACCAGCTCGCGAAGGAGCGTGGGATCGCCCCGCAACGGCACGCGGTCCGCGGACTCGAAGGCGAGGTCCACGCCGCGCGCCACCGCCTCGCCCCCGAGGTCCAGGCACACCCAGCGGGCGCACTCGGCGAGGTCCACGGTCTCGTCGGCGGGAAGCGCGATGCCGTGCTGGGCCCGTGCGCGGGTGAGGAGCTGGCTCGCGAGGTGGGCGGTGTCGGCCGCCGTGCGGTCCATGGCCGCCACCGTCTCGCGAAGGCGCGCGGGATCCTCCTCGCGCAGCGCGAGGCCGGCCTGCGTGCGCAGCACGGCCAGGGGCGTGCGCAGCTGGTGCGTGGCGTCGGCGATGAAGCGCTCCTGGCGCTCCAGCGTGCCCTTCAGCCGCGCCATGTACCCGTTCATGGCCGCCACCACGCCGGCGACCTCCCCGGGCACCCCGCTCGGGTCGATGGGCGAGAGGTCCACGGCGGCGCGCGCGTCGAGCTCGGCGCGCAGGCGCTGGATGGGCCGGAAGGCCACGCGCACCACGCCCACGATCACCAGGGCGGCCAGGGCCACCAGCAGGCTCTGCCGGCCGAGGGTGGCGAGCATGAGCCCGCGCGTGAGCGCCTCGCGGGAGGTGAGGGTCTCGGCCACCTGCACCAGGGCCATGCCGCGCGCATGCTCGTCGAACACGGGCTGCTCGAGGGCCACCACGCGCACGGGGTCGCCGCGGTAGTGGTCGTCGTAGAAGCGCGCCAGCGCGAAGTAGTCCTGGGTGAGCGGGGCCCCGGCGGGCGGGGCGGGCAGGTCGTCGTACCCGGAGACCGCCTGGCCGTCCAGGCCTCCCACGCGGTAGTACACGATCCCGCGAAGGTCCGACTGGAAGAAGTCGAGCGCCACGTACGGCACCTCGACGAACACGCGGCCCTCGCGCAGCTCCACGCGGTCGGCGACGGCGCGCGCCACGGCGAGGAGGGACCGGTCGTACGCCGTGTTCACCGCGGCGATCGACGAGCGGTAGGCGCTGACGGAGTTGACGGCCACCAGCAGGACGAGGGCCGGCAGGAGCCAGCCGAGGATGCGTGCCTGCAGGCCGGGGAACGGGGCGGCCTGGGCCGCGGCGGCGGAAGCGGTCACGGCGAGGATTCCTCCAGCAGGTAGCCCAGGCCGCGAAGCGTCACGATGCGCACGGCGGCGCCGGCGAGCTTGCGCCGCAGGCGATGCACGTAGACCTCGATGGCGTCGGGACGCGCCTCGCTCTCCAGCCGGAACAGCCGGTCGTGCAGCTGGTCCTTGGCGACCACCTTGCCGGGTCGCATCACGAGCGACTCCAGCACGGCGAACTCCCGGGGCGTGAGCGGCAGGTGCTGGCCGGCGAGCGTGAAGGCGCGCGAGGCCGGGTCGAGCTCCAGCGGGCCGCAGCGCGGGCGCATCTCGCCGCCCGCGTGGGAGCGGCGAAGCAGGGCGCGCACGCGCGCCTCCAGCTCGTCGATCTCGAAGGGCTTGGCGAGGTAGTCGTCCGCGCCCAGGTCCAGCCCGCGCACGCGGTCGCTGACCTCCGTCCGGGCCGTGACGATCAGCACGGGCGTGCGCGAGCCGCGCGCGCGCAGGCGCCGCAGCACCTCCAGCCCGTCCATCCGGGCGAGCGTGAGGTCCAGGATCACGAGGTCGTAGCGCTCCGTGGCGAGGCGCGCATCGGCGTCCGCGCCGTTGAGCGAGCGCTCGACGGTGAAGCGGCTCTTCTCGAGCGCCTTCGCCACCCACCGGGAGAGCTCCAGGTGGTCCTCGACCAGCAGAATCCTCATGCGACGCCTCCCGGCTGGCCCGAAAGCCACTTGAAAGGTGATGGGTCTACTCTGCATTGTAGGCACCAGAGGGGTTCCCGGCCCGGCCGGCACGCCCCCAACCAGACCACACCCACCCTCCGGAGGAGTGAAATGCGCAAGCCCATGATTCGCGTACTGTTTTCCATCCTGGCGGCGACCGGCCTCGCGGCGCACGCGGAGATCGACAAGCCCGAGTGCATCGTCGGCGCCAAGCCCGGCGGCGGCTTCGACCTCACCTGCAAGCTCGCCCAGCAGTCGATGCAGGAACTGAAGCTCCTCAAGGACCCGATCCGCTCGACCTACATGCCCGGCGGCATCGGCGCCGTGGCCATGAACACCGTCGTCGCGCAGCGCGCCTCCGACCCCAACGTCATCGTGGCCTTCTCCGGCGGCTCGCTCCTGAACATCGCCCTGGGCAAGTTCGGCAAGTGGACGGAGAACGACGTGCGCTGGCTCGCCGCCGTCGGCGCCGACTACGGCTCCATCTCCGTGGGCAAGAACGCGCCCTGGAAGAACCTCGCCGAGGTCGCCGCGGCGATCAAGGCCGACCCGTCCAAGGTGCCGATGGGCGGCGGCGGCACGGTCGGCAGCCAGGACTGGACCAAGGCGGCCATGCTGGCCAAGAAGATCGGCGTCGACCCGAGGAAGATGCGCTGGGTGTCCTTCGAGGGCAACGGCGAGGCCACCACCGCCCTGATGGGCGGGCACATCCAGGTGATGTTCGGCGACGTCTCGGCCGACGAGGCGCAGGCCGCGGCCGGCAACATCCGCACCATCGCCGTCCTGGCCGAGAAGCGGCTCGAGGGCAGCATGTCCGTGGTGCCCACCGCCAAGGAGCAGGGCTACGACCTGCAGTGGCCCATCATCCGCGGCTTCTACATGGGCCCCAAGGTGCCCGATGCCGACTTCAAGGCCTGGCAGGAGATGTTCCGCAAGGCCATGGCGACCAAGGAGTTCGCGGCCCTGCGCGCGCAGCGCGGCCTGCAGCCCTTCGACCTCACGGGCGCCGAGCTGGACGCGTTCGTGAAGAAGCAGGTCGGCGTCTACCGCTCGGTGGCGCAGGAATTCGGTCTCGGCAAGAAGTGAGGTCCCGCGCGGGCAGGCAGGCTCCGGGCACGCCGGGGCGCCCGCCCGCGCCGGGCGAACCGCCATGAGCGACCGGATCTTCGCGATCGCCTGGCTCGTCGTCTGCGCGGCCATCGCCTGGCTCGCGTGGCCGATCCAGGCGCCGTTCTCCTACGAGCCCATCGGCCCGCGCGCCTTCCCGCTGCTGCTGTGCGGGCTGATGGCCGCCTCCGCCACCTGGCTCCTCGTCAAGCCGGGCACCGAGCACGGCTGGCCCCGGGGACCGGTCCGCCTCAAGCTGGCCGGGCTCATCGCGGGCTTCGGACTGTACGCGTGGCTGTTCGAGATCCTGGGCTTCCCCGTGGCCACGGCCTTGGCCGCGACGGGCATCGGGCGCCTCTACGGCGGCCGCTGGCTGCCGTGCCTGGTGGCGGGCGTGGCCATGGGCGTGGGCTTCTACTATTTCTTCGACCGGGTGCTGGACGTGACGCTGCCCCTGGGCTCGCTCTGGAAGGCCGGCTGATGGACTCCCTCGCGCAACTCGCCCACGGCTTCGCCGTCGCCGGCAAGCCCCTGAACCTCTTCGTCGCGCTGTGCGGCTCCTTCATCGGCACGGTGGTGGGGTTGCTGCCGGGCCTGGGCCCGATCAACGGCGTGGCGATCCTGCTGCCCATCGCCTTCGCCATGAAGCTGCCCCCGGAGACGGCGCTGATCCTGCTCGCCGCCGTGTACATGGGCTGCGAGTACGGCGGGCGCATCTCCTCGATCCTGCTCAACATCCCGGGCGACGCGGGCGCCCTCATGACGGCGCTGGACGGCTACCCCCTGGCCAAGAAGGGCCTGGCGGGCGTGGCGCTTTCCATCTCCGCGTGGAGCTCCTTCGTGGGCGGCACGGTCGCGATGGTGGGCCTCGCGCTCTTCGCCCCCATCCTCGCGCGCTGGGCGCTCGCCTTCGGGCCCGCGGAGTACTTCGTCCTGATGGTATTCGCCATCTGCTGCCTGGCCGGCATGGTGGGCGACCGCCCGGTGAAGACGCTGCTCGCGGCGGCGATCGGCCTGTTCCTGTCCACGGTGGGCATCGACTCGGGCACGGGCGTGTACCGGTTCACGTTCGAGGACGTGCACCTGGCCGACGGGATCCAGTTCGTGGTGGTGGTGATCGGACTGTTCAGCGTGAGCGAGATGCTGGTCATGCTCGAGCAGACCCACGCCGGGCAGACGGTGATCAAGTCCACGGGCCGCAAGCTCTTCAACGTGAAGGAGTTCGCGATGACCTGGTGGTCCATCGTGCGCTCCTCGCTGGTGGGCTTCGGCATCGGCGTGCTGCCCGGGGCGGGAGCGACCATCGCCAGCGCCATCACGTACATGACGGAGAAGAACCTCTGCGACAAGGAGGGCACCTTCGGCAAGGGCGACGTGCGCGGCGTGGCGGCGCCCGAGGCGGCCAACAACGCCTCCGCCGGCGGCTCCTTCGTGCCGATGCTGACCCTCGGCGTGCCGGGCAGCGGCACCACCGCCGTGATGGTGGGCGCGCTCACGCTCTACAACATCACGCCGGGCCCGCTGCTCTTCGAGCAGCAGCCCGACATCGTCTGGGGCCTCATCGCCTCGCTGTTCATCGCCAACGTGATGCTCCTGGTGATGAACATCCCGATGGTGGGGATCTTCGCCCGCATGCTGCACGTGCCCAACTGGCTGCTGGTGCCGGGCATCGCGGCGGTGAGCTTCGTGGGCGTGTACGCCGTGCACGCGACGACGTTCGACCTGGTGCTGATGGTCGCGCTGGGCGTCTTCGGGTGGATGCTGCGCAAGCTGCACTTCCCGATGGCCCCGCTCATCCTCGGCTTCGTGCTGGGCGACATGATGGAGCAGAACCTTCGCCGCGCGCTGTCGATCTCCGACGGCCACCTGGGCATCCTCTTCTCGAGCCCGGTGACCTGGATCCTGTGGACGCTGGCCGGGCTGGTGCTGCTGGTTCCGGTGCTGCTGCGGCGACTGAAGCGGGCGCGGGCGGCGTAGGGCGGGGCCGGACGGCCCCGTTGCGCTATCATCTGCTCCTCCCGGAGCAGCGCCTGGCGCACCCCCCCGCCATGAAGATCCTCGGCATCGCCGGCTACAGCGGCAGCGGCAAGACGACCCTCATCGAAAGGCTGGTCCCCCTCCTCGTGAAGGCGGGGCTGCGCGTCTCGCTCATCAAGCACGCCCACCACCAGTTCGAGGTGGACCAGCCCGGCAAGGACTCCTGGCGCCACCGGCAGGCCGGCTGCTCGGAGGTCCTGGTGAGCTCCTCGAGGCGCTGGGTGCTCATGCACGAGCTGCGCGGCGAGGCGGAGCCCGGCCTCGCGGAGCAGCTGGCGCACTTCTCGCCCTGCGACCTCGTGCTGGTGGAAGGCTACAAGCACGACCCCATCCCGCGCATCGAGGTCCACCGCGCCGGCGGAGACCGGCCGCTGCTCTTTCCGCGCGACCCGCACGTCATCGCCGTGGCGACCGACGAGCCGCTCGAGACGGCGCTGCCGCAGTTCGCGCTGGACGACGCCCCGGCGATCGCGCGCTTCGTCCAGGACTTCGTGGCGGACGCCGGCCGCACGCGCCTGGCGGCGGTGTGAGGCGGCCGTGGTGACCGTGCTCTACTTCGCCGGCCTTCGCGAGCGCCTGGGCTGCGGTCGCGAGCAGATCCCGCTGCCGGCCGGCACGCCGACGGTGGGCGCCGTCCTCGACTGGCTGCGAACCCGCGACGGGCGCTGGGCCGAGGCCTTCGCGCCCGAGCGCGCCTGGCGAGTGGCGGTGAACCAGCACATGGCCGACCTCGCGACGCCGCTCAAGCCGGGGGACGAGGTGGCCTTCTTCCCGCCGGTCACCGGGGGCTGACCGTGGCGCGGGTGCGCGTCCAGGAGGCTCCCTTCGACGCGGGCCGCGAGATCGCGGCGATGACCAACGGCCGGCGCGACGTGGGGGCCGTGGCCACCTTCGTCGGCCTGGTGCGCGACTCCAACGACGGCGCGGCCGTTCGGCGGATGACCCTGGAGCACTACGCCGGGATGACCGAGCGCGCGCTGGAGGCGATCTGCGACGAGGCCCATTCCCGCTGGGACATCCTGGACGTGCGCGTGGTGCACCGCGTGGGCCCGCTCGAGCCGGGCGAGGCCATCGTCCTGGTGGCCGTGGCCGGCGCGCACCGCGGCGAGGCCTTCGCCGCGTGCGAGTTCATCATGGACTACCTCAAGACGCGCGCGCCGTTCTGGAAGAAGGAATCGACGCCGGCCGGCGAGCGGTGGGTCGAGGCGAGGGAAAGCGACGACGAGGCCGCGGCCCGGTGGGCCGAGGGCGGCGGGCCCGCCTAGACCGAGCAGAACACCTCGCGCATCATCGCGATCATCCTGAGGATGCGCGGGTCCTCGATGCGGTAGTAGACCTTGTTGGCGTCCTTGCGCGAGGCGAGCAGCCCGCGGCTGCGCATCACGGCCAGGTGCTGCGAGACGTTGCTCTGCGACGTGCCCACGGCCTCGACGATGTCCTGGACCATCAGCTCGCTCTGGCCCACCAGGCACAGGATCTTCAGGCGCAGCGGGTGCGCCATGGCCTTGAGCGCCTCGCTCGCCTCGCGGATCTCGTCGTTGTGGCCGAGGAGCTCGAAGACGTCGTCCGGGGGGCGCCCAGGACGGGGTTCGGGAGTCGCCATGGCGCCATCGTAGCGCATCGCTCCGCCGGCCACTAATATTCGCCGTCCGTGATATTTCACCTCGCAATGGTCCGGAATAATTCCGGCCCGGTACCCGTCGACCTACCCAATCGGGTAAAGTCCCTTACCCGACGCGGGGATAGACCCTGCCGGTGCATACCCCCCAAATAGCCAGACCCCGCGCCGCGTGGGGTTTCAGGCCGATCGTCACGCCCACCCTGCCGCCCGCGGCACGGGAGGAAAGGGCGGCAATCCGGGGATGAAGAACCTTCGAATCCAGAGGACCAAGGAGCGAGAGATGAACGCAGATCGCAGGAAGGTGTTGCAAAACACCGGGGGACTGGCCGTCATGGGCCTCGCCGCATCGGCGGGCCTGTTCGGACCGGCGACGGCGGCGGCCGACGAGTGGAACAAGGCCGCGTTTTCCACGAAGAACCTGGCCGACACCGTGAAGGCGCTCGGCGGCAGCGGCGCCACGGAGTCCAAGGACGTGGTGATCACCTCGCCCGACATCGCCGAGAACGGCGCGGTCGTGCCGTTCACCATCTCCAGCCGGCTGCCGAAGACCGAGTCGATCGCGCTCCTGGTCGAGAAGAACCCCGCGGCGCTCGCGGCCAACTTCAGCATCCCCGACGGCACCGAGGCGGGCGTCACGACGCGCGTGAAGATGGGGCAGACCTCGAAGGTGATCGCCCTGGTGAAGGCGGACGGCAAGTTCTATTACACCGCCAAGGAAGTCAAGGTCACCCTCGGTGGCTGCGGCGGCTGACGGGAGGAGGAGACCATGGCAGATCCGATGAAGATCCGGGCCCGGATGGCCGGCGACAAGGTTGAGGTGAAGGTCCTGATGGCCCACGACATGGAGACGGGCCAGCGCAAGGACTCCAAGGGCAACGCGATCCCGGCCCACTTCATCCAGCACGTGACCGCGACCCACAACGGCAAGGTGGTCCTGTCCGCCGACTGGGGGCCGGCCGTGTCGAAGAACCCGTTCCTGTCGTTCAAGTTCGCGGGCGGCAAGCCCGGCGACAAGGTGACGGTCACCTGGACGGACAACAACGGCGAGAAGCGCACCGACGAAGCCACGGTGCAGTCCTGACGCCGTGGCGGGCTCGATCCCGCCCGGCCCGAGAACACGATCAACGAGGGGAGGAGAACCCATGATGCGAAGCCTGGGAAGGATGCTGGCGGCGGTGGCCATCGCCGCGGCGGCGTGCGGCACGGCGCTCGCCGAGCCGACGAGCAAGGTCGTCTACCACATCAACGAAGGGCTGGAGAAGGCGGCCGCGCTCCTTCGCAACGTGAAGAACCACCTGAACGCCGAGCCGGGCGCCAAGATCGTGGTCGTGGGACACGGCAAGGGCATCGACTTCATGCTCGAGGGCGCCAAGGACAAGAACGGCAACCCGTTCGACGCGACGATCGACACGCTGCAGGAGAAGGGCGTGGAGTTCCGCGTGTGCAACAACACGCTCGTGTCGCGCAAGATCGACCCGAAGACGGTCATCTCCCAGGCCAAGATCGTCCCGTCCGGCGTTGCCGAGATCGGGCGGCTGCAGGCCAAGGAAGGCTACGTCTACCTCAAGCCCTAGGGCGCCACGCGCTCGAGCGCGCGACCGACAAGACCAACGGAGGAGAATCGTGAAACACACCTGGGAAAGGGCGGCGCGCGTCGCCCTGGCGGCAGTCCTGACGGCGGGGGCCAGCGCGAGCGCGCAGGATCGCTCCGCGGTGGAGGAGATCGAGAAGTACCGGGCGGCGCTGGGCGACGGCAACCCGGCCGAGCTGTGGGAGGCGAGGGGAGAGGCGCTCTGGAAGGAGAAGGCCGGTCCCAGGAACGCCTCGCTGGAGAAATGCGACCTGGGCCTGGGGCCCGGCGTGGTGCGCGGCGCCTACGCGCAGCTGCCGCGCTACTTCGCGGACACGGACATGGTGCAGGACCTCGAGTCGCGCCTGGTCACCTGCCGCGTCACGCTCCAGGGCCTCACGCCCGAGGAGGCACGCAAGAACCCGTTCGGGAGCACCGGCAAGAAGGTGGTGAACGACGCGCTCGTCGCCTTCATCACCTCGGAGTCTCGCGACGTGAAGATGAACGTCTCGACGGCCCACCCGAAGGAGCAGGCCGCCTACGAGCTCGGCCGCGAGATCTTCTTCTACCGCGGCGGGCCGTACGACTTCGCCTGCGCCACCTGCCACGGCGTGGACAACGTGCGCATCCGTCTCCAGGACCTGCCGAACCTCACGCGCCAGAACGACGCGCAGCGCGCCTACACCACGTGGCCCGCGTACCGCGTCTCGCAGGGCGAGGTTCGCACGTTCCAGTGGCGCCTGGAGGACTGCTTCCGCCAGCAGCGCTTCCCGCACCTGAAGTTCACCTCCGAGGCTTCCATCGCCCTCACGATGTTCCTCGCGAAGAACGCCAACGGCGCGCCGTTCAACGCGCCCGCCATCAAGCGCTAGGGGGAGACGAGACATGAAGAACCACACGATCGCCTTCGCGGTGATGGCCGCGATCGCCGCCGGCTGCGCGACCGCCCCGACCGAGGACGAGCTCGCGGCCAAGGCCCACGACGTCCTCAAGCGCAGCTTCGAGCCGAGGGGCCAGGCCGGCCTCGACCGCCTGGACCAGGATTCGCTCCAGCGGATGTGCTCGAAGTACTCCGGCGGCAACGCCCTGCCGGCGGACGTCGCCGAGCGCCTGCAGAAGGAGCAGATGGCCCTGATCAAGTACCCGGCCAGCGGCAAGCTCATCGGCGACTGGAAGCGCGGCGAGAAGATCGCCCAGTCCGGCCGCGGCGGGCAATTCAGCGACGACCCGAAGAAGCCCTCCGGGGCCAACTGCTACGCGTGCCACCAGCTCACGAAGCAGGAGATCTCGTACGGCACCATCGGGCCGAGCCTGTACAACTTCGCGAAGCTGCGCGGCTACGGGCCCGACATCCAGAAGTACGCCTGGAACAAGGTGTACAACTCGCACGCCTACGTGGCCTGCTCCAGCATGCCGCGGTTCGGCTACAAGGGGATCCTGACCGAGGAGCAGATGCAGGACCTCGTGGCCCTTCTCATGGATCCGGCCTCGCCCGTGAACCACTAGGAGGGCAGGGGCTTCCACCGTCAACCGGGAGGGCGGGGCTTGTCCCCGCCCTTTCTTTTCGCCGAGGAACATTAGCCATGACTAATGCAAAGACACTCGCCACGCTCATCGCGGCGCTCGCGCCGCTCGCCGCCGCCGCCGAACCGGCCACGTTCGACATGAAGGTCCTCACCCCCGAGACGGCCCTCAAGGCCGCGCAGGCGGCCATGGCCCGGTGCCGCGCCGACGGCTTCCAGGTCTCGGTGGCCGTGGTGGACCGATCGGGCCTCGCCCAGGTGATGCTCCGCGACCGCTACGCGGGCGCCCATTCGCCGGAGACCGCCGCCAACAAGGCGTGGACCGCGGTCTCGTTCCGCACGAACACCGGCGAGCTCGTGAAGCTCACCCAGCCCGGCATGCCTTCCGCGGGCATCCGCCAGGTGCCGCGCGTGGTGGCCGTGGGCGGCGGGCTCATGATCCAGGCCGCGGGATCCATCGTCGCCGGGATCGGCGTCTCGGGCGCGCCGGGAGGCGACTCCGACGAGGCCTGCGCCGCCGCGGGCATCAAGGCCATCGCCGACTCCCTCGAGTTCTGAACCGGACAACGCAATGGACCGTCGCGAATTCCTGAACGTCCTCGCCATCGCCGCGGCCGCCGGGATGCCGCTCGCCTCGCGCGAGGCGCTCGCCTCGGCGGACGGCGGCAAGCTGTACGACGTCCCGAAGTTCGGGAACGTGAGCCTGCTGCACATGACCGACTGCCACGCGCAGCTCATGCCCATCTACTTCCGGGAGCCGGACGTGAACCTGGGCATCGCGGGGGCGGCGGGCAAGCCGCCCCACCTGGTGGGCGAGCACCTGCTGAAGGCCTACGGCATCCGTCCCGGCGGCGAGCAGGCCCACGCCTTCACCTACCTCGACTTCGCGCAGGCCGCGCGCACCTACGGCAAGGTCGGGGGCTTCGCGCACCTGGCCACGCTGGTCAGGCGGATGAAGGCCTCGCGGCCGGGCGCGCTCCTGCTCGACGGGGGCGACACCTGGCAGGGCAGCGCCACCGCGCTGTGGAGCAGGGGGCAGGACATGGTCGAGGCCTGCAAGGCCCTCGGCGTGGACGTGATGACGGGGCACTGGGAATTCACGCTGGGCGCCGACCGCGTGAAGGAGGTCGTGGAGAAGGACTTCAAGGGCACCGTGGACTTCGTGGCGCAGAACGTGGTGACGGCCGATTTCGGTGACCCGGTCTTCGCGCCCTACACGATGAAGACGATCAACGGCGTGCGCGTGGCGATCGTGGGCCAGGCCTTCCCCTACACGCCCATCGCCAACCCGCGCTACCTCGTGCCCGACTGGACGTTCGGCATCCGCGAGCCGGAGCTGCAGAAGGCGGTCGACGAGGCCCGCGGCAAGGGCGCGCAGGTCGTGGTCCTGCTCTCGCACAACGGGATGGACGTGGACCTGAAGCTCGCCGGGCGCGTGACCGGCCTCGACGCGATCCTCGGCGGGCACACCCACGACGGCGTGCCCCAGCCGGTGGCCGTGAAGAACGCCAAGGGCGTGACGCTCGTCACCAACGCGGGCTCCAACGGCAAGTTCCTCGGCGTGCTCGACCTGGACGTGAAGGGCGGGAAGCTCGCGGGGTGGAAGTACCGGCTGCTGCCCGTGTTCGCGAACCTGCTCGAGCCGGACCCGGCGATGTCCGCCGTGATCTCGCGCATCCGCGGGCCGCACGAGGCGAAGCTCGCCGAGAAGCTCGCGGTGACCGAGGGGCTGCTCTACCGCCGCGGAAACTTCAACGGCACGGTGGACCAGGTGATCCTGGACGCGCTCATGAAGGTGAAGGGCGCCGAGATCGCGTTCTCGCCGGGCTTCCGCTGGGGCACGACGCTCCTGCCCGGCCAGTCCATCACGCTGGACCACGTGATGGACTGGACGGCGATCACCTACCCGTACACCACGGTGAACGAGTTCACCGGCGAGATGATCAAGACGATCCTCGAGGACGTCTGCGACAACCTCTTCAACCCCGACCCCTACTACCAGCAGGGCGGCGACATGGTGCGGGTGGGCGGGCTCACGTACACGTGCACGCCCGGCGAGACGATGGGCCGGCGCATCTCCGACATGCGCCTGGCGGGCAAGCCGGTCGAGGCGGGGCGCAAGTACAAGGTGGCCGGCTGGGCGCCGGTGGCCGAGGGGGCGAAAGGCGAGCCCATCTGGGAGGTGGTCACCTCGTACCTTCGCGACCGCCGCACGATCGCGCCCGTCACGCTCAACCTGCCGAAGCTGGTAGGCGTGGACGGCAACGCCGGCATCGCCTGATGCGCCTGGCGGTGCCCGCGGCCCTGGCGGTGGTGGCGGCGCTCTCGGCGGCGCACGCGGCCGCGCGCAAAGCGTATCCGCCCGTTTC
Source organism: Pseudomonadota bacterium (assembly GCA_029781595.1). Taxonomy (GTDB): domain Bacteria; phylum Pseudomonadota; class Gammaproteobacteria; order Burkholderiales; family Usitatibacteraceae; genus FEB-7. Next base: position 33,629 of record JAKOWJ010000080.1, on the reverse strand, counting down.
CGTGCGGGTGGAGCCCGTGCGCGTGACCGAGCGCGTGTGGTACGTGCAGGGCCGGGCAGGGGCGGCCAGCGCGGCCAACGAGGCGTACAACTCCAACGCCGGGTTCGTGGTCACGGACGACGGCGTGGTGGTCATCGACGCCCTGGGCTCCCCCTCGCTCGGCCAGTCCCTGCTCGCTGCGATCCGCCAGGTGACGCGCCGGCCGGTGCGGCGCGTGGTCGTGACGCACTATCACGCCGACCACTTCTACGGGCTCGCGCCGCTGAAGGCCGCGGGGGCGGATGTCTGGGCGCACCGGGGCTCGCTCGACTACCTGGACAACGGCGAGGCGGAGCGGCGCCGCGCGCGTCGCGCGCAGGACCTCGCCCCGTGGGTGGCGCCCGACATGCCGTTCGTCCGGGCCGACCGGTGGCTGGACGGCGACGCGGATTTCACGCTCGGGGGCGTGCGCTTCGAGATCCAGCACTTCGGCCCGGCCCACTCGCCCGAGGACCTGGTGGTGGTGGTTCCCGGAGAGGGCGTGGTGTTCTCCGGGGACATCCTCTTCACCGGCCGCCTGCCGTTCGTGGGCGAGGCCGACAGCCGCGCCTGGCTGGCGCGCATCGACCGCCTCATGAAACTCAGGCCCCGGCTGCTCGTCACGGGCCACGGCGAGGTCTCGCGCAACCCGGAAGCGGACCTGGCGCTGACGCGCGATTACCTTCTTTTCCTGCGCGAGGCGATGGGAAAGGCCGTGGCGGACTTCGTGCCCTTCGAGGAGGCCTACCGGCTGACCGACTGGGGCCGCTTCGCGAAATTGCCGGCGTTCGGGGAGGCCAACCGCATCAATGCGTACGGCACCTACCTCCTGATGGAACGCGAGTCGCTGGGGAAGTAGGGCGGGCATGGACCGGCGTGCCTTCCTCCTCGCGCTTCCGGCCGGCCTGGCCGGGGCCGCCCGGGCCGCGAGGCCGGCCCTGGCGCCCGTGACGGACCTGCAGGCCGACGGCGAGCGCTCCCGGGCGCGCCGGGTACCGATCGTCGTGCTCTTCAGCCTGCCCGGCTGCCCGTACTGCGAGGCCGTCCGGCGCGAGCACCTTCTTCCGCTCCAGGCCGATCCGGTCCAGGGTGCGCGAATGATCCTGCGGCAGGTGGACATCGACTCCGACCTCGCCGTGAAGGGCTTCTCGGGCGAGCGCACGACGCACGCGGCTCTCGCGGCGGCACAGGGTATCCGCGCGGTGCCCGTCGTCGCGTTCTGGGACGGGCGCGGGCGCGCGGTGGCCGACCCGCTCAAGGGCATGCTGCTGCCGGACTTCTACGGCGCCTATCTCTCGTCCGCCCTCGACGAGGCCCGCGCCCGCATCGCCGCCGGCGCCTGACGCATACCCCCCGCAGGAAACCGCGGGCCGAATTGCGGCAGATCAACAGGGGGCCGGGTGCGGACCCTTAATGTCACCAAAGTCCTACATGATCCGCCCGCCCCGCCCCGGGGTTCGGGGCCACGGCGGGCGCGCCGAGGAGGGGATCGCCATGCAGTCGGTTGCCACGCCGTCCTTCGAGATCGTCTCGAGGGAGGACTTTTCGGACGTCACCTACCTGCTCGAAGTCCGGCACCCGATGCTGGCCAAGGCCGCCCGGGCCGGGCAGTTCGTGATCGTCATGGAGCACGAGCACGGCGAGCGGATCCCGCTCACCATCGCCGACTACGACCGCGAGGCGGGCACGATCACGCTGGTGATCCAGGCCGTGGGCAAGACCACCCGCGAGATGCAGGCCAACTGCCGCGTGGGCACCTCGCTCTTCGCCGTCGTCGGTCCCATGGGCATCCCCAGCCACATCGGCGCCAAGAAGAAGGTGATGTGCGTGGGCGGGGGCCTGGGCGTGGCGCCCATCTTCCCGCAGGCGCGCGCCTACAAGGAGAGCGGCGCCTACGTGATCGGGGTGCTGGGCTTCCGCAACCGCGACCTGGTGTTCTGGGAGGACAAGTTCCGCAGCTGGTGCGACGAGCTGATCCTGTGCACCGACGACGGGTCGGCCGGCATAAAGGGGCTCGTGACCGAGGGCATCCGGCAGGCCATCGCCAGGCACGGCGACATCGAGGAGGTGGTGGCCATCGGGCCGCCCATCATGATGAAGGGGTGCGCGGAGGCCACGCGCCCGCACAAGATCCGCACGATGGTGAGCCTGAACCCGGTGATGGTCGACGGCACGGGGATGTGCGGCGGCTGCCGCGTCAAGATCGGCGAGACGGTGAAGTTCGCGTGCGTCGACGGCCCGGACTTCGACGGCCACCTCGTCGACTTCGACGACCTCATGGCCCGCCTGGGCCGCTACAAGGTGGCGGAGAAGGAGGCGCTCGAGCGCTTCAACGAGAGCTGCCGCATCCGGGGCGGTGCGGAAGGCACGGAGCCCGAGCCGGCGACCGTGGACGACCGCCCGTCCACCGACGGCTGAGCCCGCCGCCTACCGACACCGCCCAGGAGCCGCCACCATGGCGAAGAAGAAGACGATCCGCACCATTCCCCAGGAGCGCACGCCCGCGCAGGAGCAGGACCCGCGCGAGCGCGCCCGCAACTTCCTCGAGGTCTCCCTCGGCTACCGGCTCGAGGAGGCGCTGGTCGAGGCCGACCGGTGCCTGCAGTGCGCCGACGAGCCGTGCGTGCGGGGCTGCCCCGTGGGCATCGACATCCCGGGCTTCATCCGCAAGATCACCGAGAAGCACTACCACGGCGCCTACGACATCCTCACGGACACGAACCTCCTGCCGTCCATCTGCGGGCGCGTGTGCCCGCAGGAGAACCAGTGCGAGGGCGTGTGCACGGTGGGCGAAACGCTCGAGCCCGTGGCCATCGGCCGCCTCGAGCGGTTCGTGGGCGACCTGGCGATCAAGGAGGGCTGGGCCAACATCCCGTACATCGAGCCCAGCGGCCACCGCGTGGGCATCGTCGGCGCGGGGCCGGCCGGGATGGCCTGCGCCGCGGACATGGCCAAGGCCGGCTGCGAGGTGGTGGTCTACGAGGCCTTCCACCAGCCCGGCGGCGTGCTCAAGTACGGCATCCCGGACTTCCGGCTGCCCAACGAGGTGATCGACGCCGAGATCGAGAAGCTGCGCAAGCTCGGCATCCGCTTCGAGTGCAACACCCTGGTGGGCCGGCTGTTCACCATCGAGCAGATGGTGACGGAGATGGGCTTTCACGCCGTCTTCGTCGGCACGGGCGCCGGCTACCCCAGCTTCATGGGCATTCCCGGCGAGTCGCTCAACGGCGTGCTCTCCGCCAACGAGCTGCTCACGCGCGCCAACCTCATGCGCGCGCGCGACTTCCCCAGCTTCGACACGCCCCTGCAACCCGGCAAGCGCGTGACGGTCATCGGCGCCGGCAACACCGCGATGGACGCGATGCGCGTGTCCATGCGCCTGGGCGCCGAGAAGGTGTTCTGCGTCTACCGCCGCTCCAAGGCCGAGGCGCCCGCCCGCGCGGAAGAGGTGCACCACGCGGAGGAGGAGGGCATCGAGTTCAACTGGCTCACGAGCCCCATCGAGCTCCTGGGCGACGCCAGCAACGCCGTCCGCGCCATGCGTTGCGTGCGCATGGAGCTGGGCGAGCCCGACGACTCCGGGCGCCGCCGGCCCGTGCCGGTCCCGGGCAGCGAGTTCGAGATCGAGACGGACATGGTGGTCTTCGCCATCGGCACGAACGCCAATCCCATCCTCGGCCAGACCTCGGGCCTCAAGCTCAACAAGTGGGGCTACATCCAGACGGACGACTCGCTCGCCACGTCGATCGCTGGCGTCTACGCCGGCGGAGACATCGTGACGGGCGCGGCCACGGTGATCCAGGCCATGGGCGCCGGGCGCAAGGCGGCGCGCGCGATGAAGGCCTACCTGGGCCTTCGCGACAGCGACTGCGTGTACACGCCCGACACCGACGACCCGGCCGGCCGGCGCTTCGGCATCCCGGCCGCCGAGCACAACTTCGCGCGCGTGCGCCTCGCGTAGGCCCGCCGCCCCGAATCCCGAACGCAGCAAACCCCGAGGCAGACCATGAGCGAAACGGCCCAGCTCGATCGAACGCAGAACCGCGCGGGGGGCGCCGCGCCGGCGAGCCAGAAGCCCGCCGTCACCCTCCACGAGCACATCGTCGAGGTGATCAGCGACTCCGGCGAGGGCGCGCAGCGCTGCGGCCAGTCGCTGGCCGCCATCGCCGCGCGCAGCGGCAACGGCATCTGGACGGTCGAGATCATCCCGGCCGAGATCCAGCCGCCCGCGCGCAGCGTCGCGGGGGCGAGCGGCATCCGCATCCGCATCGGCGACCAGGCCGTGACCAACGGCGGCGACGAGACGGACCTCGCGGTCGCCTTCAACGAGCAGGTGCTCCTGGGCCGCGTGCGCGCCGGCGAACTCAAGCCCGGCGCCACGATCCTCCTGGAGAACGCCTGGCGCGACAGCCGCGACCCGGCCATCGTGAAGTCCTTCGGCGACACCGTCGAGGCGCTCGGGAAGAGCGGCTTCCGGGTGATCGAGATCCCCCTCGAGCGCGAGTGCCGCGCGCTCATGACGGACGCCCGCCGCGGCAAGAACATGTTCGTGCTGGGCATGCTTCTGAGCATCTACAGCTTCGACCTGCAGCTCGGCCGCGACCAGGTGGCGCTCACCTTCGGCAAGAAGGACCGCTCCGTCATCGAGACCAACGTGAAGCTGCTCGAGGCAGGCTACGCCTGGGGCGAGGCCAACCTCGACTTCAAGTACCGCATCCCCGCCACGAAGAGCGCCGTGCCGCAGGTGGTGACCAACGGCAACACGGCCATCGCCCTGGGCGTGCTCGCCTCCGGCATGGACATCTGCGCGATGTACCCGATCACGCCGGCCACCTCTGCCTCGCACTACCTCTCGGACTGCTTCGAGAAGGTGGGCGGCATGGTCCACCAGGCCGAGGACGAGATCGCCGCCTGCGCCTTCGCGATCGGCGCCTCCTACGCCGGGCGCTGCGCCGTGACGATCACCTCCGGCCCCGGCTACTCGCTCAAGCAGGAGGGCATCGGCCTCGCGGTGATGGCCGAGATCCCGCTGGTCGTCGTGAACGTGCAGCGCGGCGGCCCGAGCACGGGGCAGCCGACCAAGGTGGAGCAGGGCGACCTGCTCACGGCCATCTACGGCAGCCACGGGGACGCGCCCAAGGTCGTCATGGCCGTGAGCGGCATCGAGGACTGCTTCTACTCCATGATCACGGCGCGCAAGATCGCCGAGTCGTTCAACATGGTCGTGGTGGTGCTCTCCGACGCGAGCCTCGCCACGGCGCAGGCGCCGTTCCCGAGGCCGCAGTTCCGCGAGGACTGGCTCGCGCCGCCCGTGGACCAGTCTCCGCTGCCGGAAGGGGCCAAGCCCTACGACTGGGATTCGCTCACGGGCATCGCGCGGCGCTTCTCGCCCGGGCAGCCCGGCGGCATGCACACGGTGACGGGCCTCGCGCACGACCGCAACAGCAAGGTCGCCTACGACCCGTCGATCAACGAGGAGGGCCTGCGCGCCCGCAGCCTCAAGCTCGCCGCGTTTCAGAAGACGCTGCGCACGCCGCCCGTGTTCGGCGACCCCGAGGGCGACCTGCTGGTGGTCGGCTGGGGCAGCACCAAGGGCGTCATCGAGGAGTCCGTCGGGCGCCTTCGCGCCGAGGGCCTCAAGGTCTCCTCGCTCCACATCCGCTTCATCCAGCCGCTGCCCTCCGGCATCGGCGAGATCCTGCGGCGCTTCCGCAAGGTGGTGACGGTGGAAGGCACGTGGGGCGACCACCTCGAGGACAAGCTCATCGACGAGAACAACCGGCGCTACACGCCGCTCGCGATGATGCTTCGTGCACGCTACCTCGTGGACGTGGACTGCTGGAGCGAGGCCCGCGGGCAGCCCATCAAGCCCGGCAACGTGGTGAAGGCGCTGCGCGCGCGACTCGACGAGGGCAAATAGACATGGCCACCCCCCTTTCCCAGTGCATCATCAAGCTCCACGAGGAGCAGCACAACCTCGAGGACTACCAGGGCGGCGTGCCGCGCTGGTGCAGCGGCTGCGGCGACAACGCGATCCTCGCCGCCGTGCAGCGCCTGTGCCGCGACGAGAACCTCGCGCCGGAGCGCACGGTGTTCGTCTCGGGCATCGGCTGCTCCAGCCGATTCCCGCACTACATGAAGACCTACGGCTTCCACGGCATCCACGGCCGGGCGTTTCCCATCGCCGAGGGCGTGAAGATGGCGCGGCCGGACCTGCACGTCTTCGTGAACACCGGCGACGGCGACTGCTGCTCGATCGGCGCGGCGCACTGGATCCACGCCCTGCGCTACAACATGAACCTCACCGTGATCCTGCACGACAACCACGTGTACGGGCTCACGAAGAAGCAGGCCTCGCCCACCTCGCCGGCGGGCCTGAAGAGCAACACCACCCCGCGCGGCAGTGTCCTGGAGGCGCTGAACCCCCTCACGGTGACGCTGGGCGTGCAGAACGTGTCGTTCGTCGCGCAGGCGGTGGACTGGATCCCCGAGCTCATGTACGACATCGTCTCCCGGGCCTTCCACCACCGCGGCTTCTCGTTCATCCGGGTGATCCAGCGCTGCCCCGAGTTCCTGCCCAAGATGTTCGAGCCGTGGCTGCACGACCCGGGCAAGACGCTGCTGCTCACGCACCCCAACGGCCTGCAGCCCAGCCTGGACCTCGGGCGCATCTACAAGAACCAGCGCCAGCACGACCCCCTGGACATCCACCGGGCCCGCGAGATCGCCTCCGAGGAGGACCCGATCCCGGTCGGCATCCTGTACCAGAACCCCGAGGTGCCCTGCTACGAGGACCTGCGCGGGGCCGGCAAGCCGCGCACGACCGAGGGCGTGCGCCGCGGCCTGGAGGCCGAGTTCGACAAGTTCACCATCTGGCCCGAGGACGAGGGCCGGAGCCGCGCGGCTTAGTCGCCGGGCGAGACAACGACCGCAGAGGCAAGCAGCGATGGACATGGCAGCCAAGTTCCAGGACCAGCTGGTCTTCCACATGACGGGCCGCCGCGCGGGCGAGGGCCTTTCGGCGCTCGACTCGGGCGAGATGCGCCCGGCGCTGCTCGCGGGATACCGCGACCTCACGCGCCTGCGCCACGACTACCCGGTCGTGCTGCTCGAGAACTCGCCGGACGGGTGCGTCGCGTCCCTTTCCCTGCTCGTGAACAAGGTGCTCGAGACGCTGGCCCCGCGCGGCATCGAGGGCGAGCGCCTGCGCAAGCACGTGCTGCGCCTGGAGCGCGAGCTGCGCCGCATGCTCGCAGAAGGCGCCGAGGGCGAGCTCTCCGGGCTGTGGACGGCCGCGGCCGGCCGGCTCGGATCGGCCGACGACCCGAGCGTGGCGGAGGTGCTGCGGCACGCCGCGGGCGCGCTCCACGCCGACGGGCTGCTGGTCGACTGCGACGACAAGCTCGTGGACCGATTCATGGTCCACGCCTGGCGCCACGTGCAGTCGCAGAAGGCCGCGCTCTTCCTCGGCCACCTCGACCGCCTGCAGCGCCAGCTCTCGGACATCCTGCGCGCGGCCTTCGCCCACTCGGAGGCGGGGCAGCGTCCCGAGGCGCTCATGGCCTCGGTGGGCGGGATGCACGCCGACGAGTTCGACTTCGCCGAGATGTCGCGCCTGGTGGGCCGCAACGTCCCCAAGGACGAGCTGCCCGCGGGCCGCCGGCGCCGCATCGAGTGGGCTCTCGAGGTGCTCCGCGGCCAGCGCTTCCACGCCACGCCCGTGGCGGGCGGCGAGGCCTACGGCTTCCTCTTCGACAACGTGGCGGGGGCCGTCGCCGCGTACCGCGAGCGGCTGCCGCACGTGGTGGAGCTCGTGAAGGCCATCGCCATCGCCGAGCTCGAGGCCCGGAACGACTACGACGAGGCGGACCACGACTCCTTCTTCGACGCATTCGGCGAGCAGTCCCTGACGGCGGACGACCTCGCGCTCTTTCCGGACTACCTCGTGTGCATCCCGCCGGGGCGCAACGACGCGCCCGAGAACGCGGCGCTCATGGACACGCTTTCCTCCGGCCTGCCGGTCAAGGTGGTGGTGCAGGTGACGGACCTGCTGGAGGAGGCCTCCATCGGCACCGGCCACTTCGCGTTCGGCGTGCGCAGCGCGCGCCTGGCGACGACGGCGATGGGCCTGGGCGGCATGTTCGTGGTGCAGGCGGCCAGTTCCAGCCTGTACCGCCTGCGCAACCGCATCGAGGACGGCCTGGGCTGCCGCGGCCCGGCGCTCATCAGCGTCTTCGCCGGGTCGCCCGCCGCGGCCGGCGAGCTGCCCCGCTACCTCACGGCCGCCGCGGCGATGGACTCGCGCGCGTTCCCGGCCTTCGTCTACGACGCCGCCGCCGGCGAGAACTGGGCGACGCGCTTCTCGCTCGATCACAACCGCGACGCCGACGCCGACTGGACGGCCGAGACGCTGGAGTACGCCGACGGGGCGCTGCAGCGCGCGAGCGAGCGCCTCGCGTTCACCTACGCCGATTTCGCGATGTGCGACCGCCGGAACGCCGAGCACTTCGCGGTGGTGCCGCGCGAGCGCTGGACCGCGGCCATGGTGCCCGCTGCCGACTGGCTCGCGTTGCCCGACAAGCTCGCGGCCGAGGCCGTTCCCTACGTCCTGGCGGTCGACGCGCAGGACAGGCTTCACCGCGTGATCGTCGACGCCAGGATGATGCAGGCCACGCGCCGCTGCCTGCTGCTGTGGCACCGCCTGCAGGAGCACGGCGGCATCCACGACTCCCACGCCGAGCGCCTGCTCGCGCGCGAGAAGGCCGCGTGGGAGGCGCAGAAGCAGGCCGAGATCGAGGCGCTGCGCAAGGCCGCCCCGTCGGCCGCACCGGCCGAGGCACCTGCGGGCACCGCGCCCGCGCCGGCCGCCGCCGCCGCGCCCGCTGCCGAGGAGGCCCCGGCCGAGAAGCCCGCGTCCGACGACCCGTGGATCGAGACGGCCCGGTGCCCGAGCTGCAACGAGTGCCAGCTCATCAACCCGGAGATGTTCGCCTACAACGACAACAAGCAGGCGTTCATCAAGGACGCCAATGCCGGGACCTTCCGCCAGCTGGTCGAGGCCGCGGAATCCTGCCAGGTGGCGATCATCCACCCGGGCAAGCCGCGCAACCCGGCCGAGCCGGGGCTGGACGAGTTGCTCAAGCGGGCCGAGCCCTTCAACTAGCGCGGCTCAGCGCCGGCCGAAGCGGTAGTAGGTGGCGTCCAGGAAGGCCGCCACGCTTTCCTCCTCCTCCGGGAAGAGCCCGAGGTTCAGTTCCGTGTTGCACGCGGAGACCTGCGCCTTGAGCGCCGGCAGGCTCGTGACGCGGCGGTCCTTGCGCAGGTAGATCGCGCCGGCCCCGCCGCGGACCTTGCGGCGGTGGCAGTCCTCGCAACCCTTCTCGGCGACGAGCTTGCGGCCTTCGGCCGGGTCGGGTGCCGCGTGCGCGGCGGCGGGAAGCGCGACGGCGGCCAGCAGGACGGCGTACCGGATCATGGCGGCCTCTCCGGGAAAGGGGAGGTCGCAGTCTACCCCGGGGCCGCGCCGGCTCAGAAGCGCCAGCGGACGTTGATGCCGGCGTTGCGTCCGGGCTGCGTGTACCGGTCGAAGCCGCCCGCGACGTTGGTGAGGCCGCGAACGTCCGCCCACAGCCAGTACCGGCGGTCCGTCACGTTGAAGAGCCCGGCGGCGATCTCGAGCGAGGGCAGCGGCTTCATCCAGGCGGTGAGATCGACCGTGGTCCACGCGGGCGGCACGAAGCGGATGCCCGCGGAACGGTCCAGGCGGCGCTTCTCGAGGGCGTGGGTGACATGCAGCGCGACGCCCCATGCGGCCGAATCGTAGGCGAGGCCCGCCACCACCTGGGCGGGATCGATGGCGTTCAGCGGCTGGTCCTTGCCCAGGTCGTCGCCCCTCGGGACGGAGAAGGCGCCCCGGAGCGTCCAGCCCGGGGCGGGCCGCCACGCGAGCCGGCCCTCCACGCCGTAGATGCGTGCCGAGGACACGTTGCGCGACTGGAACGTCCCCGTGGCGCCGGGCACGCAGGCCGGATCCGCCGGGCAGGGCAGTGCCGTTCTCGAAACGATGAGGTCCGAGTATCGCGTGTAGTACGCCGCGAGGCCCGCCTCCACCGCCGTGGCGCGAAAACGCACCCCGGCCTCCGCGCCGCGGGAGGTCTCCGAGCGCAGGTCCGGGTTCGGCACCACCGCGTAGCCCGCGGGCAGGCTCGTGAGCCCCAGGTTGAGATCCGCGGCGGGCGGCGCACGGAATCCCGTGGCGAGCTGCGCCGTGAGGGTCACCGACTCGGCCGCCCGGTAGAGCACGCCCAGCTTCGGGCTCACCGCCTCGTCGGAGAGCGACTTCACCTCCCGGCCGCCGCTGCTGGCGGTGAAGGTCGCGTCCGGCCGCGGACGCACGCGGAACGCGTCGGCGCGAAGGCCCGGGATCCACGTGAGGGACGATCCGGGGGCGACGATCGCATCCTGCGCGAAGGCTCCGAAGCGGTCGGTGTCGGTCACCGGAAAGTCGCGCGCCGGCAACGGCTCGCCGCCGACGACGGTCGTCACCTCGCCGGTCACGAGGTTGGTCTGGCGCCCGTCGCGACGCTCGTCGGTGCGCGTGCGGGAGAACTCGGCGCCCACCACGGCGCGGTGCTCCAGCCCCAGCCAGCGCGGCTGCGACTCGCCGATCGCGACCACGCCGCGCTCCCCGCTCTCGTAGCGGAAGCGCGGCTCGCGAAGGCACCGCACCGCGCCCGGCGCGGAAAGGCACGCGGCCGTGGTGCTGGCGCGGGTTTCCGCCGTGTCCTGCTGCGTGAGCGAGGACTGCGCGTAGGCCGTGAGGGTGAGGTGCGAGAAGGGCCCGGCCTCCCAGGCCGACACGCTCGCGCTGGCGCGCTGGCGCCGCGCGTGGTCGTCGCCCTGCAGGTCCACGGTCCGCGAGGACTGCGGGTTGAGCGAGAGGACGTCCGTCGCCACGTCGCGGGCGAAGCGATCGTAGGCGAGGGTGAGCTGCCAGCCGGGTGCGGCGGGCACGACCCACTTCAGGAGCTGGCTCTCGCCGCGCACGTCCTGGGGATTCGGCTCTGTGCGCGCGGCGCCGGTGCCGCCGACGTCTCCCCGGTTCGCGCTCTCGCGGCCGTCCACGCGTTGCGCGCCCAGGAGCAGTCGCGAGGTCCCCGCCGCGAGGGCCAGTGCGCCGCCGCGGCTCGTCGCATGGTCGGCGCCTGTGTGCACGGCGAAGGCTTCGCCCCCGACGCCCCGGCCGTCGCGCAGGTAGTCGCCGGGCGAGAGCGTCTCGAAGGCCACCACGCCCGCGAGGGCGTCGGAGCCGTGGATCGCGGAGGCCGGGCCGCGGACGATCTCCACGCGGCGCAGGAGCCCCAGGTCCAGCGCGTTTCGAGAGGCGCTGGAGAAGCTGCCGACGCGATAGCTCTCGGGCAGGCGGATGCCGTCCACCGTCATCTGCACGCGGTTGCCGTCGAGCCCGCGGATGGCGAGGTTGCCCAGGCCGAAGCGCGTGGCGGAACTCTCCATCGACACGCCCGGCTCGTAGCGCAGAAGGTCGCGCAGGTTTCCGACGACCTCGCGGAAAGCCTCCCCGCGATCGATCACGCTCACGGTCGCCGGCACGTTCTGCGCGTCCTCCTCGACGCGGCTGGCCGCGGCCACCACGAGCACCGGCTCGAGCCGGGTGGCGTCGGCGTTGCCCGCGCCAGCCGGTGAGGAGGAAGGTCCCGTGTCGGCGCGCTCGGACACGACGCGCCGCACGTCCAGGTTCAGAACGCGGGTGAGGCCCGGCGCGCCCGCTTCGTGCCAGCTCACCTGGCGCTGCCCGTCGTCCGGCTGCGGCAGGGGAAGCGGGCGCTCGAGCGGGATGCGGCGAACGGGAAGGGGACCGCTCTCGGCCACGCCCTCGCCGAGCCGGTAGTCGTGCACCAGCCCGTTGAAGACCGTCCCGGCTTCCTGGCCGTAGGGCAGCTCCCAGGCTTCCGGAAGCGACTCGAAGCCGGCCAGGAAGCTGTGGCGCCGCGGCAGGTCGATGATCCACGCCAGGCGCCCGCGGCGGCCGGAACGGTCCGCGAGCGCGATGCGGCGCAGCTCCCGCCCTTCGGCCCCCCCGCGGACCACCAGTTCGGCCCGCGCGTCGTCCGTCTCCACCTGCCAGGCCCCGTCGGCGGACCGGGCGCCGAGCGCCTGTGTGGGCATCGGAAGGGCCACCGCGAGAGCGGCGGCCGCCGGAAGAAAAAGGCCGGCGCGCATGCGCCGGCCGGGGAGGTGGGACTTCACGGGATCCTTCCGACGCCCTAGTAGACGTCGTGCTGGGTGTTGTAGATGTTGAAGTGGCCGGTGGGCGTGACGAGGCGCGGGTCCTTGATCACGGCCTTGGGCTTGAGCGTGCGGTCGTCGACGACCACGAGGGCCGACTCCTGGTTCTTGGCGCTCCACACGGCGAACCACACCTCGTCGCCGGCCTTGTTGTACTCCGGCTGCACGACGCGCCCGGCGGCCTCGCCCTTGATGCCGGCCCAGTCGAAGATGGGCAGCACCTTGAAGCCGGCCTTCAGGTTGTCGATGTCGAAGACGGCCACCGAGTGGCTCACCTTCGCGTCCGGGTTGAGCGGGGTGTCCACGTACAGGTGCCGGCTCTTCGGGTGCGTCTTGATGAAGAGGTTGCCGCCGCCCTGGCCGTCCAGCATCTCGCAGACCTTCCAGGCGTACGCCTTGTGGCCCGCGGGGTCGGTGCCGATCAGGGCGATCTTCTCGCTTCCGAGGTGGCCCGTGGCCCACACGGGACCGCACTTCGGGTGCACGAAGTTGGCGCCGCGCCCGGGGTGGGGGATCTTGTCGACGTCGACGAGCGCCGCGCGCTTGCCTTCCTTGGCGTCCACCACCGCGATCTTGTTGGACTGGTTGGCCGCGACGAGGAAGTAGCGCTTCGAGGCGTCCCAGCCGCCGTCGTGCAGGAAGCGCGCCGCGCCGATCTCCGTGATGTTGAGGTTGTCGATGTCCTGGTAGTTGACCAGCAGGATCTTGCCGGTCTCCTTCACGTTCACCACGAACTCGGGCTTGAAGTGCGAGGCGACGATGGAGGCCACGCGCGGCTCGGGGTGGTATTCCTGCGTGTCCACCGTCATGCCGCGGGTGGCCACGATCTTCAGCGGCTCTAGGGTGTCGCCCTTCATGATCACGAACTGCGGCGGCCAGTAGGAGCCGGCGATGGCGAGCTTGTCCTCGAAGCCGTGGTACTTGGAGGTGTCGACGGAGCGCGCCTCGAGGCCCACCCGGATCTCCGCGACGTTGTCCGGCTTCTCCATCCACAGGTCGATCATGTTGATCTTGGCGTCGCGCCCGATCACGAAGAGGTAGCGCCCGGAGGCGGACACGCGCGAGATGTGCACGGCGTAGCCCGTCCTGATGACGCTGATGATCTTCTTCGTGTCGCCGTCGATGAGCGCGATCTGGCCCGCGTCGCGCAGCGTCGTCGAGAAGAGGTTGTCCAGGTTGTAGCCGTTCATCTTGCGCGTCGGGCGCCTGTCGGGCGGCACCAGCACCTTCCACGTGGCCTTCATCTCCTTCATGCCGAACTCGGGCGGCGTGGGAGGCGTCTGCTGCACGTAGCGCGCCATGAGGTCGACCTCGGCATCGGTGAGCTCGCCCGAGGTGCCCCAGTTGGGCATGCCCATGGGCGAGCCGTACTTGATGAACACCTTCAGGTACTCGGTGCCGCGGGCGAGCGTGATGTCGGGGGTGAGCGGCTTGCCGGTGGCGCCCTTGCGCAGCACGCCGTGGCAGCCCGCGCACCGCTCGAAGTAGATCTGGCGCGCCTTGTCGAACTCCGCCTTGCTCATGGGCGGGGCCTTCGGGTTGATGTCCTGGTACATCTCGACGCCGGCCAGGGGAGAGCCGCCCGCCTGGTACTTGATCTCGGCTTCGGTGGTCGGGTGCTCCGGCTTCTTCTCCTGGGCGAGCGCGCTCCCGACGGCGAGCGCGAGGGCGGCCATCGCGACGGGAAGGTGCCGTTTCAGGCGGGCGAGGGCGGTCATGACTCGGTTCTCCTTGGCGTTGTGGGGGTCGCGCGCGGGCACGCGGCGGCCGTGGGAGCATTGTCGAAAACGCCCGCGGCCGTTCCCATGAACTGGTTCAAGAAAGGGGCAAGTGCCGGGCCGGCCGGCCGGCCTTGATCCGCGTCAACCGTCCCCGGGCCCCGGCGGGCGGTCCCGGCACGGCGCGGTACACTCCGGGAAAAACCGCACCATCGCCCCGGAGGCCCGAATCCATGAACGACACCGTGAAGTACGTCCTCGACGAAGGACGCATCCCGAACGCCTGGTACAACATCGCCGCGGACCTGCCCCGGCCGGTGCCGCCGGTCCTGCACCCCGGCACCAAGAAGCCCATCGGGCCCGACGACCTCGCACCGCTCTTCCCGATGGAGCTGATCCTCCAGGAGGTCTCCACCGAGCGCGAGATCGAGATCCCCGGGCCGGTGCGTGACGTCTACCGCCAGTGGCGCACGACGCCGCTCTACCGGGCGCGCCGCCTGGAGCAGGCGCTGCAGACCCCGGCGCGCATCTACTACAAGTACGAGGGCGTCTCGCCCGCCGGCAGCCACAAGCCCAACACCGCCGTCGCGCAGGCGTTCTACAACAAGCAGGCGGGCGTGAAGCGGCTCATCACCGAGACGGGCGCCGGGCAGTGGGGCAGCTCGCTCGCCTTCGCCGGGTCGCTGTTCGGCCTGGAGGTGCAGGTCTTCATGGTGCGTGTCTCGTACGACCAGAAGCCCTACCGTCGCGCGCTCATGGAAACCTACGGGGCCCGGTGCGTCGCCTCGCCGTCCACCGAGACCCATTCGGGACGCGAGATCCTCGCCAAGCGCGCCGACCACCCCGGAAGCCTGGGCATCGCCATCTCGGAGGCCGTGGAGATTGCCGCCCAGGCCGACGACGCCAAGTACGCCCTGGGCAGCGTGCTCAACCACGTGCTGCTCCACCAGACCGTGATCGGGCAGGAGGCCATGGCGCAGCTCGAGATGGCCGGCGACTACCCGGACGTGATCGTCGGCTGCACGGGTGGCGGCTCGAACTTCGCGGGCATCGCCTTCCCGTTCATCGGGGCGCAGCTGCGGGGTGGCCGCAAGGTCCGCGTGGTCGCCGTCGAGCCCGCGGCCTGCCCCAGCCTCACGCGCGGCCGCTACGCCTACGACTTCGGCGACACCGCCCACCTCACGCCGCTCACCAAGATGCACACGCTGGGATCGACCTTCACGCCGCCGGGCTTCCACGCCGGGGGCCTTCGCTACCACGGCATGGCGCCGCTGGTCTCCCACCTGCAGGAGCTGGGCCTCATCAGCTCGACGGCCTACCACCAGACGGCGTGCTTCGACGCCGGGGTGCAGTTCGCCCGCACCGAGGGGATCGTGCCCGCCCCCGAGGCGAACCATGCCGTGAAGGGCGCCATCGTGGAGGCGCTCAAGTGCAAGGAGGAGGGCGTCTCGCGCTCGATCCTCTTCAACCTGTGCGGCCATGGCCACTTCGACATGCAGGCCTACATCGACTACTTCGGCGGCAAGCTCAAGGACCTGGACTACGACGAGAAGGAACTCGCCATGGCGCTGGCGGGCCTGCCTTCGGTCCCCGAGCCGGCCTGACGGGGCGGCCGGATGGCGGGCGAGCCGCTCTATCTCGCGATAGACCAGGGGACGCACGCCACCCGCGCCGTGGTGCTCGACGCGCGCGGAGACGTGGTCCGCGCCGGCTCCTGCGACATCGGGCTGTCGCGCCCCGCCCCGGACCGGGCCGAGCAGGACGGCGAGGAAATGGTCGCCTCCGTGCATGCGGCGATCTCGGAGGCGCTGGATGGGCTGGGCGGGCGAAGCGACGACATCGTGGCGGCCGGGCTCGCCAGCCAGCGCGCGAGTTGCGCCTGCTGGGACGCGACCGACGGCCGGCCCCTGTCGCCGGTGTTCAGCTGGCAGGACCGCCGGGCGCACGAGTGGCTGCGGCAGTTCGAGCCGCGGGCGGAGGACGTGCACCGCCGGAGCGGGCTATTCCTCTCGGCGCACTACGGGGCGAGCAAGCTGCGGTGGGCGCTCGACAACCTGCCCGCGGTCCGGGCGGCGAGGGAGGACGGGCGCCTGCTCTGGGGGCCGCAGGCGAGCTTCCTCGTCTTCCGGCTCACGGCCGAGCGTTCGGGGCTGGCCGATCCCCAGTGCGCCGCCCGCACGCAGCTCTGGAACCTGCACACGAAGGACTGGGACCCGGAGCTGCTCGCGCTCTTCGGCGTGCCCGGCGGATTCCTGCCGCGCAGCGTGCCGACGCGCCACGACTACGGCACGCTTCGTTCCGGCGAGCTCGCCGTGCCGCTGGTGGCGGTAAACGGCGACCAGTCCGCGGCGGTCTTCGCGTTCGGGTGGCCGGACGAGGACTCGGCCTACGTGAACATCGGCACCAGCGCCTTCGTCCAGCGCGCCGTGGCGCGAGAGCCGCCGTACGCCCCGCGCAGCCTCACGGGCATCGTCCTCGACGGTGGAGGCGCCACCGTCTACACCCTCGAGGGAAACGTGAACGGCGCGGGCACGGCACTGGAGTGGCTCCGGACCGGGCTCGGCATCGACGATCCCGTGGCGCGGCTGCCCGCGTGGCTGAAGGAGACGATCGACCCGCCGCTCTTCCTCAACGGCATCGCTGGCCTGGGGGGCCCGTTCTGGCAGCCGGACTTTCCTTCGCGGTTCGTGGGGGAGGGCGACGTGAAGTCGAAGGCTGTGGCGGTGGTCGAGAGCATCGCCTTCCTGCTGCAGGCCAACCTCGACGAGACCGGGAAGTACGTGCCGGCGCCGCGGCGGATCCGCGTGAGTGGCGGCGTCTCCCGCCTGGATGGCCTGTGCCGGCGCCTGGCAGACGTGAGCGGGTTGCCCGTGCACCGGCGCGACGATGCGGAGGCGACGGCCCGCGGCATCGGGTTCCTGGCGGCTGGATGCCCGGCCACCTGGTACCAAGGCGATGGCGAGGAGGTCTTCGCGCCCGGCGACGACTCGGCGTTGCGTGCCCGCTATGGGCGGTGGCGGGAGCAGATGCGGCTGGCGACCGGCGTCTGAGCCCGGCTCACCGCACGACGACGAAGTCGATCACGATCTCGCCGGGCTCGCGCCTCAGGTACTCGATGGACACGTTCTGGCCGTAACGGGCGCGGAGCTGGTCGAGCAACGGCAGTGGATCGTGGTCGTTCACGAAGCGCATGCGCTCTCCGGGGCTCAGGGCGTCCAGGGCCCCGAAGATGGCCGCGTGGCGGAATCGCTTGGCGATGCCACGTGCGTCGAATGGGTAGATGGCATCGGGCGAGAGGTGCAGGTGGGCGTTCACGGGTTCCTCCTTTCGGGCGGCGAGCGATCCCGCCGTCGCAGCATTGAGTATTGACGCATATTATATGCAGCTTTGCGGTGCGCGATTGACGATGCGCAACGGCAGGAGGTAGGGACGATGAGCACGGAACGATTCAAGGCGTGGCAGTGCATCGGCTGCGGGCGGATCGACGGCCCGGCCCAGTGCGTGGGCGTGTGCCAGGACCGGCCGGTCGAACTCGTCAATGCAGATGAGGTCCTGCGGGCCTGGCAGGCTGTCGAGGCGCTGGTGGGAGTCGTGAGGACCATCGCCCACACCCGCCCGAAGGATGGCGAGTGTCTGGCGACCTGGCTCGCCCTGCAGGCACGTGCCCGGAGCGCGCTGGCCGCCGCGGACGCAGGCGCCTGACGGAAACGAAAAAGCCCGCCGTTCGGCGGGCTTTCCTCGTGAATCTTGGCTCCCCGACCTGGGCTCGAACCAGGGACCTGCGGATTAACAGTCCGTCGCTCTACCGACTGAGCTATCGGGGAATCGGTCAGCCCGCAATTATAGGTTTTCGGGCGATTCCGGTCAATTAAGCGGAGTGCCGGGCGGGGGAGGAGTGGCCGAAAGCGCCGTCGAATCACGACCTTGGGCCAGGAGCTCCTTGATGCGGGCCCGTGCCCGGAGGAACGGCGAATTGCGGGCGGCCTTGCCGAGGTAGGCGTCCAGATCCTCGTTGGTGGCGGCAAGGCGGCGGACGAGGGCGAGGAAGTGGTCGGTGAGTTCCGGGTCGAACTGCCGGGCCCGCAGCCCGGCGATCTGGTCGAGCGCGGCCTCCACGGTGATCGCCTTCGCGTAGGGCCGGCCATGCGTCATCGCATCGAACGCGTCCGCGAGGGCGACGATTCGCGCGCTCTTCGGGATGTCGAGGCCCTTGAGCTGCCGCGGGTAGCCGGTGCCATCCCACCACTCATGGTGGCAACGCGCCACCTCCTCGGCGATGCGCACCTGCGGGATCTCGCTCCTGGCGAGGATCTCGGCGCCGACGAGCGTATGGGAAGCGATGAAGTGCTTCTCCGCGGCCCGGAGGGTCTTCTCGTCCAGGAGGATTTTTTCGGGGATGCCGATCTTGCCGATGTCGTGCAGACGCGCGGCGATGTCGAGGGCGTTGCACGCGTCCCGCTCCCAGCCTATCTCGCGGGCGAGGAGGGCGGAGAGGCGACCGACGCGGTAGCCGTGCTCGCCGGAGATGTCCTCCCGGATGTCGGCGGCGACGGCCATTCTCTCGAGCATTTCCTGACGGGATCGGAGGACTTCCCTTTCGGCGACTCGGGCTCGGAGGTCGGCTTCGGTCCTTGCATGTTCACGAAGATTTTGCGAGGTGCACGACGCCAAATTCGCGCCATATTCGCCGTGCACTTCAAGCTGCAGCCGAAGCTGCTCAGAACTGATTGAGGTAGCCTGAACCAATAGCTCACGAATTGTCTTTAGGGCATCTTCCGGACGATCCAGATCCCTGTAGATCTTTACCAACAGCGAAAGTGAATCAACATACAACGGGATCATCGTTCCCCGTAGTTTATTTGCAACTTCTTCCACCATCGCGATGCCTCGTTGGGCATCACCCAAATACACTTCGATCAACCCTTCGCATAGCTGCGAAGTTCCTTCCGTTCGCCTCGAGGGAAAGCGCCCTGCCACGGCACGCATGTACCTTACGCGCTCCCGAGCAAGGCTGTACTTTCGATTCTCCGCAAGCGCCATCACAAGGTTCAATTCCCTAACCAGCCGCACTACCGCGGTGCTATGGCTATCTGGCTCAGAGGAGACTCTAATTGCCTCCATTGCGAGTCGCTCTGCTTCGAGGTTGTTTCCAAGAAGTAGAAAGGCCAGTGACGTATTAGTTAACGCACGCGCTCGCTGATTATCGGCGTCGGCTTGATTGCCTGCAATGAGCTCGAGTGCCCTGCGCGCACATGCAATTGCCTCATCGTAAAGACCCGAGTCGACTAAGACAGCAGAGAGATTTGACCAGGCGACGTACTGCCCCACGTGGTCATCTAGTGAGCGAGAGACGGCAAGAGCCATTGCGTGCATTTCCAAGCCCCGCCCCCTGTCACCGATCTCGGCAGAAACGACTCCCAGAATATTCAAGAATCGTCGATGATCAGCGATCCTCCCGGTTCTCTTTGATAGCCATACTCCGTGTTCGGCGGGCCCTACGGACTCTGACGGGAACCCCGATAGATAAAAGTGGTGGCAGCAATCGTAAAGAAGACCTAGCCGCAACTCCGCATTTCCGACACCGGACAATCTCATCAAGCTTCGGCTGAGTGCTCGGAAGTGCGACGTTGCAGAACCACATTGTGTTCTGAGCAACTCGCGTGAGTGTGGAACAAGACTAGAGAGGACCACGCGGACCTGGGGGTCCGCAGACACGGCATTTGATCGAGCAAGCTGCTCCAACGTGACGGTTAGTTCAGACACGCCCATGTCGCCCTCCCGTGGTCGACTGATGAGAACTCGCCGTGCCGGTATCGAGCTAGAAATGAAGTGCTCTCCGGCTATTGCGGTCTATCGTTGAAGGTCTAGCCTGCTTCCGCTTCCGGTGTCGTTTCCTTCCTTGCTCTTGCGCAAGGTATCCCAGATCTTTGAGCGAGCTTGAAGAAATGGCGAGGACTGCGCCGCCTTTCCAAGGTATGCATCAAGGTCGGGATGCGACTTCTTGAGGCGAGCCATTAGGACAAGAAACATGTCCGTCAGTTGTGGATCGAATTGCAGCCCTTTGAGGCGCGCAATCTCGCCCAGAGCATCCTCAAGTGGCCATGCTTCCTTGTAAGGGCGCTTGTGAGTTAGCGCATCGAACACATCCGCAAGCGCAGTAATACGTGCAGACAGAGGAATCGCGGATCCTGAGAGATTTCCCGGATAACCTTCCCCATTCCACCATTCGTGATGATGGCGTGCAATTTCCTCCGCCATTTGCATGTGAGGAATGTTGCTCTTGGAGAGCAGCTCCGCGCCCACTGTCGTATGAGTGCGCATGATCTGACGCTCCGCATCGTTAAGCTTGTCGGGCTTGAGCAGGATAGCGTCAGGAACGCCGATCTTCCCAATATCGTGAAGTCGTGCCGCGAGCTCCACCATGAAGCTTGTCTCTGCATCGCATCCATACTCTTCCGCAATCAAGCCAGACAACATTCCAACGCGATATGAGTGCTCGCCCGTTGAATCGTCTCGAAGTTCGGCCGTTACAGCCAGCCGCTCCAACATTTCAATTCGTGACTTGAAGAGTTCTTGCTCGGCAACTTTTCCTCTTAGCGCAGCCTCCTGGCGCGCCATTCGCACTTCCTCCGCTGACATTCCTTCAGAAACCTGCCCAAGACTCTCCAAATGAAGCCGAACGTGGTTGAGCGCGTTTTCCTGTTGAACTTGTCGCGTGGCCTCCATCATTTCACGCAGATAAATCAGCGCGCGTTCCGGCTGGCCGATGATTTCGAAAGCTTTGACTAGTGCTCCCAACGTATCGCGAAGCATGGCTCTGACAATCCGAGCGCGCTCCAAAGTACTTGTAAGTCTTGAAATGCCGACGTCGACATTTCCTGCGTGAACCTCATACAACCCTTCCGCAATTGACGCGGCAATTTCTGCTCGAGGTGATTGAGATTCAAGCGCGAGCTTTCTCGCGATTTCGCAGCGCTCTCTTGCCTTCTCAAGACTGTTCACCTCAAGAAGTAGCCGCGTGTAGTAGTTTTCCCTCAAGACGCGTGACATCTTGTCCGCGGCGCTCTTTGGTACAGGGCTCTCACGAACAGAGGTCTCGGCCGCCTTTAGGCCCCGACCAAAATCCTCCAAATGAAGAGCACACAGGGCAATGTTCGAGTACGCACTGAGGCGGATCGCTGAAAGTGCTTCGTTTCCGTGCGATATGTCAATTGAATGCTCGAAGCAGGCAATAGCATCCTTGTACTGAGCTGCATATAGCAACGCGACGCCAAGGTTGATCCAGACGACGCATTCAGAAACGACGTCGCCAATTTGTTTTGCCAGCTCTAGCGCCCGCGCGTAGCACTCGACCGCCGCGGAGATGTTGCCAGTATCGGCTTGCGTGACCCCTAGGACAGTAAGTGCTTTTCGAAGGAGTGATCTATGGCCTACTTTGTCCGCAAGCTGAACGGCTTCAGTGGCTGGCTCTATGGCAGCAAATCCGTTTCCCGTCACGTAAAAGTATTGCGTGGCATCTAGAAGGCAGCCGATTCGCTCTTCAGCGCACGATGTTCCAGGTAGGCGTTTGATCGTGGCAACCGCGGATCGAACAAACTCGATCGAGGCGGCAGACCCTGATTGCATTCTGTTGCGCAATTCAAGGGCGAGCCTCTTGAGGGCTTCTGAAAACCTCCCGTCATTCGGGTCGATTCCTTCCCGAGCGAGAAAGGCAAGATCACTGGCGGCAGGGCTGTTCACAAGTCGTTGTTTTCATAAAGCAATTCATTTATGCTTCAACAGAGTGTGATTACCTCACACACTTGTCAAGACTAGATGTGGCTCGGTAGCAAAGACTAGGGTAGTACCGAGACCGCACACAGGCCGAAATTTGGCCAGCGCACATGCTACGTCCTGTAGCTGCCCGACTTTTCTGTCGGAGGTGCGCATTGTCGCGCAATCCACAGGAATCGACCGTGCGTCGGGACGTCGGCCACGTCTTAACTATATGGTTTTTATTGTTTTATTTGAATCGCACAGGGAAGGCAAATCGGACTCTCGTAGCGACTGTGTGACAAGAAATTGCTTGTGCCGTCTCTTTTCAATCTGATCTTTCTAGAAGGGGAACCCGAACCATGGAAATCGCGAAGAACGAACTGGCCGTCGTGGAAGAAGCCGTCCAAGAGGCCTCCCGCAAGGAAATCCAGGAACTGAACGACCTGCAACTGGCCCTGGTCGGCGGCGGGATCGGCGACGTGGTTTTTGCCTAGGCGATCCTATCGCTACGCATCTACCGTGCGACTTTCGCTGCCGAGCCGAATTACGCGATATCGATCCGACATAGACTCGGGCCGGTGGCTAACGACAATCAGCGATATCTCTGAACCTATCAGTGATCGCGAAATTTGCCTTTCCAGGTCAATGTCCAGTTGATCAAACGCCTCATCAAGAAAGAGCACCTGCGGCTTCCTGTACAAAGCCCTAGCCAGCAACACCCGCTGCCTCTGCCCCCCCGATAGCGCGGCTCCCAGCGAGCCGACGATCGTGTTGTAGCCCATGGGCATGGCGGAGACGTCGGCGTCGATCCGCGCCAGGCGCGCGCACTCGCGCACCCGCTCGGGATCGTGCTCCGGGTCGAAGAAGCTGATGTTGTCCTCGATCGTTCCCACGAACAGCTGATCGTCCTGCATCACCGCGCCGATGCGGCGCCGGTACTGCGCCAGGTCCCAGTCCTTCAGGTTTCGCCCGTTCACGAGGACGGCCCCTTCGGTCGGCGCGAGCAGGCCCACCAGCACCTTGATCAGCGTCGTCTTGCCGCAGCCGGACGGCCCCACGATCGCCACCGTCTCGCCCGGAGAAACCGAGAAGTCCACTCCGCGGAAGACGAATCCTTCCGGACCGTACGCGTAGCTCAGGCCCTTCGCCTCGATCGCGGTGGTTCCGACGGCCTCGCCGGGAAGGGCCGGGTTGGCCGGCTCCTCCTCCGCCAGCGCGATGTCCGCGATCCGCTCGGCGTGCAGGTCCAGCATCCGGAAGTCGTTCCACTTCTCCACGAGCGCGTTCACGCGGCCGAGGAACACCAGCTTGAAGCCGATGAAGGCGTAGAGCATCCCGACGGAAAAGCGCCCCTCCATCACAGCCAGGGCGCCCAGCCAGATGACCGCCACGTTCTCCAGGCCGAAGATGAGGGCGCTCGCGGCGCGCTGCGCGATGCCCACGTTCTGCACCTTCACGCCGGCATTGATCTGGTCCACCACCAGGTTCTGGTAGGCCGATCGCCGCTCGTTCTCGCGCAGGTTGAGCTTGATCGCCATCATCCCGCGCAGCGTCTCGATGAAGTGCGTGCCGCTCTTGGCCTCGTGCGAGAGCTGCTCGTCGGTGGCGTAGCGCTGCGGGTAGTAGAGGATCCAGCGGGCGGCCACGTAGAGCACGGCGGCGCCGATCACCACCGCCGTGAGCGTGAGGCTGTACCACCCCATCACCACGAGCGTGAGCACGACCATGATCCCGTCCACCACGGTCTCGACGAACGTCGTGGTCAGCGTGCGCTGCACCGCGTCCACGCTCCGGAACTTCGAGACGATGTCGCCGATGTTGCGCTTCTCGAACCACGCGAGCGGCAGCCGCACGAGGTGCGAGAAGAGCGTCGAGAGCAGCCGCAGGTTGAGGTTGGTGGACAGGTACACGCTCACCCACGCCCGCACGGCCGTGACGGCGACGGTGATGACCACCAGGGCGCCGAAGCCCACCCCCAGCACGGTGAGCAGGTCGCGGTCGCGCCCGACGATGACCCGGTCGACCACCATCTGCAGGAAGAACGGCATCGCGATCGCGAACACCTCGAGCGCGAGCGAGAGCACCAGGATCTGCGCCAGGGTCCCCTTGAGCCCGCGGGCCACCCCCAGCAGCTGCGTGGCGCTCACCTTCTCGCGCTCGTCGCGCGGCCGGAAGCTCGCGGCGGGCGTGAACTCCATGGCCACGCCCGTGTAGTGGCGCGAGGCGTCCTCGATCGCCATCACCCGGCGGCCGCGCGAGGGGTCGTGCACCACCAGGCGCCGGCCCCTCACCGCGACCAGCACCACGAAGTGGTTCATGTCCCAGTGCAGCACCGCCGGCAGGTGCAGCTTGCCGAGCGCCTCGAGCGGGGCCTGCACGCCGCGGGCGGTGAGCCCCATGCCCTCGGCGATGTGCGAGAGGTTCTTGAGCGTGACGCCCTTGAGGGACGGCGACAGGCGAAGGCGCATCGCCGACAGGTCCGTGAGGTAGCCGTGGTGCGAGGCCACCATCGCCAGGCACGCGATGCCGCACTCGGGCGCCTCGCTCTGCAGGATCACCGGCACGCGCCGGCCGAAGAGCCCCATCAGAGCCGCCCCCGCAGCTGCAGCACCGGCTCGAAGAGCCACTCCAGGAGGGTGCGCCGCTCCAGGAGGACGTCGGCGTTCACCAGCATGCCCGGCCGCAGCGCGATGTCCTTGCCGAGCGCGGAGACCGTCTGGCGCTCGAGCTTCACGTCGAGGCGGTAGACGGGCTCGCGCACCGTCAGCGGGCCGATCCGCTCGCCGGGAGACCACACGTTGCGGCTGATCTCCTCGACCGTGCCGTGGTACAGGCCGAAGCGCTCGTAGGGGAAGGCCTCATAGCGCAGCACCACCTGCTGGCCCTTGGCGATGAAGCCGATGGCGCGCGAGGGCACCATCAGCTCGGCGTGCAGGCCGCTGCCGCTGGGCAGCACGGTGGCCAGGGGCGTGTCGGCGGGCACGGACTGCCCCTTCACGACGGCGATGTTGGTCACGATGCCGCTCATCGGGGCCTTGATCACGGTCTCGCGCTTGGCCTCGGCCCCGGCGAGGCTCTCCTGGACCTCCGAGATCTGCCGGGCGACCTGGTCCACCTGGCCGCTGGTGCGCAGGCGGATCGTCGGCTCCTCGAGCTTGGCGGCCGAGAGGTCCCGGGACACCTGGGCCCGCGTGCGGCGCAGCGCCTGCAGCTTGATCTCCTGGTCGGTCACGTCGTCCTGCTTCTGCTTGGCCACGAGGTCGGACACGAACTTCTCCGAGGCCAGCTGCTGGAAGCGCCGGGCCTGCTCCCGGGCGCTCTTCACGCGCGACTCCTGCAGCTTGATCTCGCGGTCGGCCTGGGAGAGCTCGCTCTGGAGGTCCACCACGCGCTTTCGCACCTGCGTGAGCTGCTGCTCGCCCAGCTCGGCCGTCTGCGCCTGCTCGCGCTCCAGCAGCAGACGGCGGCTGGTGAGCTCGGCGGTGGAGGTGGCGGCGGTGGAGCGGTCGTAGGTGATGGTGGCGATCGGGGCGCCGGCCTTCACCTCGTCGCCTTCCTTGATGAGGAGCTCGGAGACGCGCCCGGCGTCGGGGATGAGCACGCGGGCGGCGCCCACGTCCAGGGCGAGGTAGCCCTCGACGCGCTCGCGGCGCGTGTACTGGCCCCAGATGGCCACGGCGAGCAGCACCAGGGCGATTGCCGCGGCGAGGAGGGTGTAGACCCAGTAGGCCACCGGCCGGGCGAGCGTGGTCTCGCCCAGGTACTTCTCGCGCTGGGCGTCGATCGCTTCCTGCCGGAAGAGGCTGCGGCTCAAGTGCCGCGCTCCGTGGCCGTGGCGGACCGGAGCTTGTCGTCGTGCGGGGGGCGCATGAGCGTCGGATTGTAAGCCATCGGGTTGCGCGCCCGGCGCGCGGGCAGGGGGGCTTGCGCGCCGGGAAGGGGTAGTGATAATGTTTTCACCATGCGCGAACTCACCGCCCGGCAAGCCGAGATCCTCGACTTCATCCGCCGCCACCTGCGGGAGGAGGGGCGCCCGCCCACGCGCCCGGAGCTCGCCCGCGCCTTCGAGCTCGGCTCCACCAACGGCGTGCAGAAGCACCTGCTGGCGCTCGCGACCAAGGGGGCGATCGAGCTCGTGCCCAACGCCGCCCGCGGCATCCGCCTGCTGGAGGAGGACGGCCTGCCCCTGGTGGGCCGCGTCGCCGCAGGCAGCCCCGTGCTCGCCATCGAGAACGTCCTGGGCCGCTATCCCGTCGATCCCTCGCTCTTCAACCCGCGCGCCGACTACCTGCTGCAGGTGCGGGGCCTGAGCATGCGCGACGAGGGCATCCTCGACGGCGACTGGCTCGTCGTGCACCGCACCCGCGAGGCGAGAAACGGCCAGCTCGTCGTGGCCCGGCTGGGCAACGACGTCACGGTGAAGCGCCTGCGCCTGCGCGGCACCAAGGCCGAGCTCATCCCCGCCAACCCGGATTACCAGACCCTCCACCTCGACCTCACGCGCGACGCGCTCGAGATCGAGGGCATCGGCGTGGGGGTCATCCGCAACCTCATGGCGCCCGCCCCCTCGGCAGGCCCGCGCCGCGTCCACCGCCTGTGAGCGCCGTCGTCGACCCCGCGAGCCTGCCCGGCGTCTGGCGTGCCGGCGAGGTCGATCGCGCGGCGCCCCCCGGCATCCCCTCCGGCCACCCGCGCCTGGATCTCGAGCTGCCCGGGGGCGGCTGGCCGCGCGCCGGCCTGGTCGAGCTCCTGCACGACGGCGCGGGCCACGGCGAGCTCTCCCTGCTCTTCGGCGCGCTGCGCGCCGTGGCCGAGGAGGGCCGGGCCGTCGCCTGGATCGACCCGCCGCACCTGCCGTACGCCCCGGCGCTGGCCCTGGCCGGCGTGCCGCTCGAAGCTTGCCTGGTGGTCCGCCCCGCCTCGCCCGAAGAGGCGCTCTGGTCCGCCGACCAGGCGCTGCGCTCGGGCGCCTGCGGGGCGGCTCTTTTCTGGCTGCCCGAGCGCACCGGCTACCCGTGGCTGCGCCGCCTGCAGATGGCCGCCGAGGCCGGGCGCACGCTGGCCGTACTCTTCCGTCCGTCGAGCGCGCTGGCCCAGGCCTCGCCCGCGCCCCTTCGCGTCCTCGTCGAAAGCCACGAGGGCTTGCTTCGCGTGCGCCTGCCCAAGCGCCGCGGCCCGCCGCTCGTGCATCCCCTGGCCATCCGCCTGGGCGCGCGCCCGCAAGGCCGTCCCGCCCGGCGCGAGGCGCCCGCGGGCGAGCCGGGCGCCCAGCCCTTCCTGCTGCCCGCCGGCAGGTCCCGCCCCGCCAGCCAAGCGCGGGCCTGAGGCCCACCGCCATGCTGTGGGTCGCGCTGGAGTTGCCCGCATTGCCCCTGCAGCTCGTGGCGCGCGCGCAGCAGGCGCCGCTGCCCCTGGTCGTGACCGAAGGCCCGGCCCAGCGCCCCTTCGTGGCCTGCGCCAGCCAGGCGGCGAGCGAGGCAGGGGTGCGAGAGGGCATGGCCGTCGCCGCGGCGCGCGCTCTCGTTTCCGACCTGCGCTGCGTCGAGCGCGACGAGGCCGCCGAGCGCGAGGCGCTCGAGCGCCTGGCCGGCTGGGCCGCGCAGTTCACGCCCGCGGTGTGCCTCGAGCCGACGGGCCTGCTCCTCGAGGTGGAGGCGAGCCTTCGCCTCTTCGGCGGGCTCGCGAAGCTGCTGGCCGCCGTCCGCGACGGGGTGCGCGGCCTGGGCCTGCGGGCCACGCTGGGCATCGCCCCCACGCCGCTCGCCGCACGGGTCTTCGCCCGGGCCGAGGCGAGGGGCGTGGCCGTGCGCAGCTGCACGCAGCTTCCCGAGCTGCCCGCCCGCCTCGCCGAGCTGCCGCTCTTCCTGCTCGAGTGGCCCGGGCGCACGCTCACCCTGCTGGCCGACCTCGGCCTGCTGCGAATGAAGGACGCGCTCGCGCTCCCCCGCGGGGGCTTTTCGCGCCGCTTCGGTCCCGAGGCGCTGGAGCAGCTCGACCGCCTCGTGGGGCGCGCGCCCGATCCGCGCGTCGCCCACGCCCCGCCCGCGCGCTACCGCGCGCGCCTGGAGCTGCCCGCGCCCGCCGACGGCGTCGAGGCCATCCTCTTCCCGCTGCGCCGGCTTCTGGCCGAGATGGAGGGCACGCTGCGCGGCCACGGGGCCGGCGTGCAGGAGCTGCTGCTTCGCCTGGCCCACGGCCGGGAGGGCGCCACGCGCGTCCCGCTCGCCTTCGCCTCGCCCGAGCGGGAGGCGGAGTTCATCCTCGGCATCGCGCGCGAGAAGCTGGGCCGGCTCGCGCTCCCGGGGCCCACCATCGCCCTGTCGCTCTCGGCCGAGCGCCTGCTGCCCTACGCGCCGCGGGAAGGCACCTGGCTCCCGGGCCGGCAGGAGCGGGCTGTGGGCCGCGCCCGGCTCGTCGAGCGGCTCGCCGCCCGCCTGGGGCCGGGGCGCGTCTTCGGCATCGCGCTCGCCGACGACCACCGTCCCGAGCGCGGCTGGAAGAGCCCGCCGGCCGCCGCGCGCCGCTTCGAGGGCGGCG
Organism: Pseudomonadota bacterium; assembly: GCA_029781595.1. Classification (GTDB taxonomy): domain Bacteria; phylum Pseudomonadota; class Gammaproteobacteria; order Burkholderiales; family Usitatibacteraceae; genus FEB-7. The sequence goes on along the minus strand of JAKOWJ010000080.1, from coordinate 5,295 downwards.
CCCGTCCGGCCTGGCTCCTGCACCGGCCCGTGCGCCTGGTGGCGGGCGAGGGCGGGCCCACCCTGCAGGGCGCGCTGAGCCTGGTGGCCGGCCCCGAGCGCATCGAGACGGGCTGGTGGGACGGCGAGCCCGTCTGCCGCGACTACTTCGTGGCCACCAACCCGGCCGGCGAGATGGTCTGGGTCTACCGGGAGCGGCGCGAGCCCGGCGCCTGGTACCTGCACGGCGTCTTCGCGTGAGGGCCGGCCGACCATGGTGCCGGGCTACGCGGAGCTGCACTGCGTCTCCAACTACTCCTTCCTGCGGGGCGCCTCGGACCCCGAGGAGCTCGTGCACCGCGCCGCCCAGCTCGGCTACGCGGCCCTCGCCCTCACCGACGAGTGCTCCGTCTCGGGCGTCGTCCGCGCGCACCTCGCGGCGAAGAAGGCCGGCATCCGCCTCCTGGTCGGCTGCGAGCTGCGCCTCGCCTGCGGGCTGCGCCTCGTCCTGCTCGCGCAGTCGCTGGCCGGCTACGAGTCCCTCTGCGAGCTGATCACGCGCGCGCGCCGCGCCGCGCCCAAGGGCGAGTACCGCCTCGACCGCGGGGGATTCCCCGAAGGCACGCCGGGCCTGCTCGCGCTCTGGCTGCCGGGGGCCGAGCCGGCGCGGGAGGAGGGCGCCTGGCTCGCCTCGCGCTTCCCGGGCCGCGCCTGGGTCGCGGTCGAGCTGCACAAGGGCGCCGACGACGGGACTCGCCTCGCCTCGCTCCTGTGCCTGGCGGGCGAGCTCGGCCTGCCCGCCGTCGCCGCCGGCGACGTGCACATGCACCGCCGGCGCCGCAAGCGCCTGCAGGACGTCCTCACGGCCATCCGCCTGCGCACCCCGCTCGCGCAGGCCGGGCGCCGCCTGCAGCCCAACGCGGAGCGCTACCTGCGCCCCATCGGGCGGCTCGCCGCGCTGTACCCGCCGGCGCTCCTGGCCGCCACGGGGGACGTGGCCGCGCGCTGCGCCTTCTCGCTGGACGAGATCCGCTACGAATACCCGCGCGAGCTGGTGCCCGCCGGCCAGACGCCCGCCTCGCACCTGCGCCACCTGGCCGTCGAGGGCCTCGCGCGCCGCTACCCGGCCGGGCCGCCGGCCGCCGTCGTGGCCACCGTCGAGCACGAGCTCGCGCTCATCGCCGAGATGGGCTACGAGCCCTTCTTCCTGACGGTGCACGACATCGTCGTCTTCGCCCGCGGCCGCGGCATCCTGTGCCAGGGCAGGGGGTCGGCCGCCAACTCCGCCGTCTGCTTCTGCCTGGGCATCACGGAGGTGGACCCGGGCCGCATGGCCGTCCTCTTCGAGCGCTTCATCTCCCGGGAGCGCAACGAGCCTCCGGACATCGACGTCGACTTCGAGCACCAGCGGCGCGAGGAGGTGATCCAGTACCTCTACGCCAAGTACGGCCGCGAACGCGCCGCCCTCACCGCGGTGGTCATCACCTACCAGCCGCGCAGCGCCCTGCGCGACGTCGGCAAGGCCCTGGGCCTGTCGCTGGACCAGGTGGACCTGCTCGCCAAGTCCCTGTCCTGGTGGGACGACCGCGAGACCCTGAAGACGCGCCTCGCGGAGGCGGGGTTCGACCCGGCCAACCGCCTCGTCCGCCAGGTGGTGGAGCTCACCTCGGAGCTGGTGGGGTTCCCCCGGCACCTCTCCCAGCACCCCGGCGGCTTCGTGATCGACGACCGGCGCCTGTCGCGCCTGGTGCCGGTGGAGAACGCCACCATGCCGGAGCGAACCGTCATCCAGTGGGACAAGGACGACCTGGACGCCCTGGGCCTGCTCAAGGTGGACGTGCTGGGGCTGGGAATGCTCTCGTGCATCCGCCGGGCCCTGGACCTCGTCAACGGCTACCGCGGCACGGCCCTCGACGTGGCGGGCATCCCCCCCGAGGACCCGGCCGTCTACGAGATGGTGCAGCGCGCGGACACCGTCGGCGTCTTCCAGATCGAGTCCCGCGCGCAGATGTCCATGCTGCCGAGGCTCAAGCCCGCCTGCTTCTACGATCTGGTGATCGAGGTGGCGATCGTCCGCCCCGGCCCGATCATGGGCGGCATGGTGCACCCCTACCTGCGGCGCCGGCAGGGGCTGGAGGCGGTCACCTATCCCAGCGAGGCCGTGCGGGGGGTGCTGGAGCGCACCCTGGGCGTGTCCATCTTCCAGGAGCAGGTGATGCAGCTCGCGGTCGTGGCCGCGGGCTTCACCCCCGGGGAGGCGGACCAGCTGCGGCGCGCCATGGCCGCCTGGCGCCGGCGCGGCGGGATCGAGCCCTTCCGCGACAAGCTGGTGAAGGGCATGCGGGAGCGCGGCTACACGCAGGCCTTTGCCGAGCAGATATACCAGCAGATTCAAGGCTTTGGCGAGTACGGCTTCCCGGAATCCCACGCGGCCAGCTTCGCCCTGCTGGTCTACGTCTCCTGCTGGCTCAAGCGCCACGAGCCGGCCGCCTTCGCCTGCGCGCTGCTGAACAGCCAGCCCCTGGGTTTCTACAGCCCGTCCCAGATCGTGCAGGACGCCCGCCGGCACGGGGTCGAGGTCCGGCCGGTGGACGTGATGGCGAGCGAAGTCGAGAGCACCCTGGAGCCCGGCGCGGGCGGCGCGCCGGCCATCCGGCTGGGGCTGGGGCGCATTTCAGGACTTAAAGTGGATTCTGCTGAAAGAGTCGTATCAGCAAGAAATAAAAGCGTTTTCCGCTCCGTGGATGACCTGGCCCGTCGCGCCGGCCTGGAGAAGGCCGATCTTGCGGACCTGGCCCGGGCGGACGCCCTGGCGAACCTCGCCGGGCACCGGCGCGAGGCCCTCTGGGAGACGCTGTCCGTGGATGCCGCCACGCGCCTTGCGCTCCCGGCAGGCCTCGAGCAGGCGCGTCCGGCACTGGCTGCGCCCACCGAGGGCCAGGAGGTCACGGGCGACTACGCCTCCCTGGGGCTCACGTTGCGCCGGCATCCGCTCGCCATTCTCCGGGGGCGGCTGCGCCGGCGGGGGCTGCGAACGGCCGAGGAGGTCGCCGGCGCCCGCCACGGCCAGTGGATCCGCACCTCCGGCATCGTCACTTGCCGGCAGCGGCCGGCCACGGCGAGCGGCGTGCTCTTCGTGACGCTGGAGGACGAGACCGGCTACGTGAACCTCGTGGTCTGGAACGACGTCGTCGAGCGCAACCGCCGCCAGATCCTGGGCGCGAGGCTCCTGGCGGTTGGAGGCAAGGTGCAGAAGGAAGGCCTGGTGGTGCACGTGCTGGCCGGCCGCTTCGAGGACTTGAGTGAACTCCTGGGCGAGCTCAGGACGACGAGCCACGACTTCCACTGATACATGAGAAATGCGCTGTATCTACATGTTCATAAGCAATGTCTGCTTGAATATCCCGCCCCCGGCGCCCCCATCCGATGTGCGCATAATTTGTATTATGTAAACACATCGACCTGGACCCGTCCACGCACCGCGCCGAAGCGTCCAGGGCCCTGCTACCGCGCCAGGTCGGCCACGTCCCCCGCCTTCACGCACACGGCCTTGTGCAGCCACAGCGTCACGGGGGGATCCGGCAGGCCCTTGACCCCGGCCACGCCGCCGAGACCGAAGCGCTGCAGGGAGTTGGCGCCGCTCGTGGTCGACGCGATCGTCTTGGGCTCGGCGCCGCTCAGGTCGTACAGCGTGACGCGGACCAGCTCGTCCATGGCCGGCCACGGCGCCCTGGCCATCATTTCGCGGTAGTCCCGGGCCGCCACCGGGTCCAGCTTCACCCCGATCACGAAGCCGTTGGGCAGCGTGCTCCGGTGGATGACGCCGTAGACCGACTCCCACCGCTCGATGTCGCGGCTGCCGGAGGACAGGTACACGGACTGGGTCCGCTCGCCGTCCAGGTCGCAACGGGCCCACGCCGCCTGCCCGGCGGCCGCCAGCGCCGTCCCCACGGCCGCTGCCAGGATTGCCAGACGCCTCATTTGATCGCTCCTTGGAAATGTGGTCCCGGGTTCCCGCCACCGGGACCGTAACAGCCGCCCCCGGTTCCGCGGGATGCTAACCGCATTCCGGCCTGTTTACCCAATCGTTTCCGCTTCGGATCGCCGGCGGGTGACCGCGGCCCTGCCGGAACGCCTGCGCCGGTTCGTGCTAGAACGCACCCACCCATGTCCAACGCCCCCCCCGACCTGCCCGAAGCCGAGCGCCGCGACCGCCGGCCCTGGGCGTATACCGGGACCGCGATCGGCCTGCACTGGGTCCTGGCCGTGCTCATCGCCGGCAACCTCGCCCTGGGCCTCTACATGGTGGACCTGGCCCTCTCCCCGGCGAAACTGCGCTATTTCTCGTGGCACAAGTGGGCGGGCGTCACGGTCTTCGCCCTCGCGGCGCTTCGCTTGCTGTGGCGGCTGCGCCACCCGGCGCCTCCCCTGCCCGCCGGCATGCGCGCCTGGGAGCGGCACGCCGCTGCCGGCACGCACCACCTGCTCTACCTCTGCTTCTTCGCTGCGCCCCTCGCCGGGTGGCTCTACAGTTCCGCGGCCGGCTTCCAGACCGTCTACCTCGGCGTGCTGCCCCTGCCCGACCTGCTGCCGAAGAACCGGGAACTCGCGGCCGCGCTCAAGCTCGCACATGTCTGGCTTGCGTATTCCCTCGGCGCCCTGGCGGCCCTGCACGCCGCGGCGGCCGTGAAGCACCACGTGGTGGACCGCGACGACGTGCTGTCCCGGATGCTTCCCTTCCTCTCTCCCAGGAGCCGCCCATGAATGTCCGGACCCTCCTCGTCGTCGCGGCGATGGCCGCCCTGCCCGATTCGGCTAGCGCCGCCGAACCGGCGCTTGTCGACACCGGGCGCAGCCAGGTCCGCTTCGCCTTCCGCCAGATGAACGTGCCGGTGGAGGGGCGCTTCCGCGACTTCCGCGCGACGGTGGCGTTCGACCCCGCCCGGCCGGGCGAGACGAAGGCCGCGTTCGAGGTCGACCTCGCCTCCATCGACCTGGGCAACCCCGAGGGCGAGACCGAGGCCAGGCGCAAGCCCTGGCTCGACGTGCCGGCCTTTCCCAAGGCGCGGTTCGAGGCGACCGACGTCAAGGCCACTGGTCCCGGCCGGTTCGTGGCGACCGGCCCGCTCACGATCAAGGGCACCAGCCGCACGATCAGCGCCCCCTTCACCCTGTCCGACGCCGGCGGCCTTCGCGTCGTCGAGGGACAATTCCCGATCCGGCGGCTGGCCTTCCGCATCGGCGAGGGCGCGTGGTCCGACACCGACACCGTGGCCGACGAGGTCGTGGTCCGCTTCAAGTTCGTCATTGCCCTGAA
>JAKOWJ010000041.1 GCA_029781595.1 Pseudomonadota bacterium | reverse complement strand
GGGTTCCCGTGTGATGAGAGTCACAGAAAACCCACGCCTGGAGGGGTTTAATGGAACCGTACAAGAACGGCCATGGAGCCGGCAGCGCCACGGGGCGGCAGGAAGCCGCGGACCAGAAGCGCCGACCCTTATCAGTCAGGAGTGACACGATGAACGCGAACTTCAAGACGACCACCCTCACCGCCGCCCTCGCCGTCGCGCTCGCCGCGCCGCTGCTTGCCTCGGCCGAATCCAACTTCGTGACGGGTGCCTCGACCTCCGCCCCGGGTGCCCAGGCACGCCTGGACTTCGCCATCACCATCCCGAAGGTGCTGTTCCTCCAGGTCGGCACGGGCGCGTACTTCACGAACAACGGCACGGTGGACGCGCTGAGCGCCACGGTGCCCGCCGCCAACGTCGGCGACGCGACCCCGGTCGCCTTCACGGGCTCGCCCGTGGCCGTCCGCGTGGTCGGCAACAACGGCAACATCACGCTGAACGCCACGACCGCGGGCGCCCTGAGCAACGGCGCCGGCGACTCGATCTCCTTCGCGCAGATCACCGGGACCTCCGACAACGCCAACCTGGCCCACCCGGCCGCGCTGGTCGACGGCGGCGTCTCCGCCAACGTGGCGATCACGCCGAACATCGGCACGAAGGTCACCGACCGCACCGCCAACTGGTCCTTCGCGTACGCCAACGCGGCGGTCGTCCCGCCCGGCACGTACGGTGGCGTGAACGCGAACAACAGCCGCGTGACCTACACGGTGACGATGCCCTGAGGCGGCGCCGCGTCGCTCCCCGCCGCGGGTCGCCAATCCGGCGCCCGCGGTGACACAATGGCGGCACCCCGGCTAGCCGGGACCGGAAACAGCCGTCGCCACCGACCGGGATAGGGTCATGTTTCACGCCTCGCGAATCCGCCGCCGCCTCGGCGCCCTGTGCGCCGCCGCGGCCTGCGTCGCGCCGCTGGCGGCCCAGGGGTGGATCCTCACGGGCCTGGGCACGAACAACCCCCGCCGCGTCTTCATGATGGTGGGCAACGGCTCGGCGGCCCTCTGGCAGAACAACGGCACCATCAACACCGTGAGCCTCACGGTGCCGGCCGCCCAGCTCGGCAACGGCGCCCCGCAGGCGATGACCAGCAACAGCACGCAGTCGGCGAGCCCGTACGACGGGTTCACCGTGTGCTCGCCGCCAGCGCAGGTCTACGTGGGCGCGGCCTACCAGCGGCGGGTCAACGCCGACCCCGCCAATGCGACATTGCAGGTGACCTCCCCGACGGACCTCGTGAACGGGAGCGGCGACACCATCCCGTTCTCGGAGATCAGCTGGACCGTCTCGGCGCTGGGGGGGGACCCGAACCCGACGTCGATCCCGGCGGGCACGTTCGCGGGCGGCACGCAGTTCCTCACGAGCGTGGCGCAGGGCACGATGCGGGAGAACTGCCACACCTTCTCCTACGCCAACTCCGCCATCCGCGCCTCCGGCACCTACACCGGTCGCGTGACCTACACGCTGTTCACGCCATGAGGCGCGATCGCGCGGGCCGGCCGTGGCGACGGCGTCTTGCCGCGGCGATCCTGGCCGCGCTGGCGGTGGCGCCGTGCGCGGCCGAGACGGTTCGGCTCGACGACTCCGCGAGCCAGGTGATCCCGCCGGCCGCCCACTGGCAGTGGGCCAAGGGCTCGCTGCGCACGGGCATCAACCGCCTCGAGATGGCGGTGCGCGTCGAGGCGCGCATCGACACGCGCGCATGGGCCGGACGGGCCGGGCGCATCTACATGGCGCTGCCCCTGGATGCCGGCGGGCCGATCCACGCGCAGTGGGAATCGCGCGGGCGCCTGCTGGGCGGGCGGCTCGTCTCGGGCGAGCGGGCGCTGGTATTCTCGGGGACGATTCCGGGCCCGGTGCTGGCCGACACCCTCGAGGTGAGGCTCTGGACCGACGCCCGCACGCTCACCGACGACGCGCGGCCACTCGCCTTCCACTTCGAACTCGACTCTCCGTAGCCCCATGAGACCGACCCTGCCGACCGCCGTGTCCCGCCTCCTCGCCACGGCGTGGGCCGTCGGCGCCGCGTGCCTGCCGGCGATGGCGCACGCCGAGGGGTTCGCGGTCTTCCTCTCGCCCTCGCGATTCAGCTTCGCCGCGGTGCCCGGGCAGGCGCACCGCGAGGTGCTCGAGCTGCACCACGTGGGCCTGGAGACGGGACGCTACCGCCTCTACACGAACGACTGGGAATTCCAGAAGGACTACTCCGTCAGGTTCAGCGACGCGCTGGCGCCCGACAGTTGCCGGCCGTGGGTGGCGCTCGAGCGGCGCGAGCTCACGATCGCCCCCAACGCCAAGTACCGGTTCCGCTTCGAGGTGACGCCCCCGCCGGGCACGCCGGCGCGCGAGTGCCGCTTCGCGCTGATGGTCGAGGGGCTGGACACCGCCAAGTTCCAGCGCGAGAACCTGAGCTTCCCGGTCGCGGGGCGCATCGGGGTCATCGTCTACGTGCGCGTCGGCGACGCGGCGCCGAAGCTCACCATCGCCCCGGGCGGCGTGCAGGCGCGCGAGGGCATGAAGCTGCCCGTGCTCACCGTCACCAACTCGGGCAACGCGCACGGCCGCCTGGACGGCTTCCTCACGGGCATCGACGCGACGGGCGCCTCCCTCGAGCTCGCGCCGGAGACCGACCCGATCCTGCCCGGCATGCGCCGCGACATCCCCCTGCGGCCCGTGGCAGAGGGCAAGGCCGCGCCGCCGGCCATCCGCTATCCGCTCACCGTCAAGGGCACCGTGGAATGGGGCGAGAGCCGCCAAACCCTGGACCTGCGATTCGCGCCCTGATCGCGGCGGCGGTCGCCGTCGCCGCGTCCGGCGTCCCCCTTTCCGTCGCCGCGCAGGTGCGCCTGGTCGCGGCCCCGCCAGCCAAGGTGGCCAAGCCCGCCGAGCCCGTCTACGAGGACAAGCTCATCGAGGGCCTCGCCCCGCTGCCTTCCGAGGAAGAGGAGGCGGCGCGCCATTACGACGCCGAGGGCTGGCCGCGCTACCTGCGGCTCGAGACCCGCCTGGGGCGGCTGCCTTTCGGGGATGGCGGCGTGTCCGCGGGCGCCAGCGTCTCCGGGGTGATCGAGACGCCCAACCACGGCACGCTCTCCGTGGACGCGGGCTATGCGCGCGACGAGGGGCGCGGCACCGCGACGCTGCGCCAGCGAGCGCTGCCCATGGGCGAGGGCTGGCTCGTCAACAACGAGCTGGGCGTCATGACGCCCCTGGGCCCGCAGGCGATGCGCGAGGCTTCCCGCGTGTTCGTGCCCTCGGTCGTGACGCGCGGCGCCGCCACGGAGTGGGTGGACACGGCCTCGAAGACGCAGTGGCTCGCGAGCACCGGCGAGCCCGGCCGCATGCTCGGCTACCCGGTGTCGGCCTTCCATCCGCTGGCGGGCAACCTCACGATCGCCGGCGTGCAGCAGGGCTTCGGCGACTGGGTCGCGGCCGCGCGCGCCGCCCGCGCCGACGGCGTGACGCTCTCCGACCAGCCCGCCTCGCCTGCGGACTACCTCGACAGCGACGCCGCGCAGGTGTCGCTGCGCCACGCCACCGCCACGCACCGCGTGCAGGCCAACTTCCTGACCTCCCGCTCCAGCCAGGTGAACGGGGATCGCCGCGGGCTGTGGGTCGACGGCGAGTGGCGCGCGGGGCGCGCGACGCACGGCTGGGGCTTCTACCGCCTGGACAAGGATCTCACGTG
>JAKOWJ010000032.1 GCA_029781595.1 Pseudomonadota bacterium | reverse complement strand
GCGTGAGGGCCAGACGGGCACCTGCTTCTACGTGGTGAAGTCCGGCACCGTGGCCATCGGCGTGCGCGACAAGCTCGTGGCGGCCGTGGGCCCCGGCGGCACCTTCGGCGAGATGGCGGTGGTGGACCAGTCGCCGCGATCGGCCTCGGCGATCGCGCACGTCGAGTGCGAGCTGCTCGCCATCGACCGCGCCGCGCTCGTGGTGGCCGTGGCCGCGCAGCCCGCCTTCGCCGTCGCGCTGCTGCGCGCGGTGGCCGAGCGCCTGCGCCTCGCCAACGCGGCGCTGGGCTAGGGCCCCCCCGCCGGCCGCAGCTCGCGGCGCACCACGAGCTTCAGGCCCGACCAGGTCGCGTCCACCGCGCAGACCTTCACGTCCACCCAGCCCATCGGCAGCGCGAGCTCGCGGATGGCGTCCTCGGTGACGTCGGTGGCCACCTTCGAGGCCTTCTTCGGCCACGAGACCCACAGCGGCACCTCCGGCCTCAGCCGGTCGCGGCACGCCCGCAGCACGCGCGCGAGCGCGTCGCGGCTCGTGACGAACGCGTGCGCGAGGTCCGTGCCCGCGCCGGGCCGGGCGGCGAAGCGCACGCCCTCGGGCAGCGGCGCGAGGAGCGCCTCGAACCCCTCCGGCGCGCCCAGGAGGCACACGCGGGCGCCGGCGCCGATGCCCAGCTTCCTCGCGAGCGGCGTGCCGGAGTAGCCCGCCTGCGCGGACTTCGCCGCGGCCGGCGCGCGCCGTGCGCCCGCCCTCACGCGCCTTCCGGCCGGTCGCGCGGCACGAGCGCGAGGTACTCGGCCAGCGTGCCGCCGTCCAGGGGCCGCACCATCGTGTGCATGCGGTGCACGAGCCGGCCCACGGCGACGCCCTCGCGCGTGCGCACCGGCACGAAGCCCTCGCGCGCCCAGAACCGCGCCGCGCGCGGGTTGGCCTCCGCCACGTTGAGCCGCAGCCAGCGCGCGCCGTCGCGCCGCGCCCACGCCACCAGGGCCTCGAGCAGCGCGCGCGCCGTGCCGTCGCCGTGCCGCGCCGTGGCCACGATGAACAGGCCCACGTGGTGCACCCCCGGCGCGAGCAGGTCCGTCACGACGTCCACCACGCCGGTCATCGCGCCGGCGTCGTCGACGATGCGCAGCAGGTGCCGGGCCGTCCACGGCCAGTCCTCGGGCGGCCGCGCGCCCCACTCCTCGCGCGCCTCGTCGGCGGCCGGCGGCCCGCCCGCGATGATCTCGCAGTACGCGGGGTTGGCCTCGAAGAAGGCCTGCAGCGCGGGAAGGTCCGCCTCGGCGATCGCCAGGGCGCGCCACCCGGGCCCGGAGAAGAGCGCGGCGCCCGGCGGCGCCATCGACGCCGGCACGGCTCAGGCGGGCGCGCGGTGCGAGGCGAGGCCCGCGGAGCCCAGCACGAGCCCGATCACCAGCACGTACCACAGCGAGAAGGTGTCGCCGCGCGGCTCGATCACGGCGCCGGCCTGCAGCACGAGCGCCGCCGCCGCGATGAGCGCCAGCACCACGAGCATGGAGCCCGCCACGCGCGAGAGCACGGGAAGCGCCGCGCGCTCCGTGCGCACCGCGGCCATGAAGTAGCCGGCGATCGTGAAGGCCGGGAAGAGCACCCACAGCGTGAGGCTCGCCGTGCCGTTCACGACGCCCAGCGGCACGAGGACGAGGAAGGCGCCCGAGAAGAGGCCCAGCGCGAGGAGGAATAGGCCGGCGACGAGGATCATCGGGAGGAAGACCTTGGAGGCGATGCGCCCATGATAGTGGCGCCGGCGCGCGGCGGAAAGGGCGCCCTAGGCGATGCCGTAGCCCGCCTGCTCCCACAGCGCGGCGAGCGCCGCCGCCAGCGCGCAGCCCACTGCCGTCCACGCCGCGAAGTCGCGCCACGGCAGGATCGAATAGTGGCGGCGCGGGAAGGCGCGCGAGGCGACGGTGAGGACCGCCGCCACGGCCGCGAACGCGGCAGCGCCCGTGGCGCAGACGCCCGCGAGCCAACCCGAGAGCGGCACCGCGCCCGCGCCCAGGCCGAAGGTGACCGCCTTGCCGCCGCCCAGCAGCGGCAGCGCCAGCACCAGCAGCGCGAGGCACAGCGTGACGGCGGCGAAGAGCAGCGCGCGCACGGCCCCTCAGCGCACCTGGGC
>JAKOWJ010000021.1 GCA_029781595.1 Pseudomonadota bacterium | reverse complement strand
CACCAGCCTGCTGGGCGTGGGCCGCTACACCGGCACCAACACCGTGCAGCTGATGATCTTCTCGCTGGTCGTCGGCTTCTCGGGCGCCATCGTGTCGCTGCTGATGAGCAAGACCGCGGCCAAATGGAGCATGGGCGTGCAGGTCATCGAGACGCCGCGCAATGTCGACGAAGCCTGGCTGGTGGAGACGGTGCGCGGCTTTGCCGACAAGGCCCACATCGGCATGCCCGAGGTGGGCATCTACGAGGGCGAGCTCAACGTCGACTGGGCGGCCATCGTCCGGCCCCGCCAGACGGTGGTGATCTACATGGGGTTCCAGAACCTCGACGAGCTGTGCCGCGAGCTGGTCGCCCACGGTCTCGCCCCGACCACGCCCGCGGCGATGGTGCAGCAGGCGACCACCGAGGCCCAGCGCGTGGTCACGGCGGATCTCGCCACGCTCGCCGACAAGGCGCACGCGGCGGGACTGAAGCCCCCGACGCTCATCATCGTGGGCGAGGTCGTGCGGCTGCGCGACCGGCTGGAGTGGTTCGAGGCCCACCGCCGGGAGGCGGCGGCCGGCTGACCGGCGCCTAGTGGGCCGAGCCGGAGAACTTGCGGCCGACGGCGTACACCGCGGCCTCGACGCGGGAGCTGAGGTTCAGCTTCGACAGGATGTGGCGCACGTGCAGCTTCACGGTGTCGTGGCTGATGTCGAGCGCCTTGGCGATGCCCTTGTTGCTCATGCCCTGGGCGATGTAGCCCAGGATCTCGAGCTCGCGCTCGGTGAGCGCGCGGCCCTCCTCGCGGCCCGACGGCGCGCCCAGCAGGTGCGTGAGCTTGGTCGACATCGCGGGCGCCACGACCAGCTCGCCCTTCAGGGCCCGGCGGATCGAGTCGACGACGTCGTCCGGGTCCATGTCCTTGAGCAGGTAGCCGCGCACCCCCGCGCGAAGCGCGTTGGCCAGGTCGTCGTGCGAGTCGCACATCGTGAGGATGACGACCGGGGTCTCCATGCCCTCCTCGCGGATCTTCTTGAGCAGCGAGAAGCCGTGCATGGCGGGCATGCGCAGGTCCATGATGAGCAGGTCCGGCTTGAGTTCGCGCAGCAGCCGCAGGGCCGCGTCCGGCTCGCCCGTGGCCCCCACGACCCGGATGCCCGCCCGGTGCTCCAGCAGCTCCGCGAGCCCGCGCCGGCACAGGCCGTGGTCGTCGATGAGGACGACGCGGATGGGGTTCTCGCTCATCGCCGGCTCACTCCGCCGCACTCGCCTGCGGGATCGACAGGCGCACCTGCGTGCCCTTGCCGGGCGCGCTCACGATGCGCAGCCGCCCGCCGATGCGCCGGGCCCGCTCCCGCATGATCTCCAGGCCGTAGTGCTCGCCGGCCACCGCGCCGCGCCGGCCCCGGACGAGGCGCGCGCCGGTCCCGTCGTCCTCGACGCTCACGCGCAGGGAGCCCGCGGAGCGGTCCAGCACCACCCGCGCGCTGCTGGCGCCGGCGTGCTTGATCACGTTGGCCAGGGCCTCGCGGACGATCTGGTAGACCTGCGCCTCCTGCTCCGGGGGCAGCTTCAGGTCCCGGACCCGGTTCTCGATGCGCAGCGACACGCCCGTGCGGTCGTGGAACGTGCGCGCGGTGGTCTCGAGGGCGTGCAGGAGGCCGTGCCGGTCCAGCGGCTGGCGGAAGTGGGTGATGAGCTGGCGCAGCCCCGCATGGGCCTCGCCCAGCGAGGACTGGATGTCCCGGAAGTACTTGAGCGAGGCGGCGCCGTTGCCGGCACGGATCGCGTCCTGCAGCAGGCTCATGCGCATGCGCATGAAGGCGAGGCCCTGCGCGAGGGAGTCGTGGATCTCGCTCGCGAACATCTGGCGCTCGGCCGACAGCGTGGACTGGAGGCGCTCCTGCTCGGAAAGGGCCTTGTCCAGCACCAGGTCCAGCATCTCCGACACCGGCCCGATGAGCCCCATCACGTCCGACGGCAGGCGGGCGCCCTTTCCGAAGAAGAGGTTGAACACGCCGATGGTGGTGCCGCGGCAGTGCAGGGGCACGGCGAGCATGGGGCCGGTCTCGGGCCCGGTGGCGAACACGCCCATGCGCCGGGCGCAGGGCGGCGAGGACTCCTCGACCTGCACGTCGTCCGTGCGCAGCGCGGCGCCGCACATGCCGCAGCCGGCGTCCACCAGGCTCTCGCTCGCCAGGCTGTCGGCGGGCAGGCCCGTGGCGCAGACCAGGCGCATGGCGCCGCCCGCCACGGGGACCATGCGGATGGCGCCGCCTCGGGCGCCGGTGAGGGCCACGATGGCCTTCAGGCCCCTGTCCAGGAGGGCGTGGAGATCCTCGCTCGCGGCGACGCCGCAAGGATCGCCCGGGAGGTCCCTCGCGGGGCCCGGGGTACAGCCGGCAGTATGGGGGCCGTTCCTCTTCGTGGTCACGCCCTGCTTCCCCTCCAAGGTCTGTAGCGCGGGCGACCATGCGTGGGGCGCCCGTCGAACATCAGGAATCAATTCTAGAGGAAATCGGGACTTGCCGCCGCTCCGGCCTCCCCCAAACGGGTAGGTTCACCCCCCCCTTTCGGTAATAGACAGTCCGCGCCCCAAGCTGCGGTAATAGACGGCCAAGACACGGGGTCTTCCCGAGGTTCGCGACCCATGCCCGCCCGCGCGAGCCGCAAGCCATGACACAACTCGCGCTGGTCATCGATCTCAACGTGTGCGTGGGCTGCCAGGCCTGCGTCACGAGCTGCAAGGAGTGGAACACCTCCGGCGCGGCGGGGCCCCTGCCGGACACGCGCGCCTACGCCGAGCAGTACGCGGGCACCTTCTTCAACCGGGTGCAGACGTACGAGGTGGGGTGCTTTCCCGAGACCGAGACCCTGCACTTCCCGAAGTCGTGCCTGCACTGCGAGGACCCGCCCTGCGTCCCGGTGTGCCCCACCGGGGCCTCCTACAAGCGCAAGGAGGACGGCATCGTCCTGGTGGACTACGACAAGTGCATCGGGTGCAAGTACTGCTCCTGGGCCTGCCCTTACGGGGCGCGCGAGCTGGACGACCAGGGCCGCATCATGAAGAAGTGCACGCTTTGCGTGGACCGCATCCACGACTCCGCGCTGCCCCCGGCGGAGCGCAAGCCCGCCTGCGTGATGGCCTGTCCCACCTCCGCGCGCCTGTTCGGCGACATCCACGACCCGGCGAGCGAGGTCTCGCGCGCCATCCGCGAGGAGGGGGGCTACCCGCTGATGCCGGAGTGGGGCACGCACCCCGCCAACCACTACCTGCCGCGCCGCAAGACGCGCGTGAGCATCCACGACGACGAGCTGGAGCGGGCGGACAACCCGCTGAAGGTCGACCGCCAGCAGCCGCGGCCCGCGAAGAGCGAGCCCACGCTCGACGACGCCGTCACCTGGTAGGCCCGCCATGCGCCCCGCCTTCTCGGTGATCCTGCTCACGACGCTGCTCGGCGCGGGCCAGGGCCTGTTCCTCGCGACGTTCACGCACCAGGCCTATGCGCTGCTGGGCGTGCTCCCGCCGGCGTCCTCGCGCGGCTTCTACGGCGCGGCGGCCGCCGTCTCGGTCGCGCTCCTGGGCGCGGGGCTGGTGGCCTCGTTCTTCCACCTCGGCCGGCCGGAGCGCGCCTGGCGCTCGGCCGCCAAGTGGCGCACCTCGTGGCTCTCGCGCGAAGTGATCGCGCTGCCCGCCTTCATGGGCACGGTGTTCCTGTACGGGATGGCCCACCTCACCGGCGTGAACCCGGTGCTCGCCCGCCTGCCCGGCGGCATGGCGGTGGACGCCTCCGCCGTGCTCGGGGTGGCCGGGACGGTGCTCGCGTTCACGCTCTTCGTGTGCACCGGCATGATCTACGCGTGCCTGAAGTTCCTGCGCGAGTGGCACAGCCCGCTCACCGTGGCCAACTACATCCTGCTCGGCGTCGCCTCGGGCTTCACGCTGGCGGCGGCCCTGGCGGCGCAGCTCGCCCCGCCGGAGGCCGGCTTCTTCGCCGGCTGGGCCATCGCACTCACCCTCCTGGGTGCGGCCTCGCGCGGCGCCTCCCTGGTGCGCAATGCGCGGCTGCGTCCCGTGAGCACGCTGCAGACGGCCCTGGGCGTGCGCCATCCGGTCATCCGGCAGATCTCGCGCGGCTTCACCGCGGGCTCGTTCAACACGCGGGAGTTCTTCCACGGGCAGGCGATGTCGCTCGTCCGCTCGGTGAAGTGGCTGTTCCTCGTCCTCGCGTTCGCCGTGCCCGTCCTGCTGGTCGCGGCGCACCTGGCGACAGGCTCCTCGGCGGCCCTTACCATGGCGATCCTCGTGCAGATGGCCGGGCTGATGGCGGAACGGTGGTTCTTCTTCGCGGAGGCCAACCACCCGCAGAACCTGTACTACCAGGCGGTGGCCTGAAGCCGCCGGGCGAAGGACAAGGACAAGGACCAAGGACGGGAGGAGGAACGATGGCGCTGGTCAGACCGCACGGCGGAGGGGATCTCCGGCCGCTCGCGCTCCAGGGCGATGCCCTGTCGAAGGAACTCGCGCGCGCGGCGTCGCTGCCGAAGCTCGTGGTGAGCTCGCGCGAGAAGGGCGACCTCATCATGCTGGGCATCGGCGGCTTCACGCCGCTCGACGGCTTCATGACGCGGGCGGACTGGGAAGGCGTGTGCGACGGCATGCGCACGACCTCGGGGCTCTTCTGGCCCATCCCGATCACCCTGTCGGCCACGGCCGGGCAGGCGGCCGCGTTCGCGGTGGGCGGCGAGATCGCCCTCGCGGACCCGGACGACGGTTCCTTCCTGGCGACGATGCGCGTCACGGAGAAGTACGCCATCGACAAGGCGCACGAGTGCGCCTCGGTCTTCCGGACCACCGAGTCCGAGCACCCCGGCGTGCAGATGGTGATGGCGCAGGGCGAGGTGAACCTCGCCGGCCCGGTGAAGGTGCTCTCGGACGGGGGCTTCAAGGCGCGCTACGGCTCGCTCTTCATGACCCCGGCGGAGACGCGCGCGGAATTCGAGCGCCTGGGCTGGTCCCGGGTGGCCGCCTTCCAGACGCGCAACCCCATGCACCGCTCGCACGAGTACCTCGCCAAGGTGGCGATCGAGGTGTGCGACGGCGTGCTGATCCACTCCCTGCTGGGCAACCTCAAGCCCGGCGACATCCCGGCCGACGTGCGCACGCGCGCGATCGCCGCACTTTCCGAGCAGTACTTCGTCGGCAAGACCGTCGTGCAGGCCGGCTACCCGCTGGACATGCGATACGCCGGGCCGCGCGAGGCCCTGCTGCACGCGCTCTTCCGCCAGAACTACGGCTGCTCGCACCAGATCGTCGGGCGTGACCACGCGGGCGTGGGCAGCTACTACGGCCCGTTCGACGCGCACCACATCTTCGACGAGATCCCGCGCGACGCGCTGGAGACGCAGCCCCTCAAGATCGACTGGACGTTCTGGTGCTACCGCTGCGGCGGCATGGCCTCGGCCCGCACCTGCCCGCACGGCGAGGGCGACCGGCTGCTGGTGTCCGGCACGAAGCTGCGCAAGTGGCTCTCCGAGGGCGCCGAGGTCCCCGCGGAATTCAGCCGGCCCGAGGTCCTCGAGATCCTGCGCCAGTACTACGCGACGATCGACGCGAAGGACAAGGTGGAAGTCAAGCTCACGGGGCACTCCGCGCGCTGAGCGCGGGGGCCTTCGCCTTCGCCCCGGCTTTCGCCTGCGCTGGCGCGGGGGGCTCGAGCCGCCGCCTGGCGAACTGCACGAAGGCCCCCACGAGGCCCGACTGGATGCGCTCGCGCGGGTAGACCGCCGTCAGCTGCCGCGTGAGCGGCGGCTGCAGCGGGATGCGCACGAGCAGGCCCAGCCGCACTTCCTTCTCCACGGTGACCCGCGACATGATCGCGAAGCCCATGCCCGCGGCCACGAGCCCCTTGAGCGCCTCGGGGCTGCTCGCTTCCATCACCACCTGCAGCGCCCCGGGCTCGATCCCCGCCCGCTCCAGGTAGCGGTCGATCACCTCGCGCGTGCCGGAGCCCTGCTCGCGCGAGAGGTAGGCGTGCTCGACGAGGTCGCCGGCGGCCACCGCCGTGCGCCCCGCGAGCGGGTGGCCCGGCGCGCAGGCGACCTGCAGCTCGTCGCTGCACAGCCGCTCGCCCGCCAGCGCCGGCAAGTACGTGTCGCCCTCGATGAAGCCGATGTCCAGGGCGCGGTCGCGCAGGCGGTCCTGGACCGTCTCGGAATTGCCCACGAACAGGCTCGGCGCGACGCCCGGGTGGGCCGCCCGGAATTCGCCGAGGATCTGCGGCAGGAGGTAGTCGGCGATCGTGGTGCTCGCGCCGATGAGCAGGGGGCCCGCGACCTGGCCGCCCAGGTCCCGGAGCGCCGAATCGAGTTCCGCCGAGAGCGCGAGGATCCGCTCGGCGTGCGCGAACGCCACGGCGCCGGCGGGCGTGAGGCTGATGCGGCCGTGGGTGCGGTCGAAGAGCCGGGTATTGAAGTGCTCCTCCAGCTGGCGGACCTGGAAGGTGACCGCGGGCTGCGTCATGCAGAGCGCTTCTCCCGCCTTGGTGAACGAAAGGTGCTTCGCGACCGCGTGGAACACCTGGAGCCGCCGATCGGCCATGGCCCTATCCCCGGATTCAAGGGACCTATTCAAGCATAAAAGAGCGGAGGGCGAGGGCGCGCGCGCGGCCCGGCTTCCCGCCATCCGCCCGCGAGCGGGGGATGGCGCCGGCTATCCCGCGGCGGTCAGGTTCACGCCCTTGAATTCCCCGCGCTCGACCTTGTCGATGCACCTCACGACCAGCTTGTTCAGCGCATCCGGGTTGAAGGTCGTGATGTTCGACTTCTTCGAGTGGTGCATCAGCGCCGACAGGGCCGCCCCCAGCTCGGAGGCGGCGAACGCCGCCAGGAGGCCGTCGCCCAGGACGTCCACGAAATAGGGGTAGAAGAGGTGCCCGGCGATGCGCGCATCCCCGCGCCCCACCTGGTACAGGCCGTTGAAGGCGGCGTCGACGAGCGGGTCGTCGAACGATCCGGCGATCCTGGTGGATTCCTGCGCGTCGAGCGGCAGGTGCACCAGGTACTGCCGGTTCTGGTACTGGTAGCACGTGAGCGAGCCGCCGTTGGAGAAGCCCAGCGCGAAGGTCATGCTGGGGTCCATGTGCGGGTTGTGGTTCTTGGTGAACCGCTCCGTGATGTTCAGCAGCACCTCGTTCGACATCTCGTCGGGGAAGATCTGCGTGCCGAACTTCTCGATCAGCTCGTCGTCGTTCAGGCAGACGATGACGTCGTTGTTGCCGACGCGGGGCTTGATGGTCTCGAAGCCGATGCCGGTGGGCACGATGACCTGCGGGCCCAGGTAGCTGTTCAGGTATCCCGGCGTGATGATCGGGATGTTGTCGGCCCGCCGGAACCGCGTCTTGATCTCGGCGTCCAGGGTGTCGATGGGCGGGTGGGGCGAGACGAGCAGGTAGGTGCGGCCGTGCGCGTTGCCGTTGTAGCACTCGCGCGGGCCCCAGATGGGCGTGTGCACCTGGACGATGTTCACGTCGTAGTAGACGTGGTTGTCGATCTCCTGCTGGGCGATCGACGAGCGGTCGTCGGGCAGGATGATCTTGAACTGGATGTCCACCTGCATGGCGGAATAGAGCGCCACCAGGCTCAGGAAGACGTTCGTCGTGTTGCCGCCCGAGTTCGGGGCGGAGACGTTCTTCCTCGGGATGAAGTACTCCGGGTGATCCTTCTCGTCCAGCCGCAGGCGGTAGCCGTCCTTGTCCTTGGTGACGGTCTGGAGCGGGATCTTGTTGTACCGGAACTTCGGGATGTCGACGAACTCGTCGACGTAATAGTCGTTCACCGGCACGCCGATGGCGCGCAATTTCGGTGTCAGCGTGCCCACAGTCGACTCCTCCCCGAGTTCCCGGCCGCCCCGCGGGCGGTCCGCCCTGCCCGCTGCAGGCGCGTGGCGCCGTGGCGCCCGGCCGGATCGGCGCCGCTACCGGCCCTTCGAGACCTTCTTCGGGACCTTCCCCGCGGCCGGCTTCCCGAGCGCCGCGCCGCGCTTGCGCACGGCCGTCGCCTTGGACGCGGTGCGGCGGCTGCGCCCCGGTGCCCCGGCGGAAGCCTTCGTCGCCGTCCGCTTGGCCACCGGCCGGGCGTTGAGCATCCCGGCGGCGATCTTGAAGATGTCGGTCTCGGTGATGATCCCGACCAGGAGACCGCCGGCGTCCAGCACGGGCAGGCTCCCGATGTGGTGGGTCACCAGCAGCCGGGCGGCCTCCTTCAGCTGGACGTCCTCCGAGACGCACACGGGCGGGCCGTGCATGATCTCGCCCACGGGCACCTGGGCCGAGCCGAAGTTCGCGGCCGCGAGCAGCACGTCGCGCTCGGCGACGATGCCGACCACGCGATCGCCCTCGACCACCGGCAGGTGGTGGATGCGACGGCCGCGCATGAGGTCGAAGGCCCGGTGGAACTCGGTGTCCGGCCCGACGGTCACGACGCGCCGCGTCATGTACTGGCTTACTTTCATCTCGATCCTCGGACCGTTTCGATCATCGAAAGGCGACCGGGGAGGGCGCCGGCCGCCGCGTGGCCGCCCGCTAGGGCTTCTTCGGCGTCACGTACTCGGCTTCCTTCTGGAAGGGCTCCCAGATGGTCTCGTAGCCGACGAATCCCTTCTCGTTCGGGGGCATCTGCCGCGTCGTGAGGTAGCGCGTGTGGCCGTCGGGCACCTTGGCCGGGGGAGGCTTGTGATCGCTCATGGTTCGACTTTCTCGACGTGATTGGGGGAAGTGCGACTGAATCGACTGTTCCGGAAGGCCGCCTGCCGCTCAGACGGGCCGCAGGAGCGAGGGGTCGACGTCCGCGCCCGCCGGGACCGCCCCGCCCGTCCTCGCCTCCTCCTCGGTCGCCTCGCGCACGGTGAGGATCTCGAGCCGGAAGACGACCGCGCGGCCGCAGAGCGGGTTGTTGCCGTCGACCGTGAGCTTCTCGTCGTCCACCTGGGTGACGAGGAAGCTTCGGGTCTGGCCGCGGTCGTTCTCCATCAGGATGGACGTGCCGACCTGGCGGTATTCCTCGGGAACGTTCTCGATGGCGTCGGTGAAGACCAGCGACTCGTCCCGGGGGCCGAAGATCTGGTTGCCGTCGATCGCCACCTCGATGACGTCGCCGGCGGCCTTTCCCTCGAGCTGCTGGTGGACCGACGGGGCCAGGATCTCGTTGTGCCCGTGGACGTAGCCCAGCGGGAACTCGACCCGGGTGAGGACGTGCCCGGTCTTCCGGTCGGTCACCTGGTAGGTCAGCTCGACGAACTTGCCGGCCCGGATGGATTCGCTCACGACTGGCACCGGGCGGGGGTCAGAAGATGGAGGCGCCGAAGATGCGGACCTGGCCGCCTTCGTAGCCAAGGACGAGCCGGCCCAGCCATTCCCCGGGCTTCCGGGTGCTGCGCTGCCGGAAGAGCACCGTGACGTGCTCTCCGCGGCGGATGGTGCCGAGCGCTTCGGCATCGTCGGCGAGGTTCCTCGCCAGCTCGCTGTTGGCGAACTGGTGGCCCACGGCGACCTGGTCCATGGCGCGCGCCAGGGTGCTCGAGAAATTTCTCGTGAACTCGCCGTACTTGCCCTCGTTCGAGTACTTCACGAGGTCGCGCCACAGGGGCCGGGCCAGCGCGAAGAGCTCCTCGTCGGTCTTCTCCGTGATGTTCGCGGGCGCGTCCGCGCCCGCGGAAGGGACCGCCGCGGCGGGCGGGGCACCGGACTCGGTGCCGCGCACGGTGTCGATGCGAGCTTGCATGCCGGGACCCGCGCTACGCCTCGTCCGCGACGAGGTGGTAGCAGGGCGCCTTCTCCATGGTGTACTCGCCCGTCTTCGGGTCGCGGCGCGAGACGGTCAGCACGTGCCAGTTCGCGTCGTCGACCTTCATGGCGTCGCCCCGGTAGTAGTAGCCCGGCCAGCGCGTCTCCTTGCGGAACAGCGTGTGGTGCGTGACGCACTCGGCGGCGCGGTGGCGGTGCTTGAGCTCCCAGGCCCGGAGCAGCTCGTGGATGTCCTTGGCGGCGAGGCTCTCGAGATCCCCCTCCATGATCCGCAGCTTCTTCAGGCCGATGTGCAGGAGCTTCTCGTTGGTCATGTAGTTGACCGTCACCCCGGCGCAGTACTCGTCCATCAGCTTCTGCAGGCGGTCCAGGCCCTGCTTCGGGTTGATGTAGTGCGGGTTCACGTCGCCCGCGACGATCGCGTTGCGGTAGATCCGGTAGTGCTCCAGGGGCTTGTAGATCTCCTCCCGGCGGCGGCTGATCTGCGCCTCCGAGACGACGATGCCCTCGGCCTTGCCGTCGTCGATGTACTTGCAGGCGGCTTTCGCGGCCAGGCGCCCCTCCGTGAACGAACCCGAGGAGAAGGCGTGCGGCGTGCCGCCGACCGCGTCGCCGGCGCCGAACAGGCCCTCGACGGTCGTCATGCGGTTGTAGCCCCAGAAGTACTCCGGCGGGGAGATGTCCTCGGGGCCGGAGCACCACGCGCCGGAGCCGGTCGCGTGCGAGCCCATGACGTAGGGCTCGGAGGTGGTGAGCTCGGGATTCTCGTTCTTCGGGTCCACGTCCGTGGCGGCCCAGAGCACGGCCTGGCCGACCGTCATGCCGAGGAAGTTCTCCCAGCCGACCTCCTCGAGGTGCGGATCCTGGAAGGCGCGCATGGTCACCATGTGGATGGGCCCGCGGCCCGCGTTCACTTCCTGGATGATGCAGTGGTTGCGCAGGCAGGTCGGGATCGGCCGGTGCGTGAGGTGGGAGGCCTCCGGGTCGAGGTACTCCTTGCCGACCATCTGCTGCAGCGCGGGGAACCACTTCGACTCGTACTCCTCGCCCAGGCAGTTCTGCGTGTAGGTCTTCAGGTGCAGGAAGTAGGCGCCGACCGGGCCGTAGCCGTCCTTGAACCGCGCCAGCACGATGCGGTTCTCCATCTGCGTCATCTTGGCGCCGGCGTTGATCATGAGGCCGTAGGCGGAGGCCGACGACCAGGGCGCGTACCACGTCCGGCCGGAGCCTTCGCCCACGGATCGCGGCTTGAAGATGTTGGAGGCGCCGCCCGCGCCGCAGATCACCGTCTTGGACTTGAAGACGTGGTAGTTGCCGGTGCGCACGTTGAATCCCACGGCCCCGGCGACCCGGTTCTCCTTGCTCTCGTCCATCAGCAGGTGCGTGACGCAGATGCGGTTGAAGACCTTGTCCGCCGACTTCTTGGCGGCCTCGGCCACGATGGGCTTGTAGGATTCGCCGTGGATCATGATCTGCCACCGGCCCTCGCGCAGGTACTTGCCGGTCTTCGGGTCCTTCATGATGGGAAGGCCCCACTCCTCGAACTGGTGCACGGTGGAGTCGACGTGGCGGGCCATGTCGAACAGCAGGTCCTCGCGCACCATGCCCATGAGGTCGATGCGGGCGTAGCGGACGTGGTCCTCCGGGTTGTTCTCGCCCCAGCGCGTGCCCATGTAGCAGTTGATCGCGTACAGGCCCTGCGCGACGGCGCCGGAGCGGTCGATGTTGGCCTTCTCGGCGATGACGATCTTCTTGTCCTGGCCCCAGAATCTCGCCTCCCAGGCGGCGCCGGTGCCGCCCAGTCCCGCCCCGACGACAAGGATGTCGATGCCGTCTTCGATGATGGTGTCGTAGGCCATTAGTAGTACACGCCTTTCTTCAGCTTGAGACCCGCTTCCTTGAGCGAGCGCAGACCGCCTTCGTCCAGGCGGATGTACTTCGGCTCGTTGTACAGGAGTTCGCCGTCGCGCATCTCCTTGCTCGGCGCGGGCACTTCGGAAAGCTTCGGGATCGCCTGCCCCCAGGGCTTCGTGGTGATGGGCGAGAGGAAGTTCTTCTCGGTGCCGTTGCGGAACTTGATCCGCCACGCGATCGTGCCCTTCTGCTCGTCACGGTCGACGCGCACGCTGTGCCCCAGGGGCGCGAAGTCGGCATAGCCGCGCACGGCGATCGCGTGCTGCGGGCAGGCCTTCACGCAGGAGTAGCACTCCCAGCACATGTTCGGCTCGATGTTGTAGGCACGTCGGTACGTCTTGTCGATGTGCATGATGTCCGAGGGACAGATGTCGACGCAGTGTCCGCATCCGTCGCACCTCGTCATGTACACGAAGGTAGGCATTGACTGGCTCCTTGGTTCCGTTGCGCTTCGGGTCCGCGCGGGTGGCTTCTAGTAGTGGCGCGGCGCTTCGCGCTTGATGCCGAGCCCCATGTCCATGGGGGCGTCCTTCAGCAGCTCCATCGAGTGGCGCTCCCGTTGTGCGGGGTCGTCCCGGGTCTGCGTGGGCAGGTTGAGGTTCGTGCCGTTGGCCTTGGCCATCCGCTTCTCGAAGGCCGCCGCGGGCTTGAAGAACATGTGGGCGAACTTGGACCAGTACACCCCGCCGAAGAGCACCGCGGTGGCGAAGAGGTACAGGCCGAAGAAGACGCCCGAGGCCGCGCTGGCGCTCGCCTGCAGCCAGGCCCAGATCACGGCCAGGGTCACGCTGGCGAGCAGCGAGAGGATGAACAGGTCGGCGCGCATCAGCCGCAGCGGCGTGCCGCCCTCGGCCGCGACGTCGACGCGGATGAAGAAC
This sequence comes from Pseudomonadota bacterium, assembly GCA_029781595.1. Lineage (GTDB taxonomy): Bacteria > Pseudomonadota > Gammaproteobacteria > Burkholderiales > Usitatibacteraceae > FEB-7. Next base: position 43,893 of record JAKOWJ010000021.1, on the reverse strand, counting down.
CAGAACCAGTAGCCGCCGGCCAGGACCATCAGGGCGCCCGCCCACCAGGCCTGCGCCACCAGCGCCGGCGTCGGCGTGGCGGGCGTGGGGTAGACGTAGACCATCAGCGCGGTCGTGACGAGGTACAGGATGAACCCGTACATGGTCAGCAGGTGCGCCAGGCGCCGGCGCGGGTTGCAGAACTCGCCCGAGGCGAGGACGTCCACCACGACCGTCTTGACCGCGATCGAGGCGGCATCGACCGGGGCGCCCTGGCCCTTGGTCCTGTCCATGTTGGCGAAGAAGTACTTCGCGCTCCCCTTGTGGATGATGTCCAGGAGCGTGCCGAGGATGACCGCCAGGACCATCAACCCCACGAACCACTGCATGAAGCCGGCCGGCAGGCTCGCCGAAACCGCCGCGAAGGCATTGCTGGTGAACATCTTTCTTCTCCTCCCTGCCCGGCGATCCGAGTTGTCGCCGGAAAAATGGTCAATTATGGATCGGCGCCCAAATCGAGTGCAAAGAATCGGGCAATGCCCCCATAAAGGGGGCGTATGGCCTGCCTCAGGGAACCGTATGGATCTCGAACCGCATCGCCGCGAGGTCGGCCAGGACCCAGGTGGCCGCGCTGGAAAGGCCCGCCACCGTGCCCGGATTGACCAGCCACGACGAGCCGCCCTTCACGTTGGCCACGGGCCGCGTCTCGGCGACGTGCGAGTGGCCGCAGCAGACGAGATCCCACTCCCCGGTGCACGCGAGCGCGTAGCCCAGGTGGTCGTAGTGCGTCACGATGATGCGCCGGCCGCCCAGCTCCAGGCGGGCCTCCGCGCCATGGTACTGGAGCTGCCCGCCGCTCACGCGCGACTGGTAGTGCATCGCCTGCGCGTCGCCCAGGTTGTTGCCGTGGATGGCATGCACCGGCAGGCCCGCCACGAGCGCCGGCTTCAGCGTCTGGGCGCCGATCACGTCGCCGCAGTGGACGACCGCCTCGGCGCCCAGCGCCTTCGCCGCGTGCACCGCGCGGGCAAGGGGGTCCGCGCGGTCGTGGCTGTCGGAAACGATGCAGATCTTCATCGCCGGCTGCGGGGCCCCGGCCCGGCTACCAGAGCACTTCGAGGCGCTCGCCGGTCACCCGGTGCTCGAGGCGGTTGAGCGGGCTGTCGCCCTTGGCGATGCAGTTCCCCGTGGCGAGGTCGAAGGCCCACTCGTGCTTGGGGCAGGTGAGCGTGCGCCCCTTGAGCGCGAGCTCGGGGATGTTGGTCACCTGGTGCGGGCAGCGGCTGTCGTAGACGCGGATCTCCGAGGGCGTGCGCAGGACGAAGAGGCCCCGGTCGCCGATCTCCAGGCGCTTCACGCCGTCCGCGGGCAGGTCCGCGAGCGCGGCGACGTCGTGCCACGCCGGCACCGCCTTGCCGCCGAGCCTCGCCGGGTCGAAGCCCGGGATGTCCATCTCGAGGATCACGTCCACGGCCCACACGATCTTGGCGAGGCCCAGGGCGGGGAAGGCCATGAGCAGCGCGTCCAGGACCTCGTCGGGCGTGGCCCCCTCGCGCAGCGCGCGGCCGAGGTACTGCTTCAGCCCGTTTCGCGTCTGGGAGTGCACCTTGGTGATGACGGAGATGAGGTTGCGGGTCTTCGGGTCGAGGTGGCGGCCGGCTTCCTTGAGGAAGGCGAGGTAGGGGCCGATCGCCTCGGGGCGGGCCTTGACGAGGTAGGTGAGTGCGTCGCTCATGGGGGGATGTTCCGGGTGGCGGAGGGCCCGCGCGCGCGGGCTGTCCCGGCATGATAATGGGGGGCAGGCACGCCGTGAAAGGAATGCCATGGAAAAGTCGGTTCTCCTCCCCGCCTCGATCGCCGCGACGCTGCTCGTGGCGGGCTGCACCGCGCTGGGGCCCTGCGGGCTCGAACCCGGCCGCTCTTCGGAGGCCGACGTCCTGCGCTCGCTCGGCGAGCCGGCGATGACCTTCCCGACGCCCGACGGCGGCCGGCAGCTGGTCTTTCCCCAGGGTCCGATGGGCTCGCAGACCTTCATGGCCCGGGTCGGGGCGGATGGACGCCTCGCCCGCCTGGACCAGGTGCTGGACGAGGAGCACTTCCGGCGCATCGAGTCCGGGCGCACGACGACCGGCGAACTGGAGCGGCTGATCGGCCCGCCCTGGCGCCGGATCGCCTTCCCGAACCTGCGGCAGGTGGCGTGGGACTACCACTTCGAGGACGCGTGGGGCTACGACAGCGACCTGTCCGTGATGGTCGACGAGCGGGGCGTGGTCGCCGGCGTGATCGCCGTGCGCCGGGAGCGGGACCGCTCCGATCCCTAGGTCAGGGGGGCGGCGCGATGCAGAAGGCGCCCAGTGGCGTGTCCGCCACGCCCATCGCCTGGGCGATGCCCGCGCACGCGAGCAGGACGATGCCGTAGCCGGCCACGCGCCGCGAGAGCGGCCCGGGCAGCAGGGCCTCGCCGCGGCCGATCAGCCAGCCCGCGCCCAGCAGGGCCGGCAGGGTGCCCGCCCCGAAGGCGAGCATGACCGCGGCGCCGGCGGCGGGGGAGCCGCTCACCAGCGCGATCGGCAGGGCGGAGTAGACCAGTGCGCAGGGCGCCCAGCCCCACAGGGCACCCAGGCCCAGCCGCTTCGGGAAGCTGTCGGGCGGGCCCAGGCGCCTCGCGAAGGCCGTCGCCCGCAGCCACAGGGCGTCGAGGGCGGCGAAGCGGGGTGGCCGGGGCAGCCGGATGCCCGCGATGCGACGGCCGGTGAGCACGAGCACCAGCGCGCCCAGCGAGAAGAGCACGGCCTGGACCCGCGCCGAGCCCAGCAGCATGGCGGGCGTGGCGCCCAGCGCCCCGGCGACGGCGCCAGCGGTCGCGTAGGACGCGAGGCGGCCGGCGTGCATGGGCAGCGCCGCGAATCCCCGGCCGGCCGCGCCACCGCGCGGCACGAAGGTGGCGGCCACGAAGCCGCCGCACATGGCGGCGCAGTGCGCCGTGCCGTACAGGGCGAGGAGCGCCGCGCTCAGGGCGAGGGGGCCGGTCACGGGTGCGCGCCCGACGCCGGGCGCCTAGATGATGCGCGAGTAGGCGACCCGGGCCTTGTCCGCGCGCAGGTACTTGTCGAACACCGCCGAGATCGCCCGGACGAAGAAGCGGCCCTTGGGCGTGACGGCGATCCAGCCCGGCTCGCGCTCGACGAGGCCGAGCGCCTCGAACTCGCGCAGCGCCTCGATCTCGGGGGCGAAGTACTCGTCGAAGTCGACGAGGTGGGCGCTGCCGATCGACTCCGTCGAGACGCAGAACTGGCACATGAGCGCGACGATGATCGCGCGGCGCAGCAGGTCGTCGGCGGTGAGCTCGATGCCGCGGATCACCGGCAGGCGGCCCTGGTCCAGCGAGTCGTAGTACGCGGGCAGGTCGCGGGCGTTCTGGCTGTAGGTGGGGCCGACCTTGCCGATGGCCGACACGCCGAAGGAGAGCATGTCGCCGTCCGGCCCGACCGTGTAGCCCTGGAAGTTGCGCGTGAGCGTGCCGGAGCGCTGCGCCCGGGCGAGCTCGTCGTCGGGCAGCGCGAAGTGGTCCATGCCGATGTAGATGTAGCCGGCGCGGTTGAAGAGCTCGATGGCGCGCGCGAGGATGCCCAGCTTCTCGGCCGCGCTCGGCAGGTCCACGTCGAGGATGCGGCGCTGCGGCTTGAAGCGCTGCGGCAGGTGCGCGTAGCTGTACAGCGCGATGCGGTCCGGCCGCAGCTCCAGGACGCGCTCGACCGTGTCGGTGAAGCTCGACACGCTCTGCTTGGGCAGGCCGTAGATGAGGTCGACGTTGAGCGACTTGAAGCCGTGCGCGCGCGCCGCCCGGATCACGTCGCGCGTCATCTCGTAGGGCTGGATGCGGTTGACGGCCCGCTGCACGGCCGGGTCGAAGTCCTGCACCCCGAAGCTCGCCCGGTTCATGCCCAGCTCGGCCAGCAGCCCGATCGCCTCGGGCGAGCACGAGCGCGGGTCGATCTCGATGGCGTACTCGCCGTCGGGGCGGAACTCGAAGTTCTCGCGCAGCATCTCCCAGACGACGCGCAGCTCGTGGTCCGAGAGGAACGTGGGCGTGCCGCCGCCCCAGTGCATCTGGCGCACGCTGCGGTCGTCGCCGGCGAGCGCGGCCTGCATCTCGATCTCGCGGCGCAGGTAGTGCAGGTAGCGGGCGGCGCGGGACTTGTCGCGCGTGACCACCTTGTTGCAGCCGCAGTAGAAGCAGATCGTGTTGCAGAACGGCAGGTGCACGTAGAGCGAGAGCGGCTGGCGCACGGCGCCGATCTGGCGCGAGCGCATGGCCTGCTCGAAGGAGCGCGCGTCGTAGGCTTCCACGAAGCGGTCCGCGGTCGGGTAGCTGGTGTACCGCGGCCCGAGCTTGTCGAAGCGCTGGACGAGGTCCAGGTCGATCTGCGCGGGCAGCGAGACGGGCCGCGGGGCGGTGGTGGGGGGGGTATCCTGGTCGGCGGCTGAGAGCATGGGGCGCATCTTCCGTCAACGACGCGCTGGCCCCTTGACGAGGATCAAGGGTCGCCGGGCGCTGTTCTGCCGTCTACAATACCGCACCATGAACGAACCAGCCCTCGCCACGCTCACGCGCCTGCGCACCGCGTGCTCGCAGTGCAACCTGCGGGAACTGTGCCTGCCCGTCGGTCTCAGCGTCGACGAGCTGCAGAGCCTGGACAACCTCGTGTCCACGCGCCGGAAGGTCCGTCGCGGCGACAGCCTGTTCTACGGCGGCGAGCCGTTCTCCGCGCTCTACGCCGTGCGCTATGGCTTCTTCAAGAGCACGCTCACGAGCGGCGACGGCCGCGAGCAGGTCACGGGCTTCTACATGGCCGGCGAGCTCCTGGGCATGGACGGCATCGGGGCCGACCGCCACACCTGCACGCTCACGGCGCTGGAGGACAGCGAGGTGTGCGTGATGCCCTTCGCGCGCGTCGAGGACCTGTCGCGGCACTTCGAGCCGCTGCAGCGCCACTTCCACAAGGTGCTGTCCCGCGAGATCGTGCGCGACCAGGGCGTCATGATGCTCCTGGGCTCGATGCGCGCCGAGGAGCGGCTGGCGGCCTTCCTGGTGAACCTCTCGCAGCGCCTCACGGCGCGCGGCTTCTCCGCCTCGGAATTCGTCCTGCGCATGACCCGCGACGAGATCGGCAGCTACCTCGGGATGAAGCTCGAGACGGTGAGCCGCCTGTTCTCCCGCTTCCAGGAGGACGGCCTCATCGAGGTGCACCAGAAGCACGTGCGCATCCTCGACATCGCCGGCCTGAAGCGCGTGATGGCGCAGGCGCAGAGCGCCTCCTGAACGCCTCCGCCGGGGGGCATTTCGCGGTTGATCCCGGTCAAGGGTGGGGGGGGGACGCGGGGTAGCATGGATTTCACGACGTACCCCCCAATTTCCAGAGGAGACCTGCCATGTTCAGACGCATCCTCTGCGCCACCGACGGCTCCAAGCGCTCCACGCACGCGGTGAAGACCGCCGCGGCGCTCGCCCGCGGCTCCGACGCGCTCCTGACGCTCGTGCACGTGACGCCCGACTACCGCACGCCGTACTACCCGGACGGCGTGATGATCGACTGGCCCTCCGAGAAGGACTACAAGCGCGACTGCAAGGCCGCCGCCGACAAGGTCTTCGCCAAGGACGCGGCCACCGTCCAGAAGGAGGGCGCGCAGGCCGAGACGATGCACCTGTTCGGCGACTCGCCGGCCGACGAGATCCTCGGGGCCGCCAAGAAGCTCAAGGCCGACCTCATCGTGATGGCCTCGCACGGCCGCAAGGGCTTCGAGGCCCTCCTGCTGGGCAGCGAGACCCAGAAGGTGCTCGCGCGCACCACCGTGCCGGTGCTGGTGGTGCGTTGATGGGAGCCGCCCGCCATGGCCTCGACGACAGCCAGCTCGCGCGCCTTCGCGAATCGCTGGCCGCTCTCAAGCGCGAGGCGATGGCCGGCGTGCGGCGTTCCAGCGGGGAGCTGAGCGGCGAGGACGCCGAGCTCTTCCGCGACCTGGGTCTCACGGGCGACGGTGCGCTCGCGGAGGCCGAATTCGAGCGCGACGTGGCCGGCGCCGGCCAGGTCCGCGCCGCGCTCATTGCCATCGTCGGAGCCGAACGCCGCCTGGAGAAGGGCGAATACGGCCTGTGCGAGGATTGCGGTGAGGAGATCGGATTCGCGCGGCTGCTGGCGCAGCCCGCGGCCTCTCGTTGCGTCCGCTGCCAGGAGGCTGCGGAGCGGCGCGGGGGTCCCTTCCACTTTTCCGGATGACATCGCCATGGGCACGAAGACGCGAAACCGACTTGCCGCCAACCGATTCCGCGTCCCCGACGCGGCCGCCGTGCCGTCCGCGCCCGGCATCTCCAAGCTGATCCATCCGCTGCACCCGCTGCTCTCGCCGGCCTCCGTCGCGGTGGTGGGCGCGAGCGAGCGCCCGGGATCGCTCGGGCAGGTGGTCCTGGCGAACCTGCGCGAGGGCGGGTTCCTCGGGCCGATCCACCTCGTCAACCCGAAGCACGCGGAGCTCGCGGGCTCGCCGTGCTACCCGTCGCTGGAGGCCCTGCCGGAGCCCGTGGACCTCGCGGTCATCACGGCGCCCGCCGCGGCGATTCCCGCGATCATCGAGCAGGCCGGGCGCGCCGGGGTGCCGGCGGCCATCGTGCTGTCGGCCGGGTTCGGCGAGACCGGCGAGGCGGGCAAGGCGCTCGAGGCCCGCGTGCTCGCCATCGCGCGGGAAGCGGACGTGCGCATCCTCGGCCCCAACTGCGTGGGGATGCTGCGCCCGTCGATCGGCCTGAACGCCTCGTTCGCCCGCACGGCGTGCGAGGCGGGGAGCATCGCCCTGGTCTCGCAGTCCGGCGCCATCTGCACGGCGCTCGTCGACTGGGCGGCCAGCACGAAGGTGGGCCTGTCGAGCGTGGTCTCGCTGGGCGCGGCCGCCGACGTGGATTTCGGCGACGTGCTGGACTACCTGCTGTTCGACCCCAAGACGGAGAGCGTGCTGCTCTACGTCGAGGGCGTGCACCACGGCCGCACGTTCATCAGCAGCCTTCGCGCCATCGCCCGCGCCAAGCCCGTCATCGTGCTCAAGGTGGGCCGCTACGCCTCCGGGTCGCAGGCGGCGCGCTCGCACACCGGCGCGCTGGTGGGCAACGACGCCGTCTTCGACGCCGTGCTGGCCCGCTGCGGCGTCGTGCGCGTGCACAGCGCCCAGGATCTCTTCGCGGCGGCGCGCGCGCTGTCCTCGCGCCGCAAGCCGCACGGCGACCGCCTCGCCATCGTGACCAACGGCGGCGGCCCCGGCGTGCTGGCCGCGGACGCGGTGAGCTCCGAGGACCTTCGCCTCGCCACGCTCTCGCCCCAGACGCTCGAGAAGCTGGACGGCATCCTGCCCAGGCACTGGTCGCACGGCAATCCGGTAGACGTGATCGGGGATGCGGATGGCGAGCGGTTCGGGGGCGCCGCCCGGATCGTGGCCGAGGACCCCAACGTGGACGCGGTGCTCTCCGTCTTCTGCCCGACCGGCATCGCCAGCGCCGAGTCGGTCGCGGACGGCGTCATCCCCATCGCCAAGGAGTGCTCGAAGCCCTTCCTCACGGCCTGGCTGGGCGAGAGCGGCGTGGTGGCCACGCGCCGCCGCGTCGAGGGCGCCGGCATCCCGGCGTACCGGTCGGGGGAGGTCGCGGTGCAGGCCTTCGCGGCCCTGGCCACCCACGTGAAGAACCAGAAGCTGCTGCTCGAGTCGCCGCCCCCGCGGTCGACGCCCACGGAGCACGACATCGCGCGCGCTGAGGAGATCTTCCGCGTCGCGGTGGAGGAGGGGCGCTCCCTGCTCAACGAGGTGGAGGCCAAGTCGCTGCTCGCCGCCTTCGGCGTGCCCGTTCCGCCCTTCACCGTGGCCACCACGCGCGAGGAGGCCGTCCGGGCGGCCGAGACGATCGGCTACCCCGTCGTGATGAAGATCCTCTCGCCGGACATCTCGCACAAGTCCGACGTGCACGGCGTGCGCCTGGACGTGCGCGACGCCGAGGCCGTGGGCCAGCAGTTCGACGACATCGTCGCCACCGTGGGCCGCCTGCGGCCCGACGCGAAGATCGCGGGCGTGCTCGTGCAGTCGATGGTCTCGCGCCGCGATGGCCGCGAGCTCATGCTCGGCGTGATGACCGACCCGGCCTTCGGGCCGGCCATCAGCTTCGGCTCCGGCGGGGTGGCGGTCGAGCTCCTGCGCGACAACGCCGTGGGCCTGCCGCCGCTCAACGTGCGCCTGGCGGGCGACCTCGTGGACCGCACGCGTGCCGCGCGCCTGCTGGGGGCCTACCGCAACGTGCCCGCGGCCAACCGCGACGCGCTCATCGACGTGCTCCTGCGGGTCTCCGACATCGTGTGCGCGCTGCCGTGGGTGGCGGAGATGGACATCAATCCCCTGCTCCTCGACCCGACGGGCGCGGTGGCGCTGGACGCGCGCGTGGTGATCGACCCCGCGCGGCACCACCTGGACAGCCGCTACTCGCACCTGGCGATCCACCCCTACCCGGAGGCGCTCGAGGCGCTGGAGCGCCTGCGCGACGGCTCCGAGGTCACCATCCGGCCCATCCGCCCCGAGGACGCGGCCATGGAGACGGAGTTCATCACCGAGCTCTCCGACGAGTCGAGGTACCTGCGGTTCCTCTCGATCGTGCGTCACGTGACGCCGGAGATGGTGGCGCGCTTCACGCAGATCGACTACGACCGGGAGATGGCGCTCATCGCCACGCGCAAGGAGCCCGACGGCGAGTCGATCATCAGCGTGGCGCGCTACGTGCGCGACCCCAACCCGGTGAGCGCGGAGTTCGCGATCGTCATCGCCGACCGCGCGCAGCGCAAGGGCCTCGCCTCGAAGCTGATAGGCCGGCTCATGACGCACGCGCGCTTCGCCGGCATCGAGCGGCTGCGCGGGCTGATACTCGCCTCCAACGACTCGATGCGCGAGCTCCTGGACCGGCTGGGCTTCGAGCCCTTCCCGGGGCCCGACGCCCCGAGCCTGGTCGACGTGGTGAAGGTGCTCTAGGCGCGGGGACGCGCCCGGCCGCTCAGCAGCAGGGCGGCCCTTCGCGCTTCGGGCAGCCTTCCGGGCGGCCGCTGGCGGGCAGCGGGCAGCGGTTCACCTCCCACGGCGAGCGCTGCAGGAAGCACGTGAGGAAGCTCGAGGCGGCGCCCAGGGCCCAGAAGGCGAAGAATCCCACGGAGTAGATCGTCATCCGGCTCGCCTCGAGCGGCTGGCCGAAGAAATTGAGGTCGGCCGGGTCGAAGAGCGTGAAGAACACGACCTCCATGCCGCAGGCCACGAGGAAGGCGGGCCACAGGATCCAGGCGATTCGCTGCGTCAGCATGGGTTCCTCCGTCTTGTCGTGGCCGGCGTCTCAGCGCACGCCGGGGGCGAGCGGGGCGGGCCCGGGCTTGCGCGAATCCACCAGGGCCGAGATGCGCCACTGCGGCGTCTCGACGATGGCCGTCCAGTGGGCGGCCGACAGGGGGGCGAGCGGCGCCTCCCAGATGCCTTCGCCCGTGCGGGCGAGGTGCGCGACGCGGTCCTCCGAGGCGCGCGAGGGGTGGGCCAGGCGGATCGTGAGCCGGTCCGGCAGCGTCGCGGACGCCCGCAGGGTCACTCGGATGCGCCCGGGCTCCAGGGTGAGCTCGCCGGTGATGCCCAGCGCGCGCGCCGCTTCGTCGCGGGCGATCTCGCGGTTGATGGCGAGCCCCTGCTTGTAATAGTCGTCGGCCACGAGCCCGTCCGCGCCGCGGAAGGCGATGACGGCCGTGGTGAGGCCGGCCACCACCACGATGGCGGGGCCGGAGGCGAGGAGCCACGGCCACGGCTCCCGGTACCAGGGCTTGCGGGAGGGGGCCTTCGGATCGGCTTCAGCGGTCACGGCGCTCAATTCTCGTCCTTCCTGGGGGAAATGAACACGGCCTTCTCCCGCACCTGCAGGTGGTCGCCGTCCTCGGCGGTCACGGTGATGACGATCCGCTGCGAGCCGCCCTTGGCCTCGGCGCCGGGAAGGCGGATGCGCAGCGGGAAGGCGCGGGTGGAGGCGGCCGCCATCTCGACGACTGGCTGGGAGGCCACGCGCAGCCCCGGCAGGCCCTCGACGGCGATGCGGTAGCGGTGCGCGGACTCGGTGGCGTTCATGACCTGCAGCCGGTACACGTTCTCGAGCTCGCCGTCCTCGACCTCGCGCACGAGCGCGCCGCGGTCGCGGATCACGTCCACCTTGAGCGGCACGCGCAGGTACAGGGCCGTCACGAGGGCCGTGACCACCGTGGCGAGCAGGCCGGCGTAGATCATCGTGCGCGGCCGGACGACGCGCCGCACGATCCCCTGGAGCCCGCTGTGCTCCTGCATGGCGTGCTCCGTGGAGTAGCGGATGAGGCCCTTCGGGTAGCCCATCTTCTCCATGACCTGGTCGCAGCCGTCGATGCACGCCGCGCAGCCGATGCACTCGTACTGGAGGCCGGCGCGGATGTCGATGCCCGTCGGGCAGACCTGCACGCATATGTCGCAGTCGACGCAGCTGCCCAGGCCCAGGGCCTTCGGGTCCGCCTTGCGGCCGCGGGAGCCACGCGGCTCGCCGCGCTCGCGGTCGTAGGCGATGATGAGCGTGTCCTGGTCGAACATCGCGCCCTGGAAGCGCGCGTACGGGCACATGTACTTGCACACCTGCTCGCGCATCCAGCCCGCGTTGCCGTAGGTGGCGAACCCGTAGAAGCAGACCCAGAAGGTCTCCCAGGGCCCCAGCGAGAGCGAGAGGAACTCGCCGCCGAGGACCTTGATGGGCGTGAAGTAGCCCACGAAGGTGAATCCCGTCCAGAAGGCGGCCGCCGCCCAGACGGCGTGCTTGGCGGCCTTGAGGCCGAACTTGCGCGCCGTGAGCGGCCCGGCGTCGAGCTTGGTGCGGGCCCCCCGGTCGCCCTCGATCATCCGCTCGATCCACAGGAAGATCTCCGTGTAGACCGTCTGCGGGCACGCGTAGCCGCACCACAGCCGTCCGGCGACCGCGGTGAAGAGGAAGAGCGAGACGGCCGCGGTGACCAGGAGCAGCGTGAGGTAGATGAAGTCCTGCGGCCAGAGGACGGCGCCGAAGATGTAGAACTTGCGGGCCGCCAGGTCGAAGAGCACGGCCTGGCGGTCGTTCCAGGTGATCCAGGGCAGGCCGTAGAAGAGGACCTGCGTGAACCAGACGGCCGACCAGCGCAGCCGGGCGAACCAGCCGTGGACGGCGCGGGGGTAGATCTTCTTGCGGACCTCGAACAGCCCGCGGTCGACCTCGTCGCCGGCGCCCGCCGCCACGACCTTCAGCGGGGCGCCGGAAGCGGCGGGGGCCGCTTCCGGTCGGGGTTCGCCGGCGGCGTGCGTCACTTCGCGGCCGTGGTGGAGGCCGACAGGCTCCACACGTAGGCGGCGAGGATGCGCGAGCGCTCGGGACCGAGGAAGTCCTTGTGCGCCGGCATCACGTTGGTCCGCCCGTTCTCGATCTGGTACATGATCGCCTGGAGCGAGCCGCCGTGCAGCCACACCTTGTCGGTGAGGTTCGGCGCGCCCAGGGCCGGGTTGCCCTTGGCCTCGGGGCCGTGGCACGCCGCGCACACCGCGAACTTCGCCTTGCCGGCCTCCGCGAGCTTCGCGTCATGCGGCGAGCCCGAGAGCGACAGCACGTAGTTGGCGACCTCCTTCACGCCCTCCGGGCCGCCCACCGCGGCGCCCATGGGAGGCATCACGCCGGTGCGCCCCTCCATGATGGTGGTGAGGATCGCCTGCGGCTCGCCCCCCCACAGCCAGTCGTTGTCGGCGAGGTTGGGAAAGCCCTTGTTGCCGCGCGCGTCCGAGCCGTGGCACTGCGCGCAGTACGTGAGGAACATGCGCTCGCCCATGATGTGCGCCTGGGGATCCTTCGCGATCGCCGGGATCTCCATGGCCGCGTACTTCTTGAAGATGGGCCCGTAGGTCGCCTCGGCGTTCTTCTGCTCGACGTCGTACTGGCCGGTCGAGGACCAGCCCAGCATGCCCTTGTAGCTGCCCAGGCCCGGGTAGAGGGCGAGGTAGAGAAGGGCGAAGAAGATCGTGATCCAGAACAGCCACATCCACCACTTGGGCAGCGGGTTGTTGTACTCGGCGAGGTCCTCGTCCCACTGGTGGCCCGTGGTGCCCACGGCCTGCCCCGGCATGCGCTTCTTGTGCTGCGAGGTGAGGAACACCGCGCAGCCGATGACGGAGACCACGGTGATGCCGGCGATGTAGAGGCTCCAGAAGCCGTCGACGAAATCGCTCATTGCTGTTTCTCCCGGACAGTGGGGGCGTCGTCCTCCTCGAGGGGCAGGCGCGACGCGGCTTCGAAGTCGGCGTGTCGGCGGGAGGACCACGCCCAGGCGACGATGCCCAGGAAGGTGATCATCGCGACGACCGTGATGGCGGAACGGATCGTGTTCAGGTCCATGGCCTCACCTGCGCGACTTGACGGCGGTGCCCAGGCCCTGGAGGTACGCGATGAGCGCGTCCTCCTCGGTCTTGCCCGCGACGTCCTTGGTGGAGGAGGCGATCTCCGCGTCGGAGTACGGGACGCCGACGGCCCGCAGCGCCTTCATGTGCGCCGGCAGGCTCTCGCCGGCGACCGGGGTGCGGTGAAGCCACGGGTAGCCCGGCATGTTGGACTCGGGCACCACGTCGCGCGGATTGCGCAGGTGCGTGCGGTGCCACGTGTCGCTGTAGCGGCCGCCGACTCGCGCGAGGTCCGGCCCCGTGCGCTTGCTGCCCCACTGGAACGGGTGGTCGTAGACGAACTCGCCGGCCACCGAGTAGTGGCCGTAGCGCTCCACCTCGGCGCGGAACGGCCGGACCATCTGCGAGTGGCAGTTGTAGCAGCCCTCGCGGACGTAGATGTCGCGGCCCGCCAGGCGCAGCGCGTCATAGGGCTTGAGGCCCGAGACCGGCTCGGTGGTCGAGCGCTGGAAGTACAGCGGCACGATTTCCACCAGGCCGCCGATGCTCACGAGGAGCACGATCAGCACGGCCATGAGGCCGGTCTTCTGCTCGATGATGTCGTGGGTGAGTTTCATGGTCAGTCCCCCGGGCTAGGCGTGCGCGGGCGCGCCGAGCTCGGACCCGGCCGCAACGGGCGGGATCGTCGCCTCGACCGCCTTGCCGACGGTGATGGTCTTGATCACGTTCCACAGCATGATGAGCATGCCGCTGAACACCAGGGCGCCGCCGGTCAGGCGGATCACGTAGTACGGGAACGTGGCCTTCACGCTCTCGACGAACGTGTAGGTGAGCGTGCCGTCCTCGTTCACCGCGCGCCACATGAGGCCCTGCATCACGCCCGCGATCCACATCGAGGCGATGTAGAGCACGATGCCGATGGTCGTGACCCAGAAGTGCAGCGTGATCGCCTTCACCGAGTACATCTCCGTGCGGTTGAACAGGCGCGGGATCAGGTAGTAGAGGCTGCCCACGGAGATCATGGCCACCCAGCCCAGCGCGCCGGAGTGCACGTGGCCGACGGTCCAGTCGGTGTAGTGCGACAGGGCGTTCACCGTCTTGATGGACATCATCGGGCCCTCGAACGTCGACATGCCGTAGAACGAGAGCGAGACGATGAGGAACTTGAGGATGGGATCGGTGCGCAGCTTATGCCAGGCGCCCGACAGGGTCATGATGCCGTTGATCATGCCGCCCCAGGAGGGCGCCAGCAGGATCAGGGAGAAGATCATGCCGATGGACTGCGCCCAGTCCGGCAGCGCCGTGTAGTGCAGGTGGTGCGGGCCCGCCCACATGTACGTGAAGATGAGCGCCCAGAAGTGCACGCTCGACAGCCGGTAGGAGTACACCGGGCGGCCGGCCTGCTTGGGCACGAAGTAGTACATCATCCCGAGGAAGCCGGCGGTGAGGAAGAAGCCCACCGCGTTGTGGCCGTACCACCACTGGACCATCGCGTCCTGCACGCCCGCGTAGGCCGAGTAGGACTTGAAGAGGCCCGCGGGCATCTCCGCGCTGTTCACGATGTGCAGCACCGCCACCGTGAGGATGAAGGCGCCGAAGAACCAGTTGGCCACGTAGATGTGCTTCACCTTGCGCGTGGCGACGGTGCCGAAGAACACCACTGCGTAGGCGACCCACACGACGGCGATGAGGATGTCGATGGGCCACTCGAGCTCGGCGTACTCCTTGCCGGTGGTGATGCCCAGGGGGAGGGTGATCGCGGCGAGCAGGATGATGACCTGCCAGCCCCAGAACGTGAACGCCGCCAGCGGGCCGCCGAAGAGCCGCGCGTGGCAGGTGCGCTGGACCGCGTAGTACGAGGTGGCGAAGAGCGCGGAGCCGCCGAACGCGAAGATCACCGCGTTGGTGTGCAGCGGGCGCAGGCGACCGTACGTGAGCCACGGGATGTCGAAGTTGAGCGCCGGGAACGCCAGCTGGGCGGCGATGAGCACCCCCACCAGCATGCCGACGATCCCCCAGATCACGGTCATGACCGCGAACTGCCGGACCACCTTGTAGTTGTACTGCGATTCGTTCATGGATACCCCCCCTGGAGCTGGCGTAAACGATCACCCGGACTCGCGGTTGCGCTTCCTGCGCGGACTATAGAGATCCGGGTTTTCCGGCAGTTGATCCTGGTCAATAAGAAGCTACTTATATTAAGTTCCCTTCCGGTCGTCGTCCTCGACGACGGCCTTCCCTTCCCGGTCGAGTTCGTCGAACTGGCCGCTGGCGAGGGCCCACCAGAACACGACCCCGATCGCGAAGACGACCACCACGCTGACGGGGATGAGCAGGTACAGGATGTCCATGGGCGGGGCCTCAGGTGGCTGCCGGGGCCGTCACGGCGGCCTGGGACGGGTCGGCGTTGCCGAGGGGCCGGCGCACGAGCCGCAGGGCGTTGGCGACCACCAGGACGGACGAGAGCGACATGCCCAGGCTCGCGACCCACGGGGTGAGCAACCCGGCCAGGGCCAGCGGCAGCGTGAGGGCGTTGTAGGCGATCGCCCAGGCGATGTTCTGGCGGATGATCCGGCGCGTCCGGCGGGCGAGGTCGATGGCCTGGGCGATCGCGAGCAGGGAGGGGTTGGCCACCACCAGGTCGGCCTGGGACTGCGCCAGCGCGGCGCCGCTGGCAAGCGCGATGGAGACCTGCGCCCGGGCGAGCACGGGCGCGTCGTTGATGCCGTCGCCGATCATCGCCACGATCGCGCCGCCGGCGGCCATGGCCTCGACCCGTCTCGCCTTCTCCTGCGGGTCGGCGCCGGCGATGCGCTGGTCGATCCCCAGTTCCTCGGCCACGCGGTCCACGACCGACTCGCGGTCGCCGGACAGGAGGACGACCTCGCAGCCGGCGGCCCGGACGCGCGCCACCAGATCCCGGGACTCGGGGCGCAGGGCGTCCTCGAAATGGAACGCGGCGAGCCAGGTTCCGGAAGCCGCCATGGCCGCCACCGGGTCCGGGCTGTCCGTCGGGCCGGGAAACGCCTTGCCGGCCAGCTCGGCGCAGAAGCCTGGCGAGCCCACGCGGACCGTGCGGCCGCCGACGACCGCCTCGACCCCGGCGCCGGCGATGGCCCGGATCGCGGTGGCTTCCGGAATGCCGCCCTCGGCCGGACGAGCCTTCACGAGCGCGTGGGCGATCGGATGGGAGAGCGCGGACTCGAGCGCCGCGGCGGTGCGCAGGCATTCGTCGCGCCCGGTCTCGCCGAGCAGTTCCACCGTGCGCAGGTGCATCCGGCCGGTGGTGAGCGTGCCGGTCTTGTCGAACACGAGGTGCGTGGCCGAGGCCAGGGCCTCGATGGCCCGCCCGCTCGTCACCATGATGCCCAGCCGGGACAGGGCGTTGACGCAGGCGGTGAGCGCCACGGGCGTGGCGAGGGACAGGGCGCAGGGGCAGGTCACCACCAGCGTGGAGACGCCGACCCAGAGCGCGCGGCTGGGGTCGATCCAGGCCCATGCCAGGGTGCCCAGGGCGGCCAGGGCGACCACGGCGACCACGAAGTGGCTCGCGATTCGGTCCGCCACCAGGGCCCAGCGCGGCTTCTGCGAGGCCGCCCGTTCCATCTGTCGTCGGATCACCTCCAGCGTCGCCTCGCCGGGGGCGCGCTCGACCCGCGCCGTGACGGGCGAAGCGAGGTTCACGCTCCCCGCGAGGATGCGGTCGCCGGGGGCCTTGGGAACCGGGTACGTCTCGCCGGTGAGCAGGGATTCGTCGAACTCGGTCGCGCCCGAGACCACCACCGAGTCCGCCGGCGCGGCCTCGCCCGCGGGGACGGCGACGTGGTCGCCGGGCACCAGGACGGAGGGATCGGTCTCGACCCGGTCGCCACCGCCGAGCTTCCACGCGCGGCGCGGCAGGAGCTGGGCGAGCGAGTCGGCGGCGTCCACCGTCCCGGCCAGCGCCCGCGCCTCGAAATAGCGCCCGGTGAGCAGGAAGAACACGAACATCGTGATCGAGTCGTAGTAGACGGCGCCGCCCTCCCAGGTGCCGTACAGGCTCGCGATGAAGCTCACCACGATGCCCAGCGCGACCGGCAGGTCCATCCCGGGATTGCGGGTGGCGAGGCCGTGCCACGCCGCGCGGAAGATGGGCCCGGAGGAAAACAGCAGGACCGGGACCGTGATCACCAGGCTCGCGATGTTCAGCAGCCGCTCGATGTCCCACGCCATGGTGCCGTCGGACGCCAGGTAGGCGGGGAAGGCGAGCATCATGATCTGCATCATCGCGAAGCCGGCCACCGAGAGGCGCCACAGCGCGCGGCGCGCCTCCGCCTGGCGCAGCGCGCGCGGATCGCGGCCGGGGACGCGGGCCCGGTAGCCTGCCCGTGCGATCACGGCCGCCAGCTGTTCGCGGGTCGTTTCCGGCGAATGGCGGATCGTGACGCGGCGAGTGGCGAGGTTCAGGCTCGACTCGACCACCCCCGGCAGCCGGCCCAGGGCCGACTCCACCCGCGTGACGCAGGCCGCGCAACTCACCCCCTCGACGTCGTACACGGTCTCGGTCGGGGCGGATGCCGGTTCCGGTGCGGGAGCGGGGGCCGGGGGCGGGGGGATTCCGGCGGCGAGGTCCCGGACGGCCGCGCAGCCCGCGCAGCAATAGGCCACCTCGGCGCCAGTCGCGTCGCGGCGAAGGACAGGGTCCGGCGCGGGCTCGCCGCAGTGGGCGCAGCGGCGCTCGGCTGGGAGGGAGGTCACCGGCACCGTTACAGTCTAGGCGGGCGCCACGGCGCCCCCTTGCGCCTCGTCAACGCCCCCCGGGGGCCGGTTCGCGCTCGAGCAGGAGGAAGCGCAGCGCGAACCGGTTGCGGTCGTCCGCCGCGTGCTCGCCCAGGACGGTGGTGCGCCAGGGCCCCTCGCCGGGACCCGGGAAGCGGACGTCCCCTTCCACCTCCCCGAGGATCTCGGTGAGGTAGATCCGGTCGGCCGAAGGCAGCGCCTCGGCGTAGAGCTGGCCGCCGCCGATGACAAAGGCCTCCGGGGCGCCGTCGACCGCGCGCCAGGCGGCGTCCAGGGAGTCGACCACCTCGGCGCCCTCCGGGCGAAAGCCGGGGGTCCGGCTCACCACCACGTTGCGGCGGCCGGGCAGCGCGCGCCCGATCGACTCCCAGGTCCGCCGGCCCATGATGACCGGGCAGCCGAGCGTCACGCGCTTGAAGTGCGCGAGATCGGCAGGCAGGTGCCACGGCATGCCGTTGTCGCGTCCGATCACGCCGTTGGCCGCGCGGGCCACGATGAGCGAGCGCAGCACGTCAGACGGCGATCGGCGCCCTGATGGCCGGGTGGGGGTCGTAGCCCTCGAGCGAGAAGTGCTCGTAGCGGAAATCCGTGAGCTCCGTCACGCCCGGGTCGATCCGCATCACCGGCAGCGGCCGCGGCTCGCGCGAGAGCTGCTCGCGGGCCTGGTCGAGGTGGTTGAGGTACAGGTGCGCGTCGCCGAAGGTGTGCACGAATTCGCCGGGCGCCAGGCCCGTCGCCTGCGCCACCATCATCGTGAGCAGCGCGTAGGAGGCGATGTTGAACGGCACGCCCAGGAAGATGTCGGCGCTGCGCTGGTACAGCTGGCAGGACAGGCGGCCCTCGGCGACGTAGAACTGGAACAGTGCGTGGCACGGCGCGAGGGCCATGCGCGGGATGTCCGCCACGTTCCAGGCCGACACGACCAGGCGCCGCGAGTCCGGGTTGGCGCGGATCTGCGCCACCACCTCGGCGATCTGGTCCACGTGGCCGCCGCCCGGCGTGGGCCAGGATCGCCACTGGTGGCCGTACACGGGCCCCAGCTCGCCCTGGGCGTCCGCCCACTCGTCCCAGATGGAGACGCCGTGCTCGTGCAGGTACGCGACGTTGGTCGAGCCCTGGAGGAACCAGAGGAGCTCGTGGATGACGCTCTTGAGGTGGACCCGTTTCGTGGTCACGAGCGGGAAGCGCTGCGAGAGGTCGAAGCGCATCTGGTGCCCGAACACGGAGAGGGTCCCGGTCCCCGTGCGGTCCGTCTTGCGGGCCCCGTGCTCGAGCACGTGGCGCATCAGGTCGAGGTAGGCCTTCACGGGGCGATTCGCCG
Source organism: Pseudomonadota bacterium (assembly GCA_029781595.1). GTDB lineage: Bacteria > Pseudomonadota > Gammaproteobacteria > Burkholderiales > Usitatibacteraceae > FEB-7. Next base: position 25,334 of record JAKOWJ010000021.1, on the reverse strand, counting down.
GCCGAGGATGGCGAGGTCGCGCTCGACGCCGTCCAGCTCGGCCACGCGGGGCAGCAGGCCCCATTGCGAGAATCCCGCGGCCCGGAAGAGGGCGAGGCTGGGCTCGTTGTGGCCGAAGACGAAGGCGAGCAGCGTCGCGATGCCGGCCCCGGGCGCCGCGGCGAGGGCGCGATCCAGGAGGGCGCGGGCGATGCCGCGCCGCTGCTGGCCAGGAGAGACGTAGACGGCGAGTTCCACGGTTCGATGATAAGCCGGACGGCCGTAGAAGTTTCGCAGCCCCAGCCAGCCGGCGATTGCGCCTCCGGCCTCGGCCACCCACAGCGGCCGGCGGACCGGGTCGAAGCCGTCGAACCAGTCCCGGCGCTCCGGAACCGTCACCGCGGCGGTGTCGGCCGTCGCGAGGCGACCGGGGATCGAGGCGTTGTAGATCGCGACGATGGCCGGCAGGTCGGCCGCCGTCGCGAGCCGGATGGCGGGGGCTACCCGCGGCTCGCCACGAGGGTCCACAGCCGGGCGAGATCCGCGGTGCCGTCGTTGCCGTGGATGCCCTTGAGGGTCTGAAGCGCCCGGGAGCGGGCACCGGCCTGGACCTGCGCGACGCCGAGCAGGAGCTTCGCGTCCTCCGGTCGCTTGAGGCCGCCCTTCTTGATCCCGCGCTCCATGAAGGCGAGGCCCTTCTGGGGGGCGCCCTCGGCCACGTAGTTGTACCCCACGGCGACCAGGGCGTCGCCCGACTTGGCGGCGAGCGCCTCGTTCTCCGCCTTCTCCTGGCCGGCCCGGTACTCCGCGACCGTCTTGGCGACCAGGTCGCGCAGGCGCTTGTGCCGCTCCGCGTCCTTGCCGGTCCCGAGCACGTTGGCCGAGTACCCCTTGTCGACGATCGCCTTGGCTTCGGCCGGGAAGCCGGCCTGGATGGCGAGCTGCGCCATCTCGAGGTAGTCGCTGGCGGAGGTGAGGTTGCCGGTGGCGAGCTTGAGGCGGTAGACGTCGAGCGCCAGCCGGTCGGAGAAGCCGCTCTTCTTCTGGACGCGGTTGAGCAGGTCCGTCCAGTACTCGCGCTTCGGGTAGTAGGTGACGAGCCGCTCGATGGCCGAGACGTAGCCGCCCGAATCCTTCTGCTTGAGGTAGCAGTTGGCGAGGATCTGCAGCTCCTGTTCCGTGGGACGGCGCGAGCCGCCGTTCTCGCCCACGAGCTTCGAGACGTTGCCGCAGTCGTTCAGGAGGAAGTACGACTGCACGAGCACGGTGCGCATCGCGGGATCGTTCCCGCCTTCCTTCTGGTACCTCGCCGCCCACTGGGCCGCCTTGGCGTAGTCCTTGGCCTGGTAGTGCAGGCCCGCGACGGCCTGGATGAGCTTGAGCTGCTCGCCGCCGCTCGCCCGGCCCGAGGCGATCACCGCCTCGAAGGCCTTGGCCGCGGTCTCGCGGTCGCCGGCCGCCGCGGCGATGCTGCCTCGCGTGCGCTGGATGATGTACGACTCGTAGGCGGTCTTGCCGGAGACCGCGTCCGCCTCCGAGACCTTCGCCAGGGCTTCCTGGTACTTGTGCGCCTTGTAGAGCGACTCGGCCGCCTTGAGGGGCTTGCCGACTTCGGGGCGGACGGTGTCCGCCGCCCAGGCGGGGGAGGAGGCCACGGCGAGCGCGGCGGCGAGCGCCATGGCGCGTAGCGAATTCAGGCCGATCATCGGTCGATCTCCGGTCTGCGAAAACGGGCGGGGCCGCGCAGGATGGCGCGGCCCCGGGGAGGGTGCGTCAGTCTATGAACTGCTCGGCCCCGATGAGGCCGATCTTGGTGATCCCGTGGCTCTGCGCCGAGGCCATGACGCCGGCCACGTACTTGTAGGCCACGATCTTGTTCGGCCGGAGGTGGAACTCCGGCTGCACGGACTGGTGCGCGGCGTTCGTGAACTTGGCGTCGAGGGTCGGCCTGTCCGGCACGACGTCCCCGTTCCAGAGCACGGTGCCGTCGAAGTCGACCTCGACCAGCACGACCTCGGGCGGGACGGCCGGGGGCGGGGGATTGCCGACCGGCATGTTGAGCTTCACGGCGTGCGTCTGGATCGGGATCGTGATGATCAGCATGATCAGCAGCACCAGCATCACGTCGATGAGCGGCGTGGTGTTGATGTCGACCATCACTTCCGGATCGCTCGAGCCGCCGGATCCGACTTGCATGCCCATTGCGCGTTTCCTTTCGGGTGGGGGCTCAGCCGCCGCGGGCGGGCGGCTCGGTGATGAAGCCGATCTTGAGGATCGACGCGCGCTGGCAGGTCGCCACCACGCGGCCCACGAACTCGTAGCGCGCGTTCTCGTCGGCGCGCACGTGGATCTCGGGCTGCGGCTGCAGGACGGCGACGACCTTGAGCTTCTCGAAGAGCGCCTTCGTGTCCTTCACGTGCTCCATGCCCCAGAAGATGTCGCCGTCCTTGTTGACCGAGATGGTGACGTTCTCCGGCTTGGTCTGCGTGGGGACGTTGCGCTCCTTCGGCAGCTCCATCGGGACCTGCTGGATCACGACCGGGATGGTGATCAGGAAGATGATGAGGAGCACCAGCATCACGTCGACGAGCGGCGTGGTGTTGATGGCCGCCATCACGTCCTGCTCCTCCTCGGCGCCCTGGCCGACGGTCATGGCCATGAGACTACCCCTTGGCCTTCTTCACGCCGCCGCTCATGAGCACCAGGTGCAGGTCGGCGCTGAAGGCGCGCAGGTGCTCCATCGCCACCTTGTTGCGGCGCACGAGCCAGTTGTAGCCCAGCACCGCCGGCACGGCGACCGCGAGGCCGAACGCCGTCATGATGAGCGCCTCGCCCACGGGACCCGCCACCTTGTCGATGGAGGCCTGGCCGGCGATGCCGATCGCGGTGAGCGCGTGGTAGATGCCCCACACCGTGCCGAACAGGCCGACGAACGGGGCGGTGGAGCCCACGGTGGCGAGGAACGCGAGCCCGTCCTGCAGGCGGCTGCCGACGTTCTCGACGCCGCGCTGGATGGACATCGTCACCCACTCGTTCAGGTCGATCGTCTCGAGGAGCTTGCCCTCGTGGTGCTTGGTGGCCTCCACGCCGGACTCGGCGATGAAGCGGAAGGGGCTGGTCTCCTTCATGGCGGAGATGCCCTCGGCCACGGACCCGGTGGCCCAGAAGGTCTTCTTCACGACGGCCGCCTCGCGGAACAGCTTGAATTGCTCGTACACCTTCACGAACATGATGTACCAGGAACCCATCGACATGATCACGAGGATGAACAGCGTGCCCTTGGTGACGAAGTCGCCGCCCTTCCAGAGGGCCTCGAGACCGTAGGGGTTCTCGACGGATTCCTTTTCCTTGGCGGCCGGCGGCGGGGGTACCGGCGCGGGGGCCTCGGTAGCCGCCGCGGGGGCGGCCGGGGCGGCGGCATCCGCCGGCTTCGCGGCATCCGCGGCCGGCGCCTGGGCGTGCACGGCCGCGGAGAACACCAGCGGCGCGACGGGCGCGCAGGCGAAGAGGATGGCCGCGAGCAGCGCGGGCAGTCGGCGGATCAGGTGCATGTTGTTACCTCCAGGTTTCCTTGTGGCTGTGCAGTGGTTGATGGGGGCCGTCGGGACATCAGTCCGTCAGCTTGAAATCGATGTCCACTTCGCCGATGAAGCCGACGGGCTCGGGGGCGAAGTGCCATTGGGAAAGCGCCCGGATGACCTCGCGGTCGAAGATCCGCGGAGGCGTCGCCCGGATGATGCGGACCTCGGCTACAGACCCGTCCGGGCGGATCACGAGGTGGGCGACGACGTTGCCCGTCTGGATGCCGTCCCGGATCGCCTGGCGCGGGAAGACCGGGCGGACGATGTCGCCGATCGGCTTGACGTTCTTGCGGACGACCGGGCCGGGGGGCGCGGGCGGAGCGGGCCTGGGCGCGGCCTTGGGCGGCGGGCCGGGCGGCGGCTTCTGGGTGGTGACCGTGGTGATGGTCGGCGCCTGCTGGGCCTGCACGGGCACCTGGATGTTCACCTCGGGCGGGGGAATGAACGGCGGGGGCGGCGCGGCGAGCTTCGGGGGGGGCGGGGGAGGGGTGTCCTCGATCGGCTTCTTGATCTCTTCGATGATCTTGGTCTCGATCGGCGCCTTGATGACCTCGACCACCTTCCTGGCGAGACCCGTGACGAGGGCGTAGCCCACGAGCAGGTGAAGAAGGCCGACCATGACGATGCTCGGCAGGTGCTTCGCCGGATTGCGCTGGGTCTCCCTGTAGTTCCTCATGCAGCCACCCTCCACCCCCTATGGCGCCCGTCAGCGCCTTCTGGTCGCAGCGGCACCGCGGCCGCCGGTTTTGCAGGCCGAGTGCCGAAGCCGACACACGGGATATCCCCGATCCTGACCGGACGCGAAGCCCCGGGGATTCGCCTCGAAAGCCCGGAATTCTAGCCCACGGAGGCGCCGATTTCCAGCCGCGTGCAGGCTTTTGTAACGAATGCCCGGAAGGGGGTGCGCCTCCCAAAAAAAACGGCGAGCCGAGGCTCGCCGTTTCCCGCGATCCCCGAGGGGATCAGAACTTCGCCGTCAGCGTCACGAACACCTTGCGGCCCAGGGCGTCGTAGACGACCGGGTAGGTGTTGCCGTTGCCGAAGGGCGCGCCCGCGAGCGTCTGGTTGACGATCGGGGGATCCTTGTCGAACAGGTTGTTGATGCCGCCGGTGAGGATGATGTTCTTCGTCGCGTTCCAGGTAGCCGCGACGTCGAAGTAGTTCATCGCCTTCATCTTCTCGTCGATCGCCGGCACCGGGCCGCTCAGCAGCGGGTTGTTGCTGGAGGCGTCGTTCTTGACCTCCTTGAAGTAGCGCCAGGAGAGCGCCAGGTCGACGTTCCACGGCGTGGACCAGGTGGCCCGCACCTTGTGGCGCCACTCGGGCAGCGGCGTGCCGCAGGTCGCGCCGAAGAGGCCCGCGCAGTCGTACTCGCCCAGCCCCGGGATCGGCTCGGTGATGAACTCCTTGAGGTACGTGCCGACCAGGGTGAAGTTGAGCTTGCCCAGGTTGTGCAGGCGCATGTTGTAGCTCGCCGTCACGTCGAAGCCGGAGGTCTTGAGCTTCGACAGGTTGGCGTTGGTGGCCACGATCTGCGCCTGCGGGGTGGCCCACAGGGTGCCCAGCTGGTCGCGCTGGATCAGGCCGCAGAAGGTCGCGTCGCCCGTGTCCAGGCACTGGTTCAGGATGATCTGCGGCGGCGCGTTGCCCACCACGTCCTCGACCTTGATGTTGAAGTAGTCGATGGACGCCACGAAGTCGCGCGTCGGCTCGAGCACCACGCCCAGCGTCTTGGACTTGGAGGTCTCCGGCTTGAGGTTCGGGTTGCCGCCGAACAGGGCGTTGTACTGGCCCGCGGCGCTGTCCACGATCCGACCGTACTGCGCGGCCGTCACGCCCGTGCGCATGCAATCCTGCAGCGAGCGGGTCGGGGCCGTGCCGGCGCACGGGTCGGAGTCGTTGTTGTAGAGGCCGAGGCCCTGCGGCGTGAAGAGCTCGATCACGTTGGCCGCGCGCACCGCCTGCTGGTAGGAACCGCGGAAGCGCGCCATCTTCACGGGCGCCCACTCGATGCCCAGGCCGTAGGAGTCCGTCGTCCGGCCGCTGTTGTAGTCGGAGTAGCGGTAGCTGCCGTTCACGCTCAGGAGGTCCGCCATCGGCTGGCCTTCCATGATCGGCACGCGCGCTTCCGTGTAGAAGTCCTTCACCTTCGTGGAGCCGGCCACGCCCAGCGTCGGGCCGCCCTGGCCGAACAGGTCGCCGGACTCGAACGCGGAGTCGACGGACAGGTCCAGCTCGTCCGTGCGGCCTTCCACGCCGAACGCCACGCCGATGCCGTTATTCGCCGCGGGCAGCTTGATGCCGTAGACGCCGAGGTCGGCCGCGAGCGTGCCGCCCAGCAGCGACTGGGAGGTGAAGCCCTTCTTGAAGCCCGGGGTCTGGAGGTAGGCGAGCGCCTGGGGCGTCACGCCGCCCAGGCTCCAGATGTTGTACGGGACGCAGTTCGGGTCGCTGCCGTCGACGAACGAGCGGCAGGCCGGCGCGCCCGTGGACGGATCGGTGATCACGTCCATGGCGCGCGTGGCGCGGGAAATCGAGAAGTCGTTCTTGTACGTCTCCTGGTACACCACGCGGCCCAGGGTGCCGTAGACGTCGTAGTTCCAGGCGCTGCCGATCTCGCCCTTCACGCCGATCACGCCGCGGTACGAGGTGTGGCGGATGTCGTCCTGGCGGCCGCCGCCTTCCACGTTTCGGCGCAGGATCAGCATGCCGTCGTGCGTGGTGCCGGGGCCCGTGAGGCCCAGCGTGTCACGCCACGCCTGCGAAAGCAGGGGGTTGTCGAAGCTCGCGTTGTACACCAGGCCGAACAGGCCCGACGGGGCGATCTGCGCCACCGTGTGGTCGTCGTGGAACGAGAACTCGGTGTAGACGCGCGCGTTCGGCAGCACGTCGTAGTGGCCGAAGGCGTTGAACGAGTAGCGCTCCGACGGGCGCTGGAAGTAGTTCAGCGGGCCGAAGTTGTAGATGTCGGCGGAGGTGAACGGGCGCACGCCGCCTTGGGCGTTGGCCACGGTGAACGAGTCGCCGGCGTTGGTGATGAAGCGGCCGGGGAAGCTCGTCGACGAGCCGCCGCAGGCGTACGTGCTGCCGGCCGCGCTCAGAGCGCACGCGCTGAAGTCGCGCTCGGACTGGAGCAGGGGGTCGTCCTTCTTGTAGCCGAAGAACAGCACCGCGTTGCCCTTGCCGTTGGCGAAGTTGCTGCCCATCGTGAGGCTCACGCTGGTGCTCTTGCCGTCGGCCGACTTGTCGCCGGGACGCTTGAAGAAGGTCGGGGAAAGGGCCTCGCGGGCGGCCACGATGTCGCCGACGCCCTTCTCGTTGTTCTGCTGGTGGTTGTAGAAGCTGTGGTTCACCTCGGCTTCCACGCCCTCGAAGCGGTCGTTCATGATGAAGTTCACCACGCCCGCGACGGCGTCGGAGCCGTACACCGCGGAGGCGCCGCCCGTCAGCACGTCGACGCGGCGGATGAGCGAGGCGGGAATCTGGTTCAGGTCGGCGGACCAGCCGAGCGTGCCGCCGGCAGGGCTGCCCGGGGGCAGGCGCTTGCCGTTCATCAGCACGAGGGTGCGCACGGAACCGAGGTTGCGCAGGTTCACCGTGGCGGTGCCCGTCGCGCCGTTCGACACGGAGGCGCCGTACTCGGCGAACACCTGCGGCAGGTTGTTCAGCATGTTCTCGACGTTCTTCACGCCTTCGAACTTGATGTCCTCCGCGTTGATGACCGAGACGGGGCTGGCGCCCTCGGTCTCGACCGTCTTGATGCGGGTGCCCGTGATCTCGAGCTTCTCGACTTTCTCCGTGGACTGCTGCGCGAACGCCAAGGGCGCCACCATCAGTGCGATCGCGAGTTCAGTCGCGATGACGCACGACTTCCTCCTGAAGGACTTGGCCGGCTGCTTGTTTTTGCTCATCAAGGGCTCCTCAATTGACAAGGTTTGTGCGAAACGTCCCATCTCACTCGGTTGATCCGGCCGATGCCCACGGGGGGATTGTTACGGTTCCCGACATCGATCCAGGAATCATCGCGTTGCCCGGCTTGGATTGTTTTTGTTTGGGAAACAAGGGTTTGTATTGAACGACTGGCCGAGAGGGCCGTCCGGACGCGATTGATCGCCGGATGATAGCCACAGTCTTGTGAAACATCCAACAATTTTCGGTTTTTGTCGCATTTCCGCAACGGGGCGTGGATGGGGCGAGCGCGCGGCGGGGGTATGCGCGCGCCGGGTGAAAAAAAAGCCCGCAGCAAGCTGCGGGCTTTCGAACTCGGTCCGGGGGATCCCCGGATCGGCGACTACATCTTGAACGTCAGGCCCAGGCGCACCTGGCGGCCGCGGACGTCGTACAGGCTGTAGTCGAAGAAGGTGCTCCAGGCGGGGTCGTACGGGGGCATCACGTTCTCGGCATTGATGAGCGAGGCCGAGACGGTGATGTTCTTGTTGACCTGGTAGCGGGCGAACAGGTCCACCGTGCGGTAGTGCTCCACGCGGTCCGGGTACACGCTGTTCTGGGTGGCCGACGGCGTGAAGTACGAGCCCGGCAGGAACTGCTGGTAGTAGCCCGAGATGTAGTTCATGTTGGCCGTGAGGGACAGGCCGCGGTAGTCCCAGTCGATGCCGTAGGTGGCCTTCACGCGCGGGTAGGTGTTCGTCCCGCCGTTCGTGCCCGCGTACTCCACCCCCTCCTCCTTGAAGGAGTCGATGTAGGACGCGTTGACCCGGCCGGTGAACTTGCCCATCGCCGTGCTGCGGGCGTAGCGCATGTCGAGGTCCACGCCCGAGGTCTTCGTCGAGGCGAGGTTGACGTAGTTGCTCTCCACCGTGACGATCGCGCCGGTGATCGGGTCGCGGATCACGCCGGGGCCGCCGCCGTTGACGATGGACTGGAAGCTGGGCGAGGCGATGATGTCCTTCCAGTCGATCTTGTAGTAGCCCACGCCCACGCTGAAGTCGCGCGTCGGCTCGAACACGATGCCCGCCGTCGTGCTGGTGCTCTTCTCGGGCTTCAGGTTCGGGTTGCCGGCGAAGACGCCGGAGATGCGCGCGACGGAATCGTCCACCGGGTCGATGACCGACGTGAAGAACGTCGCCACCGACGGCGAGATCTCCGGCAGCGTCGGGGCGCGGAAGCCCTTGCCCCAGTTGGCGCGCAGCAGGATCGTGCTGGTCGGGCGGAACTTGATGCCGACCTTGGGCGTGGTGGAGCTGCCGTAGTCGCTGTAGTGGTCGAAGCGGCCGGCGACCTGGGCCTCGATCTGCTGCGTGAGGGGCAAAGCGAGCTCGGCGTAGACCGCCGAGCTGTCGCGCTTGCCGTCCGTCGCGGTGACGCCCTGGCCCAGGATGTCGCCGGCGGTGGCGCGCGGGTCGGGACGGTCCTTCAGCTTCTCGTTGCGGAACTCGGCCCCGACGGCCAGGCCCACGGGCCCACCGGCCAGGCGGCCGACTTCCGTCGAGCCCTTCGTGTCGATGAAGCTCAGCTCGGACTCGGCCGTGCGCGGGAAGTTGATGCGCATCTGGTCGAACACCGCCGCCGAGTTGCTCGTCCAGCGGTCGAGGTTGAAGCTGCTGCTCGTGGACGTCGGCACCGGCGGCTGCGGGCTGGTCGGGACGCCGAAGGCGGCGCTCGTGCCGGAAAGGGAGATCCGGTTGAGGTTGTTGGACTCGACCTTGTTCTTCGAGAAGCCGACGGCGCTGTCGAGATCCCAGGAGCCGAGCGTGTACGTCAGGCCGCCCAGGAGGCGGTACGTGTCCGACGTGATGTCGTTGTCACGCGTGCCCAGGCCGTTGAGAACGCCCGTGTAGCGGGCATTGGTCGAGAACGGGTTGCCCGCCGAGCCCGGCGCGAAGAGGATGTCGTACGGGAAGGGACGGAGTCCGGCCTGCGTCTGCTGAAGGCCCGTCGTGCCCGCGAAGAACGGGTTCTGGAACGTCTGGTAGGTCGAGATCGTGCTCAGGCCCAGCTCGAGGTAGCCCGTGGTCGTCGCGGAGAACTCGCGGGTGGCGCGGCCCAGGAAGCCCACGCGCTCGGTCTTCGGCAGGATCGTGTACTGGCCGTTGAAGTCGATCGAGCAGAACGTGTTGTTCGGCAGGTTCGCGCCGCTGGTGGAGGCGAGCAGGCCCTGCGCCACGGCCTGGGCCGCCGTGAGGACCGTGCCCGGGCAGTCGGAGATCGCGCGGTAGTTGTTGGTCGCCCCACCGGTGGCCGTGTACTGGCGCCACGTGCCCGCGCCGGTGAGGCTCTGGAAGTTGCGTCCGCCGCCGTAGCCGCGCAGGTCGCTGGTGTGAAGGAACTGCGTGTCCGCCCGGGTGAGCAGGTCGCGCTTGTAGTAGTCGAGCGTGGCGAAGACCGTGTAGCGGTCCTTGGCCAGGTCGCCGAAGCCGCCCGTGATCGACGCGCGGTAGTCGTTCTTGCCTTCGGAGCGGCCGCCGCGGATGCTCGCCTCGACGCCCTTGTAGTCCTTGCGCAGGATGATGTTCACCACGCCCGCGATCGCGTCCGAGCCGTAGAGGGCCGAGGCGCCGTCCTTCAGGATCTCGACGCGCTCGACGGCCGCGCTCGGGATGGAATTGATGTCGACGAAGCTGTCCTGCAGGTTCTGCGCAAAGCCGTATCCGGCCGTGCGACGGCCGTTGATCAGGACGAGGGTCGTCTTCTGGCCCAGGCCGCGCAGGGACAGGCCGGAGGCGCCGGGCGCGAAGCTGTTGGTCGCGCTTTCGTTGAAGCTGCCGCTCGTGTTCGAGGGAATGCTGCGCAGCACCTCGGCGATCGTGGACTTGCCGGTGCGCTCGATGTCTTCCCGGGTGATGATCTCGACGGGCGCGACCGTCTCGGTGTCGACCCGCTTGATGTTGGAGCCGGTGACCTCGATCTTCTCGACCTTCTGTGCCTGTTGGGCGAAGGCGGAGGTCGCGATCATCGACGCCGCGACCCCGGTGCCCAGGGCCTGCGCCACGATGGTCACGAGCTGCTTCTTCCTGTTTTGTTTCATGGATTCTCCGGTTGGACTGATCGGTGGGTGGGATTGCGCCGGCCTTCGGCGGGGCCTGGGAGCCGCGACGCCCTCTTGGGGAGGCGCCTCCTGTCGCAAACCGGCGAAGCTTATTGCGAATGTGGCCGGATCGCAACATTCCGGGACGACCCGTGGCGTGCGCGCCACACCTCGTCCCCGTCCGGAACGGAAGGTCGGCATTCCGGCCGCCCCCGATTGCTGCTATACTTTCGCGGTTTCGGAAAACAGATGGGCGGCAGCGCCCATTTTTTGTTTGTGAAGCCGAATTCGGGCACTGACGGCTGGCTGGAAGGGACACTCGCGGCCTTGGGGTACGAGTTGGTCGACCTGGAGAGGTCGCGCAGCGGGCTGGTGCGCGTCTTCATCGACAAGCCGGGCGGCATCACGGTCGAGGACTGCGCGAAGGTGAGCAACCACCTCACGCGGACCTTTGCGGTCGAGGAGTTCGACTACGAGCGGCTCGAGGTCTCGTCGCCGGGGCTGGACCGGCCGCTCAAGCGCCTCGAGGACTTCGGGCGGTTCGCGGGCCGGGACGCGACGGTGCGGCTCAAGCTCCCCCGGGAAGGCCGGCGGCGCCTGGAAGGGCGGATCGCGGGGGTGGAAGGCGGGGCCGTGCTGCTCGACGTCGAGGGCCGGCGCTGGACGGTCCCCCTGGCGGAGATCGAGCGGGCGCGGCTGGTGCCGGACGTCTGATGGTGGAGGCTGTGGAGATGACGAAGGAAATCCTTTTGCTGGTCGACGCGCTCTCGCGCGAGAAGAACGTGCCCCGGGACGTGGTGTTCCTCGCCCTGGAGATGGCGCTCGCCTCGGCGACGAAGAAGCGCTTCAAGGACGAGGTGGACGTGCGGGTGGAGATCGACCGCGAGAGCGGCGAGTACCGCGCGTTCCGGCGCTGGACGGTCGTGCCCGACGAGGAGCACGAGGAGCCCGCGCACCAGGTGGCCATCACGGATGCGCTCGCGGAGAACGCGGAGGCGAAGCTCGGCGACGTGTTCGAGGAGCCCCTGGAGCCCGAGACGTTCGGCCGGATCGGCGCCCAGGCGGCCAAGCAGGTGATCCTGCAGAAGATCCGCGACGCCGAGCGCGAGCAGATCCTCAACGACTTCCTCGAGCGGGGCGAGTCGCTCGTCACCGGCACGGTCAAGCGCGCCGAGCGCGGCAACCTCATCGTCGAGTCCGGCCGCGTGGAGGCGCTCCTGCCCCGCGACCACCTGATCCCCAAGGAGAACCTGCGCGTGGGCGACCGCGTGCGGGCCTACATCGACAAGATCGACCGCCAGGCGCGCGGACCGCAGCTCATCCTTTCGCGCATCGCCCCGGAATTCCTCGTGAAGCTCTTCGAGCTGGAGGTGCCCGAGATCGAGGAGGGCCTGCTGGAGATCCGCGCGGCCGCCCGCGACCCCGGCCTGCGGGCCAAGATCGCCGTGAAGTCCAACGACCCGCGCATCGACCCGGTGGGGACCTGCGTGGGCATGCGCGGCTCCCGGGTGCAGGCCGTGACCCAGGAGCTGGCCGGCGAGCGGGTCGACATCATCCTGTGGTCCGCGGACCCGGCGCAGTTCGTCATCAACGCGCTCGCGCCCGCCGAGGTGAGCTCCATCATCGTCGACGAGGAGCGCCACTCGATGGACGTCGTCGTCGAGGAGGACCAGCAGGCGATCGCCATCGGCAAGCTCGGGCAGAACGTGAAGCTCGCCTCGCAGCTCACCGGCTGGGAGCTCAACATCATGACGGTCGAGCAGCGCCAGGAGAAGGCGGGCGCCGAGACCGAGAAGCTGCGCGAGCTCTTCATGGAGCGCCTCGACGTGGACGAGGAGGTGGCCGAGATCCTGGTCGGCGAGGGCTTCACCTCGCTGGACGAGGTGGCGTACGTGCCCATCAACGAGATGCTCGAGATCGAGGCCTTCGACGAGGACACCGTGAACGAGCTGCGGCGCCGCGCCCGGGACGCGCTTCTCACCGAGGAGCTGCAGCACGAGGAGAACGTCGAGAGCGCCGCCGGCAGCCTCGAGAGCATGGAGGGGATGGACGGGCAGACCGCGCGCCTGCTCGCCTCGAAGGGGATCACCACCATGGACGCCCTTGCGGACCTCGACACCGACGAGCTCACCGAGCTCACCGGGATGGAGTCGGAGCGGGCGAGCCAGTTGATCATGACGGCGCGAGCGCCGTGGTTCAAGGAGCCGGCGCAGGCCTGATCGCCCGCCCGGGAAGGAACGCAATATGGCCAAGTCCAACGTCGCCCAGTTCGCCGAGGAACTCAAGCTCCCGGTGCCGCGCCTGCTCGAGCAGCTGCGCGCCGCGGGCCTGAACAAGAAGGCCGCCGAGGATCCCGTGACCGAGCAGGACAAGACGCGCCTGCTCGACTACCTGCGCGAGGTGCACGGACACAAGGAAGAGAAGAAGAAGATCACCCTCACGCGCAAGCAGACCACGGAGATCAAGCGCGCGGACTCCACGGGCAAGGCCCGCACCATCCAGGTGGAGGTCCGCAAGAAGCGCACCTTCGTGAAGGTGGACAAGCCGGAGGCCGTGGAGGTCGAGAAGCCCGCCGCGGCCCCCGCGCCGATCATCGACCCGGACGAGGTTCGCAAGCGCGAGGACGAGGCGCGCCGCCAGGCCGAGCTCGCCGCGCGCCAGGCCGCCGACGCCCAGACGCGCGCCAAGAAGGCGAAGACCAAGAAGGAAGAGGCGGAGGCCGCCGAGGCCGCCGCCGCGGCACCCGCGCAGCCGCCGGCGGAAGCCGCGCCGGCCGAGGGCGAGGCGCCCAAGAAGAAGCGGGTGATCCGCAAGAAGGGCGAGGAGCCGGCCACCGAGGCCGCTGCGCCGGTGCTCGTGGAGGTGAAGGCGGAAGCGCCGGCCGAGGCCGGCGCAGAGGCGCCCAAGGCCCCGGCGAGCGAGGGCACGCTGCACCGCCCCGCGGTGAAGACGGAGGAGAAGAAGGTCGTCAAGAAGCCCGCGAAGCCCGGGAGCTCGTGGGCGGAGGAGATGGCCAAGCGCCGCACGATGAAGACCCGCGGCGACGCGGGGGGCGGCCGCGGCGGCTGGCGCGCCGGCGCCCGCGGCTCGCGCCACCGCGACGACGAGTCCGGCACCGCCTTCAGCGCGCCCGTCGAGCCGAAGGTGATCGAGGTGCTCGTGCCGGAGACGATCACCGTGGGCGACCTCGCGCACAAGATGGCGGTCAAGGCGGCCGAGGTGATCAAGACCATGATGAAGATGGGCTCCATGGTGACGATCAACCAGGTCCTCGACCAGGAGACGGCGATGATCGTCGTCCAGGAGATGGGCCACGTCGCCAAGCTCGCCAAGCTCGACGACCCCGAGGCCTTCCTCACCGAGTCCGCGGCCGGCGAGGCCGGGCAGGTGAGCGAGGTGCGCCCGCCGGTGGTGACCGTCATGGGGCACGTCGACCACGGCAAGACCTCGCTCCTCGACACGATCCGCAAGGCGCGGGTCGCGGTGGGCGAGGCGGGCGGCATCACCCAGCACATCGGCGCCTATCACGTGAAGACGCCGCGCGGCGTGGTCACGTTCCTGGACACCCCGGGCCACGAGGCCTTCACGGCCATGCGCGCCCGCGGCAGCCAGATCACCGACCTGGTCATCCTGGTGGTCGCGGCGGACGACGGCGTCATGCCGCAGACGATCGAGGCGATCAACCACGCCAAGGCCGCGGGCGTGCCGGTCGTGGTGGCGGTGAACAAGATCGACAAGCCCGAAGCCAATCCGCAGCGCATCAAGCAGGAGCTCCTCGCGCAGGGCGTGGTACCCGAGGAGTTCGGCGGCGAGACGCAGTTCATCGAGGTGTCGGCCAAGACGGGCCAGGGCATCGACCGGCTGCTGGAGGCGATCCAGCTCCAGGCCGAGGTGCTCGAGCTGCGGGCGGCCGTCAACGCGCCGGCGCGCGGCGTGGTGATCGAGGCGCGCCTGGACAAGGGCCGCGGCCCGGTGGCCACGCTCCTGGTGAAGTCCGGGACGCTGCGCAAGGGCGACATCGTGCTGGCCGGCGCCGTGTTCGGCCGCGTGCGCGCCATGACCGACGAGGACGGCAAGGCGGTTGCCGAGGCCGGGCCCTCCATCCCGGTGGAGATCCAGGGCCTGCAGGAGGTGCCGCGGGCCGGCGACGACATGCTCGTGCTGAACGACGAGCGCAAGGCGCGGGAGATCGCGCTGTTCCGCCAGGGCAAGTTCCGCGACGTGAAGCTGGCCAAGCAGCAGGCGGCCAAGCTGGAGAGCGCCCTCGAGCAGATGGGCGAGGGCGCCGCGGCCAAGTCGCTGGCGCTCATCATCAAGGCGGACGTGCAGGGCTCGTACGAGGGCCTCGCGCACGCGCTCACCAAGCTCTCGACCGACGAGGTGAAGGTCAACATCATCCACACCGGCGTGGGCGGGATCACCGAGTCGGACGTGAACCTCGCGCTGGCCTCGAAGGCCGTGGTGATCGGCTTCAACTCGAGGGCCGACGCCGCGGCGCGCAAGCTCGCCGAGCACTCGGGCGTGGACATCCGCTACTACAACATCATCTACGACGCCGTCGACGAGCTGAAGGCCGCCATCAACGGGATGCTCGCGCCCGAGCGCCGCGAGACGGTCCTCGGGATGGTCGAGGTGCGCGACGTCTTCCGGATCTCCAAGGTCGGCACGGTCGCCGGCTGCATGGTCACCGAGGGCCTGGTGCGCCGGGGCGCGTCCGTGCGCGTGATCCGCGCAGGGGTCGTGATCCACACCGGGGAACTCGATTCCCTCAAGCGGTTCAAGGAGGACGTGAAGGAGGTCAAGGCGGGCTTCGAGTGCGGCCTGTCGCTCAAGGGCTTCAACGACGTCCAGGTCGGCGACCAGGTCGAGGTGTACGAGGTCGTCGAGGTGGCGAGGACGCTCGCCTGAGGACCGCGGGCCCCGGAGCGCCGCGATGAGCACCGCGCGCCTGGCGAGGATCGCGGACCAGATCCAGCGCGAGCTCTCGGAGCTCATCCGGCTGGAGCTGCGCGATCCCCGCGTGCGCCTGGTGACGATCACCGGCGTCGAGCTCTCGCGCGACCAGTCGCACGCGAAGGTCTTCTTCACCGCGCTCGGCACCGCCGAGGAGGCGCAGGCCTGCGCCGAGGGGCTCGTGCGGGCCGCCGGGTTTCTCCGGGCGGGCCTCGCCCACCGCCTGTCGACGCGGTCCGTGCCGGACCTGCACTTCGAGTACGACGACTCCATCGAGCGGGGCGTGCGTCTTTCCCGGCTCATCGACGAGGCCGTGGCCCCGCCGCCCCCGGCCCGCGGGCGCCGGACGAGCCGCTGAGGCGCCGTGGCGGAGGGCCCCGACGGGCTGCTGCTGGTCGACAAGCCGGCCGGAATCACGTCCACGCGCGCGCTCGCCATGGCCAAGCGGGCGCTCGGAGCCCGGAAGGCGGGCCACACGGGCACGCTGGACCCGTTTGCCACCGGCCTGCTTCCGCTGGTATTCGGCGAGGCCACCAAGTTCTCCCGCTTCCTGATCGATGCCGACAAGGCCTACGAGGCCACGCTTCGGCTCGGCGCACGGTCCACCACGGGCGACACGGAAGGACAGATCGTTGCGGGATCCCCGTGCTTCGCGAGTTCGGAGGAGATCAATGCAGTTTGCAGGGATTTGACGGGCGATTCGATGCAGATTCCCCCCATGCACTCGGCCGTGCGCATCCAGGGCCGTCGTCTCTACGACCTGGCGCGCCAGGGACTCGCCGTTGAGCGGGAGGCGCGGCCTATCCGGGTGGAGAGGCTGGAAGTTCTGCGATTTGACATTGAATGCCTGGTAATTTCGGTCAAATGCTCAAAAGGAACCTACGTCAGGACTCTTGCCGAATCGTTGGGGGACCGTCTCGGCTGCGGCGCCTACCTGACGGCGCTGCGGCGCACGAGCACGGCCGGATTCGACGTGAGCGACGCCGCGACCCCGGAAGCCCTGGCGGAGATGGGCGTCCAGGCGGCGCGGGCAAGGCTCCTGCCGGTGGAAACCCTCGTGCGATCCCTGCCGCGGTCGGACCTGGGGCCGGAGGAAGCGCGAGCCATTCGCAACGGCCGCGAGCTGGATGCCGGGGGAAGCGACGGCGAGCGTGCCCTGTTCGGGCCGGGAGGCGAGTTCATCGGCGTCGGCCGGGTGACCTCGGGGCGCCTGGCGGTGGCCCGGCTGCTGGCCACGGGGGCGCAAGGGTAGGCCCCTGATTCGGCTTGAGTTTGGGCCACGGAACTTGCTAAAATCGCGCCTTTCCGAGACCGAAGAACGAAACCTGAGGGCGAATCGCCCGGGAGAGCAAGAAATGGCCGTATCCACCGCCGAGAAGGCGCGCATCGTTTCCGAATACCAGCGCGGGAAGGGCGACACCGGTTCGCCGGAAGTGCAGATCGCCCTCCTCACGCAGAACATCAACAGCCTCACCGAGCATTTCAAGGTCAACGTGAAGGACCACCACTCGCGCCGGGGGCTCCTGCGCATGGTGAGCCAGCGCCGCAGCCTCCTGGACTACCTCAAGCGCACCGACGTCGACCGCTACCGTTCGACGATCGAGCGCCTCGGCCTGCGCAAGTAGGCTCCCGCCGGCACAGACACCCCGCGTCGATCCCAACAGGGCGCACGCGGGGTTTTTTTTCGCCGGGTTCCCCGGGCGCGCACGCCCCGGGATGCCGGCCTTCCCATTCGAAGAGGATCCGACAGTGAAACCGATCAAGAAGACCTTCGCGTTCGGCCGCCACCAGGTCACCCTGGAGACGGGCGAGATCGCCCGCCAGGCCGACGGCGCCGTGCTCGTGACGATGGACGACACCGTGGTGCTCGTGGCCGTGACCGCCCGCAAGGACGTCAAGCCCGGCCAGGATTTCTTCCCCCTCACGGTGGACTACCAGGAGAAGACCTACGCCGCCGGCCGCATCCCCGGGGGCTTCTTCAAGCGCGAGGGCCGGCCCTCGGAGAAGGAGATCCTCACCTGCCGGCTCATCGACCGGCCGCTGCGCCCGCTCTTCCCGGACGGCTTCTACAACGAGGTGCAGGTCGTCGCGACGGTCCTGTCGATCAACCCGGAAGTCGACTCCGACATCCCGGCGATGATCGGCGCCTCGGCGGCGGTCACGCTGGCCGGCATCCCGTTCGACGGCCCCATCGGCGCGGCGCGCGTGGGCTACCTGGACGGCGAGTACATCCTCAACCCGACCAAGACCGAGCTCGAGAGCTCGCAGCTCAACCTCGTGGTGGCCGGCACCGAGCAGGCCGTGCTGATGGTGGAGTCCGAGGCCAACGAGCTGTCGGAGGAGGTCATGCTCGGCGCGGTCGTCTACGGCCACGACCAGATGCAGGCCGCGATCCGCGCCATCAACGAGCTGGCCGACGAGGGCGGCAAGGACGACTGGGACTGGGCCCCGCCCGCGGTCGACGAGTCGCTGGTCGCGAAGATCCGCGCGCTCGCCGAGAACGACTTCAACGAGGCCTACCGGGTCAAGTCGAAGGCGGTGCGCTCCGAGAAGCTCGACGACATCAAGAAGCGCGTGCTCGACGCGTGCGTCGTGAACGCAGACCCCCCCGCCGACTCCAACGTCGTGCGCGGCATCCTCAAGGACATCGAGTCGAAGATCGTCCGCGGCCAGATCCTCAACGGCGAGCCGCGCATCGACGGGCGCGACACCCGCACCGTGCGCCCCATCTCCATCCGCCCGACGCTGCTGCCGCGCGTGCACGGCTCGGTGCTCTTCACCCGCGGCGAGACGCAGGCAATCGTCACCGCCACGCTCGGCACCGGGCAGGACGAGCAGATCATCGACGCGCTGCAGGGCGAGTACACCGAGCGCTTCATGCTGCACTACAACTTCCCGCCGTACTCGACGGGCGAGACCGGCCGCGTGGGCGTCCCGAAGCGCCGCGAGATCGGCCACGGCCGCCTCGCCAAGCGGGCGCTGCTCGCCGTGCTGCCCACGCGCGAGGAGTTCAGCTACACGCTGCGCGTCGTCTCCGAGATCACCGAGTCCAACGGCTCCTCGTCGATGGCCTCCGTGTGCGGCGGGTGCCTGGCGCTCATGGACGCCGGCGTGCCGCTCCGGGCGCACGTGGCGGGCATCGCCATGGGCCTCATCAAGGACGGCGGGCGCTTCGCCGTGCTCACCGACATCCTGGGCGACGAGGACCACCTCGGCGACATGGACTTCAAGGTGGCCGGCTCGGAAAAGGGCGTCACGGCCCTGCAGATGGACATCAAGATCAACGGCATCACCAAGGAGATCATGAAGGTCGCGCTCGACCAGGCGAAGGAGGGCCGGATGCACATCCTGGGCCTCATGAAGGCCGCCGTGCCGGGGCCGCGCCACGAGCTCTCCACCTACGCGCCGCGCGTCATCAAGATCAAGATCAACCCCGACAAGATCCGCGACGTCATCGGCAAGGGCGGCAGCGTCATCCAGGCGCTCACGCGCGAGACGGGCACGACGATCGACATCGAGGACGACGGCACCGTCTCCATCGCCTGCCTGTCGCAGGAGGCGGGCGAGGCCGCGAAGAAGCGCATCGAGCTCATCACCGCGGACGTCGAGGTCGGCCGCGTCTACGAGGGCCCGGTGATCCGCCTGCTCGACTTCGGCGCGATCGTGCAGCTGCTGCCGGGCAAGGACGGCCTGCTCCACATCTCGCAGATCGCGCACGAGCGCGTGAACGCGGTGTCGGACTACCTGAAGGAAGGCCAGATCGTGAAGGTGAAGGTGCTCGAGGCCGACGACAAGGGCCGCGTGCGCCTGTCGCGCAAGGCGCTGCTCGACCCGCCCTCGCGCCGCGAGGAGCCGGTGTCCGCCCCCGCCGGCGACCCGGGCACGCCCTCGGCCTAGGGGGCGGCTCACGCCGGCCGGAGGTGTCTGCCGGGCGCGGGCGGCGTATAATCCGCCCTCGCCTTGGCAGTACCCGACGGGGTGTAGCGCAGCCTGGTAGCGCACTTGCTTTGGGAGCAAGTTGTCGGGGGTTCGAATCCCTCCACCCCGACCCTTCCTCCCGCCCGTCTCGGATCGGATTGCGCCCGTAGCTCATCCGGATAGAGCACCGGCCTTCTAAGCCGGGGGTAACAGGTTCGAATCCTGTCGGGCGTGCCAGTTTCACCCGGTACGCGAGCCTTTCGCGTCCGGCAGCGGTGGCTGTAGCTCAGCGGTAGAGTCCCGGATTGTGATTCCGGTTGTCGTGGGTTCGAATCCCATCAGCCACCCCATCGATGCCCCGCCCGGCACCCGTCCGGGACGGCGAACCGGCCGAAGCCGGGCCGGTCCAACTCTGGAGGCGCCCATGAAAGCGACTTCCCCGTTTCCGGCAATCTTCGCGATTCTCCCGCTCGCCCTCGCGGCCTCCTGGCCCGTGGCCGGCGCATCCCCGCCGCCGCTGGTTCGCGTGGCCACTGCCGGTGTCGACGAGGCCTGGGTGCGCCCTGGCGCATCGCTGGGGGCCTACCGCAAGGTCTTCGTCGCCCCGCCGCAGGTGGCCTTCGCTCCCGGCTGGCTGCGAGGCGTCAACGACCGGCGGCTCGGCCTGTCCGATCGCGTGGGGCCGGCGCAGGCGGAGCAGGTCCGGCAGGCGGCGGCCGAGGACCTGCGCGATGGCCTCGCGGCCGCTTTCCGCGCGCGGGGCTACGAGGTGGTGGCGGCTCCGGGTCCCGGCGTGCTGGCGATCGCGCCGCACCTCGAGGATCTCTATGTGAACGCCGCCGACGCGATGGCGCCCGGCACGCTCCGGACCTACGTCTACGAGGCGGGAACCGCGAAACTCGTGATCGAGGCGAGCGACGCCGGGGACGGCACGCTGCTCGCGCGCCTGGCGGACCGGCGCTCGACGCTGCGGCACGCCATGCCGCAGCTCGCGACCACGGCGCAGAGCCGCGACGACTTCGCGCAGCTCTTCGCCACGTGGGCGCGCGCGGCCGCGAAGGACCTGCCGCGCCTGCATTCCGCGCCGGGCGCGGGCTGACCCCGCGCCCCGGGGCTCGCGCCTAGCCCTTGCGGCGGTTGCGCACGAGCCAGTCGTCGACGAGGCGCACGGTCTCGTCGACGGCCTCGTTGCGCTGGCCGTGCTGCGCGGCCACCGCCTGCACCAGCCGGTCCACGCGCTCGATGTGCTGCGCGCCGCCAGCCAGCGCGCGCGCGGCCGAGGAGGGGCTCCCCAGCGACAGCGCGGCGTTGGCGTACTTGTCGAACGGCACGAGGTCGCCCGCGTCCGCGCCCAGCGAGACGCACAGCTTCACCACCCAGTCGTAGACCGCGCGGGAGGCGGCCAGGTCGCCGTGCACCGCTTCCTTGATCGGGATGACCGTGTCGGCGCGCACGCAGCGGTAGTTGCCGGCCAGGAGCATGGCCCACTTGGCGAGCGGCACGAAGACCGAGTCGTGCACCTTGAGCTTGACGGGCAGCTCGAGGCGCTCGCCGCCCACGTCGAACCGGGCAGCCTCGATGTCCGCCGCCAGGCCGCGAAGCATCGCGGTGTGGGCCTCGTCCTCGAAGCGCGCCGCCTTGAAGTTGGTCGGCAGCCGCACCTGCAGGACGTTCACCTCCTCCTCGGGCGGGCGGAAGGCCTGCGGGTCCGGGCTGCAGAGCGTGACGAGCTTCGGGTCGAAGGCGCTCCAGACGCCGGCGTCGGTGAAGCACTCGACGCACTTGTCCGCGTCGACGCCGGGGACGCGCCGCAGGTAGGGCATCGGCGGCATGTTCATGATCGACAGGCACGGGACGCGCGCGGCGGCCACGGCGGCCAGCAGCTGCCGGACGCCGTCGGAGCGGTACTGCGGCTCCTGCATCGCGAGCGCCACCAGGTCGTAGTCGCCCGGCTTCGCCTCGGCGGGGCCGCAGGCGTCCAGTCGCCCCGGCAGGTCGCGGGAGTTCACCGTCACCAGCCCCTCGCGCCCCTTGACGGGCATGCGCACGATCGCGCCCTTCGCGTTGATGAGCGCCACCTCGGCCGGCAGGCACACGAGCCTCACCTCGTGGCCCGCCGCGGCGAGCTTCACGCCCAGCAGCGAGCCGTAGGACGCGCCGAGCACCAGGATTCTGCGGACAGCCATGACTCCTCCTTCGCGGATGGTGGGCGGCTCGCGGACGCGGCCTCGTGGACCGCGTGCCGGGGCGGCCGCCCGACTTGTGGTGACGACATGTTAGGACCGATGGGGGTACCCGGTGGCGACACCGGAGACGAAACGCCTGTTACCCCGCCGAAGGGATGGCCGGCCTCAGCCGGGATGGCGCATGAGGCGCTGCTTCTCGCGCTGCCAGTCGCGTTCCTTCTCGGACTGGCGCTTGTCGTGCTGCTTCTTGCCCTTCGCGAGCCCGATCTCGGCCTTGATGCGGCCCTTGGCGAAGTGCAGGTTGAGCGGCACCAGCGTGTAGCCGCGCTGCTCGACCTTGCCGATGAGCCGCGACAGCTCGGCGCGGTGCAGCAGGAGCTTGCGGGTGCGGGTCGGGTCGGGATGCACGTGCGTCGAGGCCGTGGGCAGCGCGCTCACGTGCATGCCGATGATGAAGGCCTCCGCGCCGCGCAGGAACACGTAGGCCTCCTTGAGCTGCGCGCGCCCGGCGCGGATCGCCTTCACCTCCCAGCCCTCGAGCGCGAGCCCGGCCTCGAAGCGCTCCTCCACGAAGTAGTCGTGGAAGGCCTTGCGGTTCTCGACGATGCTCATGGGGGGAGGCGGCGGCGGGCGCGGGAAGGGGCCCCGCGGGAGGTTCGCATTCTACCGGCAGCGGGCCGTAAAATGCCGCTCGCATGCCGACCATCACCCGCAAGGTCATCGTCGACCACGCCGCCGAGTCGATGTACGCGCTCGTCGACGGCGTGGAGGCCTACCCCGAGTTCCTGCCGTGGTGCGCCCGCGTGCAGGTCTTCGGGCGCACGCCCGCCGAGACGCACGCCCGCATCGACATCGACTTCCACGGCCTGAAGAGCCACGTGGCCACGCGAAACCGCAACGAGCCCCCGGAATGGATCCACCTGGCCCTCGACGACGGGCCTTTCGAGCGCCTGGCCGGCCACTGGCACTTCCGCCCGCTGGGCGCCGAGGGCTGCGCCATCGAGTTCTCCATCGACTACGCCTTCACCAGCCGTGCCCTCGAGGCCGTGATGGGGCCCGTGTTCGGCCAGATCATGGAGACCATCGTCGAGCGGTTCATCGAGCGTGCGCAGGCCCTTCGCCGTGCGGGGGCCCCGCAGCCCGTGCCGGCGGGGGGATAGCGTGCGGGTGAGCGTCGCCATCGCCCTGCCGGATCGCCAGGAGGTCGTGGCGCTCGACCTGCCCGAGGGGGCCACCCTCGCCGAGGCCATCGCGGCCGCGCGCGTGGCCGAGCGGGCGCCCGGCCTGTCGCTCGACTGCGTGGGCGTCTGGGGTCGCGTGCGGGGCCCGGGGGAAATGCTGCGCGAGGGCGACCGCGTGGAGATCTACCGGGCGCTGCGGGCGGATGCCAAGGCGCTGCGGCGCGCGCGCGCCGGGCTCAGGCGTTCGACTCGATCTCGAAGCGCGCCCTGACCCAGTCGGCGCCCTTCTTCGCGATGCGGTTCAGGCGCACTCGATAGGTCGTCCCGCCGGCCGGCAGGCGGAAGGGCGTGGCCGCGGAGAAGTCCTCCGCGCGCGTGAGGATCGAGTCGAGCTTGCCTTCGGGGTCGCTGCCGGGCAGGTACAGCGCCTCGACGGCGGGCCCGCCGCCCGCCGCGGGCGCGAGCTCGATCCGCAGCGGCCGGAAGCTCAGCACCTCCACGCCCGCGAGCGTCTCGCCGCGCATGCGGTTGGCCACCTTGCGCACGACGCTGCCGAGGATCCAGTGCCCCGTCTGCTGGTTGCGCAGTCCGATGAGTCCGTGGAGCAGCACCTCGTCGGCTGCCGCGCGATCCACCAGCAGGCCGAAGCCTCGCGAGCTCAGGTCGCGCACGCGCCAGGTCTGCACGTCCGGATCGCCCGGAACCGCGGCGGGCGGCTCGGCCTCGATCGCCGCCAGCGTGAGTCCCGAAGGGCTGATCTCGACCATCTGGGCGGCGGGCGCGGCCGCGACGGGCGCTGCCGGGGCCGGCTCCGGGCCGCGCCGGATGTGCTCGAGGATGCGCTCGATGCCCACGACGACCTCGATCTCGCGGTCCTCGAACCGCGTGCGCTCCTCGAGCCGGTTCTCGGCACCGGCGACCATGGACTGGTAGAGCTTCTCCACGATCCCGAGCAGGGCCACGTGCTCCTCGACGGGGAACATCGCGCCCGCGCCGTGGCCCGCGTACAGGCGGCCGTGGCGAAGGCCCGCCTGCACTTCCTCGATCTGCGCCTTGAGGGAGTCGGCCCGCACGTAGCGCACGGTCGGCCCGTGACTGTCCTTGCGCAGGAGGTGCAGGCCCCGGTCCGTCGCGAGATCCACGTAGAAGAGGTGCGTCCGGGAGGAGAAGTCCGTGTCCAGCGAGTAGTCGCCGCACCAGGACGAGAACCAGCCGTCGGCGATCTCCACCTGCGGGCGCGTGAGCTGGCCCGCGTTCACGAGGTCGAGCACCAGCGCGCGCAGGTACAGCGACTGCACCGACGGCCGGAAGGTCGGCAGCGTCGGGTGCAGCACGAAGGGCACCTGCGCGTATCCTTCGGCTTCCGCCAGGGAGTACAGGGCGTGCAGCTGCTTCCAGGGCACCGTGCGCCCCGGCTCGGCGAGGAAGCAGCCCCACTTCACGAAGCTGTGGATCGCGTTGATGGCGAGGCCCGTCACGCGGAAGCGCAGGTCGGCCGTTTCCGGTCGCGAGGCCCACTCGTCGCGGTGGCGCAGGAACCGCTGGAAGCCGTTGGCGATCTCCAGGCACGTGCGCTGCACGGCGTGGGCGAAGTCGCGCTCGCCGTCGGCGTCGGCCGGCGCGCGCAGGTACTCGAGCTGGTCGTAGAGGATGAGCGACTGGAAGTGCTCCTCGACGCGCATGAGGCGCTCGAGGCGCTCGGCGGAGAAGGGCGGCGCGTCCCGTCCGAGCTCCCGCACGGACGCGAGGAACAAGGCGCGGGTGCCGGTCTCGCGCAGCGTCCGGGAGGCGAGCACCCGCGACAGGTCGGCGGACGGGGCGGGGGCGGCGTCGGGCGTGGTCACGGCGAGGTCAGGCGACGGTGAACATCTCGACGCTCTTGAGCGCGGGCATCGGATCCGCGGCGAGGTCGGCCTCGGCGACGCCCGCGTCGGCGAGCACGCCGGCACGCAGGCCGGCCGCCAGGGCGTCCGTGGTGAAGTCCATGGGCGCGTTGAGCCAGTTCTCGGCCAGCGGGTCGAAGGTGACCGGGCGGGCGCGCGCCGCGCCCATCGGCCCGATGGTCTCGAGGCTGTCGAACGGCGCTTCGAGGTACAGCGGGTTGTTCGGGTCCATCTCGCGGCCGATGTGCTGGACCTTGCGCCAGTAGTCGGAGGCCGCGTGGTGGTCGCGGAAGCGGCCGGCGAGCGCCGCGAACTCGCCGGCGAGCGACTCGAGGCGGAAGATCTCGAAGAGCGCGAGCCACGGCTTCAACGCCGCCGGGTCTTCCTCCACGGCGAACTGCAGCAACTCGACGGCGCGGGCCATCGCGCCGTCCTCGTAGAAGAGGCGCGCGGCCTTGACGATCGACTCCGGGTCGCCGAGCGCGATGGTGCCGGCCTCGATCTCGGGGAACCGCTCGCCGATGTAGCGGCGCCGCAGCGCGGCGGGGTCGTCGGCGGGCAGGCTCGTCGCGAGGGTCTCGTCGGGCTCCGCCACCCGGCGTCGCGGGCCGGCCGGCGGACTTTCGGGCGCGGGGGGCGGGGGCTCGTCGAGCCACGTCGTGGCCTCG
>JAKOWJ010000012.1 GCA_029781595.1 Pseudomonadota bacterium | reverse complement strand
GGAACCCCCTGCCGTGCAACCCGCCTCCGACGAGCGGCTGCCGCTCTACCAGCGGCTCAAGGACCGCTTCACGCACAACATCCGCTCCGGCCTGTGGCGCCCGGACCGGCCGCTGCCGTCCGAGCAGCAGCTCGCCGAGGAGAACGGCGTGGCCCTGGGCACGGCGAGGAAGGCCCTGGAGGCCCTGGTGGCCGAGGGGCTGCTGCTGCGCCGCCAGGGCAGCGGCACCTTCGTGCGCCGCGCCGATTTCGGCAACGCGCTCTTCCGCTTCTTCCGCTTCACGGACGCGAAGGGCGGCGTTCTGCGCCCGCGCGGCGAGATGCTGTCCGTGCGCCGCGAGAAGGCCCCGGCGGCCCTGGCCGCCCGCCTCGCCCTCCCCGCGGGCGCGCCGGTGCTGCGCCTGCACCGCCGCCGCTGGGTGGGCGAGGAGCCCATCGTCTTCGAGGAGATCCGCGTGGACGCGCGCCGCTTCGCCGCGCTCGAGCGCCTGGCGCTCGCCGACTTCCCGGACCTCCTGTACCCGTTCTACGAGCAGCGCTGCGACGTGCGCGTCTTCCGCGCGAGCGAGACCATCCGCTTCGGCGAGGCGAGCGCCACCGTGGCCCGGCACCTGCGCTGCCCGGCCGGCGAGCCCGTGGCCGTCATCGAGCGAACCGCCCTCGGCATCGACGGCGCGCCGCTCGAGTGGCGGCGCTCCCACGGCCTCGCCCGCCGCTTCAGCTATTCCATCGAGCTTCGTTGAGGAGGAGACCCATGAAGACCGTCGCACGCACGCTTTCCGTCCTGGCCGTCGCCGCGCTGCCCGCCTGGGGCGCCGACTTCCCGGCCAAGCCCATCACCATGATCATCCCGGCCGCGCCCGGCGGCGGCACCGACACCTTCGGCCGCAAGGTCGCCGAGGCGGCCGAGAAGATCCTCAAGCAGCAGATCACCGTGGAGAACCGCGGCGGCGGCAGCGGCACCGTGGGCATCGCCCAGGTGCTCACCGCCAAGCCCGACGGCTACACCGTCGGCTTCGTGTGGAACAGCCCCATCACCACCATCCCGCACAGCCTGGAGGTGCCGTACACCAAGGCCGACTACTCGGCGCTCATGTCCATCGGCTACTCGTCCTACGTGATGTGCGTGGCGCCCGACTTCCCGGCCAATTCGGGCAAGGAGCTCATCGAGGCCATCCGCAAGAACCCCGGCAAGTACACGCTGGGCAACGACGGCCTGGGCGGCACCATGCAGCTCGCCGCCGAGCGCATCTTCGCCAAGGCGGGCGTGAAGGTGCGCTACGTGCCATTCAAGGGCGCCGGCGACACCGCCAAGAACTTCCTGGGCGGCCACATCGACATCTACGGCGGCTCCATCCCGCCCATCCAGCAGCACGCGCGCGCCGGCAAGGCCAAGTGCCTGCTGCTCACCTCGGCCGAGCCCAACGAGGCGCTGCCGCAGGCCTCGGGCCTGAAGGACGTCGGCATGGCCGACGAGGAGACCGTGCTCTGGTGGGGCCTCATCGTGCCCAGGCGCGTGCCGGCGGCGGTGCAGAAGACGCTGGAGAGCGCCTTCCTCAAGGCGGCGGCCACGCCGGAGGTGAAGGAGATCATGGCCAACAAGGGCGCCACCAACAAGCCGATGGACGCGGCCGCCACCAACCGCCTCATCGACACCGAGTACGCCGCGCTCGAGAAGGTGGCGAAGTCCATCGGGCTCGAGAAGAAGGCGAAGTGACCCTGCGCGTGCCGGCGCGGGCCGGCGACTTCGCCATCGCGCTCGCGCTGGCCGGGCTGGGCCTCTGGTGGGCCTGGCTCTCCTGGAACCTCGGGCTCGGCACCGCGGCCGAGCCCGGGCCCGGCTTCTTCCCCTTCGGCGTCGCGCTGCTCATGGCGGCGGGCGCGGCCGGCTGCGCCGTGCGCGCGCTGGCCCACGCGCCCGAAGGGGAAAAGGCCGGGCCGGTGACGATCGACGCGGAGGCGATCAAGGCCGGTGCCCTCGTGGCTGCGCTGTGCCTGGCCTTCACCGGCGCGGGCTTCGTCGCGGCGGGCTTCGCCTTCATGGCGCTCATGCTCTCGTGGGTGAGCGGGCGCAGCCTCGTGCGCGCGCTGGTGACGAGCGCCATCGTGGTCGGCGTGTTCTGGGTCCTCTTCGACCGGCTGCTCGGCATCGAGCTGCCGTGGGGCGTCGCCGGCGACCTCGTCGACGCGCTGCGCGGGCAACCCTAGGAGACCGTCGTGGACGCTCTCGGCTACCTCCTCGCGGGTTTCCAGACGGCGCTCACGGCCAAGAACCTGCTGCTGTGCTTCCAGGGCTGCCTGTGGGGCACGGCCGTGGGCGTGCTGCCGGGCCTGGGGCCCATGGCGGGCATGGCCCTGCTGCTGCCCATCACCTTCACGCTCGACCCGGTGGGCGGCGTCATCATGCTCGCCGGCATCTTCTACGGCGCGATGTACGGCGGCTCCACCACCTCCATCCTGCTGCGCATCCCGGGCGAGGCCGCCTCCATCGTCACCTGCATCGACGGCCACGAGATGGCGAGGAACGGCCGCGGGGGCGCCGCGCTCACCATCGCCGCCGTGGGCAGCTTCGTGGGCGGCACGCTGTCGGTGGCCGGGCTGATGCTCTTCGCGCCCTACCTCGCGGACGTGATGCTCGCCGTGGGCCCGGCGGCGGAGGCGGTGATGATGGCGGTGGCCCTGCTCATCGTCACGGCCGTGTCGACCTCGCCGCCGGTCAAGACCTTCACGATGATCTGCGCGGGCCTGCTCGTGGGCTCGGTGGGGCTGGACAGCCTCACCGCCAAGCCGCGCTTCATGTTCGGCAACCTCGCCCTGGCCGACGGCGTGAGCTTCGTCGCGCTCGCGATCGGCCTCTTCGGGCTGTCGGAGCTGCTCATGAACCTGCGCGACGGCGTCACGGAGCGCCCGCGCACCCCGGGCCTTCGCGAGCTGGTGCCCACGGCGCAGGAGGCGCGCGAGTCCGTGGGCCCGACGCTGCGCGGCTCGGCCATCGGCTTCGTCTTCGGCGTGATCCCCGGCGTGAGCCACATCGTCTCCACGTTCGTCTCCTACGCGATCGAGAAGAAGCTCTCGCGCACGCCGGAGCGCTTCGGCAAGGGGGCGGTCGCCGGCCTCGCGGGCCCCGAGACGGCCAACAACGCCACCACCGGGTCGGCCATGATCCCGCTGCTGGTGCTGGGCATTCCCGCCATCCCCTCCACCGCGATCCTGCTGTCGGCGCTGCAGAACCACGGCATCCAGCCGGGGCCCCTGCTGCTCACGGAGCACCCCGAGGTGTTCTGGGGGCTCATCGCCAGCATGTACGTGGGCAACGCGATCCTCGTGGTGCTGAACCTGCCGCTGGTGGGCCTCTTCGTGCGGCTGCTGCGCACGCCCATGGCGTACCTCGCGCCCATCGTCATCCTCATCTGCGCCATCGGCGTGTACTCGGTGAACGGCTCGGGGTTCGACCTCGCGGTGCTCTTCGTCGCGGGCTGGGTGGGCTACCTGCTGCGCCGCTTCGACTACGACATCGCCCCTGCGCTGCTGGCCATCGTGCTGGGCGACCGGCTGGAGGCGGGCTTCCGCCGCGCGCTCACCATCTCGGGCGGCGACTACGCCATCTTCTTCAAGGGCCCCGCGGTGCGCATCTTCCTGGGGATCCTGGTGGCGGTGATCGTGGCCAAGCTCTGGGCCGCGCGGCGCGTGGGGCGCCCGCCCGCCCCCTGAACCCCCCGCAGTATTCCCTTGCGCCGGATCAACAGGCACGGGGGGCGTTACAGGCTATGATGCCTTCGCCATGAAGCGCCGCCACCGCTCGCTCGCCGCCGTCCTTTCGGCCTTCGCCTTCGCCTTCGCGCAGGCGGCGGCCCTGGCGCACGCGAGCGCCCTGCCCGCGATGCCCGAGCCGGTCCCCGCCATGGCGGGCCACGACTGCTGCCCGGGCGAGGACGGCGCGCCGCAGGCGCCCCTCGACGGCAACCTGTGCGAGCACCACTGCCTGCACTCGCTCGCCTCGGTGGACAACGCGGGCGCGAGCCCGGTCGCCGCCGACGTGATGGCGATCGCGCCGCTGCGCGTGGCGCTTCCCGAGCCCGTCCCGGTGGCGCACGCCGCCCCGACCTGGCGGCTCGTCCCGGCCGCGGCGCCACCGCCACCGGCCATCCTGTTCGGCGTCCTGCGCATCTGATTCCCCGGTGAAGTGCCCGGCCCGCGGCGTTCGCGGTCCGGTGTCGTCTTCTTCGCCGGAGGATCCATGCACCCTGCCCGTCCCGTCCGCCCCGCGCGGACACCCGCCTCGCCCGCCGCGCCGCGCCGGCTCGCCGCCGCCTGCGCCAGCGCGTTCGCCCTGGCCGCGCTTCCCGTCGGCGCCGCCCCGCCGGGCGCGCCACCTGGCGCCAGCGCGGAGAGCCTGCTGGAGGTGCTGCGCGAGTCGAGCCCCGACCTCGCCGCCGCGCGCCTGGACGCGCAGGCCGCCGCCGAGCGCGCCGTGCCCGCGGGGGCCCTGCCGGACCCGCGCCTGCGCGTGGAGCTGCGCGACTTCACCAACGCGGGGCGCGACGCGAGCCCGAGCCTGCTGCCGGGCCGCGTGGGCAGCACCAAGTACACGTTCATGCAGACGCTGCCCTTCTTCGGCAAGCGCGACGCGCGCCGCGAGGCGGCGGTGGCGGAGGGCGAGGCGGCCGCGCGCCGGGCCGACGGCACCTGGCTCGACCTCGCCACGCGCGCGAAGACGGCGTACGCGCAGTACTACTTCAGCAGCGGCAACCTGCGCCTGACGCGCGAGGTGCTGGACCTGGTGGCGCGCCTGGAGGGCGTGGCGCAGGCGCGCTACGCCGCGGGCCTGGCCGCGCAGCAGGACGTGATCCGCGCGCAGGTCGAGCAGACGCAGCTGCGCACCGACATCGTGGCGCAGGAGGCCGAGCTCGCCCGCGTGAAGGCCCGCATCAACGCGCTGCTCGCGCGCGAGGCCGGCGCCCCGCTCGCCGAGCCCGAGCGCCTGCGCCCCCTGCCGCCGCCGGCGCACCTGCGGCCCGCGGACCTGGAGGAACGCCTGCGCGCGCGCAACCCGCGCCTGGCCGCCGAGCGCTCGCGCCTGGCCGCGGCCGAGCAGGGCGTGCGCCTCGCCAATCTCGACCGCTATCCCGACTTCACGCTGGGACTCGCGCCCATCCAGGCGGGCAGCCACGTCGGCTCCTGGGAGCTGATGCTCGAGGTGAACATCCCGTGGCAGCAGGACACGCGCCGTGCCCAGGAGCGCGAGGCGCTCGCGAAGGCCGAGGCCGCGCGCGCGCGCCGCGAGGCGGTGGCCAACGACGCCTACGGGGCCCTCGCCGAGAGCCTCGCAGCGCTGGAGGCCGCGCGGCGCACCGAGTCGCTGGCCGACCGCACGCTCCTGCCGCAGGCCGAGCTCACCTTCCAGTCCGCCGTCGCCGGCTACGAGAACGGCAAGGTGGACTTTGCCACGCTCCTGGACGCGCAGCGGCAGATCCGCCGCGCCAAGCAGGAGCGCCTCAAGGCCCGGGCCGAGGCGCAGGCGCGCCTCGCCGACATCGAACGCATCGTGGGAGAGGAACCATGAGAAACGCCGTGACCGTGGGTGCCGTCGTCGCCATCGCCGTGGCCGCTGCCGCGGGCTACTGGGCCGGCGGTCGCCATGCCGCCCCCGCCCCCGCCGCGCAGGCCGATGCGGCGCCCGCCGCCGCCGCCGGCGCGAAGAAGGAAAGGAAGCTCCTCTACTACCGCAACCCCATGGGCCTGCCCGACACCTCGCCCGTGCCCAAGAAGGACCAGATGGGCATGGACTACATCCCCGTCTACGAGGGCGAGGACGAGGCGCCGGCCGACAGTGGCGGCCTGAAGATCCCCCTCGACCGCGTGCAGAAGCTGGGCGTGCGCACCGAGGCCGCGGCCCTGCGCTCGCTGGACCGCCTGGTGCGCGCCGCCGGCCGCGTCGAGGTGGACGAGCGGCGCCTGTACGCCGTCTCGCCCAAGTTCGAAGGCTGGGTCGAGCGCCTGATGGTCAACGAGACGGGCCAGCGCGTCGAGAAGGGCCAGCCGCTCTTCGCGGCCTACGCGCCGGAGCTCGTCTCCGCGCAGCGCGAATACGCCATCGCCGCGCGCGGCGTGAAGGCGCTGCGCGAGTCCGGGGCCGAGGGCCAGTCCGGCATGGCGCAGCTCGCGGAGTCCAGCCTCGCGCGCCTTCGCAACTGGGATGTCTCCGACGACCAGGTGGCGGCGCTCGAACGCACGGGAGAAGCGCGCCGTGACGTCGTGTTCCGCTCCCCGGCCACCGGCATCGTGCTCGAGAAGAAGGCCGTCGAGGGCATGCGCTTCCGCCCCGGCGAGACGCTCTACCAGGTGGCCGACCTCGCGCGCGTGTGGGTCATCGCCGACATCCCCGAGCAGGACATCGGCCTGGTGCGCAACGGCGCGCATGCGCAGCTTCGCATCACGGCCTACCCCGACCGCGCCTTCGACGGCGTGGTGACCTACGTCTACCCCACGCTCAGGACCGAGACGCGCACGGTGCCCGTGCGCCTGGAGCTCGCCAACCCCGGCGGGGTGCTCAAGCCCGGCATGTTCGCGCAGGTGGCCCTGGCCGCCGGCGGCGCGGGCAAGGTGCTGGCGGTGCCCGCCTCGGCGGTGATCGACTCCGGCGTGCGCCGCGTGGCCTTCGTGCAGACGGGCGAGGGCCGCTTCGAGCCGCGCGAGGTGAAGCTCGGCGCGCGAAGCGAGGACTACGTGGAGGTGAGGGAGGGCGTGAAGGAGGGCGAGCAGGTGGTCGTCTCGGCCAACTTCCTCATCGACGCCGAGAGCAACCTGCGCGCGGCGATGAGCGGGCTCGCGGCACCGGCCAAGGCCGCGGGCGGCGTCACGCACCACGCGGTGGGCAAGCTCGACGCCGTGGACGCCGCCGCCGGCACCGTCACCGTCACGCACGAGCCGGTCGCGAGCCTGAAGTGGCCCGGCATGACGATGGACTTCGCCCTGGCCAACCCCTCGCTCGTGACGGGCGTGAAGCCCGGCGCGGCCATCGACTTCGAGTTCGTCGAGCGCAAGCCCGGGGAGTGGGTCATCACGGGCCTGAAGCCCGGCAAGGGGAAATAGGATGCTCGACGCCCTCATCGGCTGGTCGGCGAGGAACCGCTTCCTCGTCCTCCTCGCCACGCTCGCCGTCGTGCTGGGCGGGACGTGGGCGGTGGTGAAGACCCCGCTCGACGCCCTGCCCGACCTCTCCGACGTGCAGGTGATCATCTACACCGAGGTGCCCGGCCAGGCGCCGCAGGTGGTGGAGGACCAGGTCACCTACCCGCTCACCACGGCCATGCTCTCCGTGCCGAAGTCCAAGGTGGTGCGCGGCTTCTCGTTCTTCGGCGCCTCCTTCGTGTACGTGATCTTCGAGGACGGCACCGACATCTACTGGGCGCGCTCGCGCGTGCTGGAGTACCTGAGCTTCGCCGCGGGGCGCCTGCCGCAGGGCGTCACGCCCCAGCTCGGCCCCGACGCCACCGGCGTGGGCTGGGTCTACCAGTACGCGGTGCTCGCCAAGAACCGCACGCTCGCGGAGCTTCGCACCATCCAGGACTGGTACCTGCGCTACCAGCTCACCAAGGCCGCCGGCGTCTCCGAGGTGGCCTCCGTGGGCGGCTTCGTGCAGCAGTACCAGGTGATCGTGGACCCGGTGAAGCTGCGCGCCTACGGCGTGCCGCTCATGAAGGTCTCGCAGGTGATCCGCGACTCCAACCGCGACGTGGGCGGGCGCGTGGTCGAAATGGCCGAGGCCGAGTACATGGTGCGCGGCCGCGGCTACCTGCGCGGCAAGGCCGACATCGAGGGCCTGGTCGTGAAGAGCGACCGCGGCACGCCCGTCACCATCCGCGACATCGCGCGCGTGGAGTTGGGCCCGGACGAGCGCCGCGGCATGGCCGACCTGGACGGCGAGGGCGAGATGGTCTCGGGCATCGTCGTGGCGAGATACGGGCAGAACGCCCTGGACGTGATCGCCAACGTGAAGGCCAAGCTCGCCGAGGTGGCCACGGGCCTGCCGGAGGGCGTGACGATCAAGGCCGTCTACGACCGCTCCGACCTCATCCACCGCGCCATCGACACGCTCAAGTCCACGCTGCTCGAGGAGAGCCTCATCGTGGCCGCGGTCTGCGTGGTGTTCCTGCTGCACGTGCGAAGCGCCCTGGTGGCCATCCTCATGCTGCCCGTGGGCGTTCTCATGGCCTTCATCGCCATGCGCTTCCTGGGGATCAACTCCAACATCATGAGCCTGGGCGGCATCGCCATCGCCATCGGCGCCATGGTGGACGCGGCCATCGTGATGATCGAGAACGCGCACAAGCACCTGGAGCGCCTGAAGCCCGGGGAGTCGCGGGCCGCGGCGATGGTGGAGGCCTGCCGCGAGGTGGGGCCGGCGCTCTTCTTCTCGCTCCTCATCATCACCGTCTCCTTCCTGCCCGTGTTCACGCTGGAGGCGCAGGAGGGCCGGCTCTTCTCCCCGCTCGCCTACACCAAGACCTTCGCCATGGCGGGCGCGGCGATCCTGTCGGTGACGCTGGTGCCCGTGCTCATGGGGATCTTCATCCGCGGGCGGATCCTGCCGGAGTCGCGCAACCCCGTGAACCGCTTCCTCATCGCGCTCTACCGCCCGGTCATCGCCGCGGTGATGCGCTGGAAGAAGACGACGCTGCTGCTGGCGGCCGCGGCCCTGGCGGCCACCGTGATCCCGGCCTCGCGCCTGGGCACGGAGTTCATGCCCACGCTCAACGAGGGGACGATCCTCTACATGCCCACCTCGCTCCCGGCGATGTCGGTCACCAAGGCCGCCGAGCTCCTGCAGAAGCAGGACCGCATCCTCAAGAGCTTCCCGGAGGTGGAGAGCGTGGCCGGCAAGGCCGGGCGCGCGGCCACGGCCACGGACCCCGCGCCCATCGAGATGTTCGAGACGGTGATCAACCTCAAGCCCGAGAGCCAGTGGCGCCCCGGCATGGACGTGGACAAGCTCATCGCCGAGATGGACAAGGCGATGCAGTTCCCGGGCATCTCGAACGCCTGGACGATGCCCATCCGCGCGCGCATCGACATGCTCTCCACGGGCATCCGCACGCCCATCGGCATCAAGGTGTTCGGCAAGGACCTCGCGGAGATGGAGCGCGTGGCCCGCGACATCGAGGCGGTGGTGAAGGACGTGCCCGGCACCACCAGCGCATACGCCGAGCGCATCACGGGCGGCTACTACCTGGACATCGAGCCCGACCGCATCGCGCTCGCCCGCTACGGCCTCTCCGTGGGCGACCTGCAGGACGTGATCCAGACCGCGCTGGGCGGCGAGATGGTGACCACCACCGTGGAGGGCCGCGAGCGCTTCGGCGTCATCGTGCGCTACCCGCGCGAGCTGCGGGCGGACCCCCAGTCCATCGCCGCCAACGTGCTGGTGCCGGCCATGTCCGAGATGGGCCAGGCGCCGGCGCAGGTGCCGCTGGGGCAGGTGGCGCACCTGAAGGTCACCAAGGGCGCGCCCGCCATCCGCACCGAGAACGCGCTGCTGTCGGCCTACATCTTCGTGGACATCCACGGCCGCGACATCGGCCGCTACGTCGCGGACGCGCAGAAGGCCGTGGCGGAGAAGGTGGACTTCCCGCCCGGCTACTACATCCAGTGGAGCGGGCAGTTCGAGTACATGGCGCGCGCCGTGGACAAGCTCAAGGTCGTGGTGCCGCTCACGCTCTTCGCGATCGTGGTGCTGCTCTACCTCAACTTCCGGCGCATGACCGAGACCCTCATCGTGATGCTCTCGGTGCCCTTCGCGCTGGTGGGCGGGGTCTGG
The DNA here is from genome assembly GCA_029781595.1 of Pseudomonadota bacterium. GTDB lineage: Bacteria > Pseudomonadota > Gammaproteobacteria > Burkholderiales > Usitatibacteraceae > FEB-7. The sequence continues at coordinate 7,086 of JAKOWJ010000012.1, read as the reverse complement.
CTCGTCTGGTGGCTGGGCTACAACGTGAGCGTGGCGGTGGCCGTGGGCTTCATCGCGCTCGCGGGCGTGGCGGCCGAGACGGGCGTGGTGATGCTCATCTACCTCGAGCACGCCTGGGAGCGCATCCGCGCCGAGCGCGGCCACCCGCGGCTCGTGGACCTGTACGAGGCCGTGATGGAGGGCGCCGTCGAGCGCGTGCGGCCCAAGATGATGACGGTGGTCGCCATCATGGCGGGCCTGCTGCCGATCATGTGGAGCACCGGCACCGGCTCCGAGGTGATGCGGCGCATCGCCGCGCCCATGGTGGGCGGCATGGTCTCCTCCACCGTCCTCACCCTCATCGTCATCCCCGCGATCTACGCGCTCGTGAAGGGGCGCGGGCTTCGCGACACCCCGCACACGGAGGCTTCCCATGACTGAACGCCGCACCCTCCTCGCCGGACTGCTCCTCGCCACCGCCCTCGCCGCCCACGCGGCCGGGCCCGTCGTCGACCTGTACAAGAACGCCGGCTGCGGCTGCTGCGGCCTGTGGGCCGCCCACCTGGAGCGCGCAGGCTTTTCCGTGCGCACGCACGAGGTGCCGGACGCATCCGTCGTGCGCCGCGGCGCCGGCATCCCCGCGGCGCTCGGTAGCTGCCACACCGCCATCGTGGGCGCCTACGCCATCGAGGGCCACGTGCCGGCGGCCGACGTGAAGCGCCTGCTGCGCGAGAGGCCGGCGGGTGCGGTCGGCCTGGCGGTGGCCGGCATGCCGGCCGGCTCGCCGGGCATGGAGGGCGCCGCTCCCGTGCCCTACGAGGTGCGGCTGGTGCTGAAGGACGGCACCTCCCGCGTGTACGCACGCCACTAGCCGGCGCAGCCGGCGGACCCTTTCCCCCTTTTCCCTTCCCTGTCCCGGAGACCTCACATGAAATCGCTCGTCCTTTCCCTCCTCCTCGCCTTCTTCGCGACCGGCGCGGCGGCCCAGCACTCGCACCCGGCCGCCGCCACGCCCGCGGCCAGCGCCGCCGCCGGCGACTTCGCCGAAGGCGAAGTCAAGCGCCTCGACAAGGCCGCCGCCCGCGTCACGATCAGGCACGGCGAGATCCGCTCCATCGGCATGGGCCCCATGACGATGACCTTCCCCGTGAAGCCGGCCGCGCTCCTCGACCGTGTGGCCGCGGGCGACAAGGTGCGCTTCAAGGTGGAGGTGGTCTCGGGTGATCCGACGGTCACGGCGATCGCCAAGGCGAAGTAGGCACCAAGGAAAGGCACGCAGATGAAGACGCTGAAAATGCTCGGCGCGCTCGCCGCGCTCCTGCCCGCCGCCGCGCTGGCGCAGATGATGATGGGCAACCCGGTGGCAACCGCGCCCTACTTCCCGCTCGTCGACGGCGCCTGCTACGAGTACCAGTTCGACGGCGGCCCGTGGTCCTCGAGCCGCGTGACGGTGACGGGTGGCCAGTCCTGGGCGGGCATGGCGGGGCTCTTCGCGATGCACTCCACCTACCAGTGCGCCGCGGGAGTGACCTGCGCGCCCGATGCCACCGACTTCTACGGCATGGACAACCTCGGGATGCACTACTACGGCGGCACGGGCGCCGACGCCACGGGCACGCACTTCGGCATGACCAGCCTCACGAGCCCGGAGTGGACCCTCATGGGCACCGTCTACCCCGGCACGATGATGGGCGGCGGGATGTACGCGAACGCCGGCACGTGGACCACGTCGGTGCAGGGCTCGGGCAGCATGATGGGCGCGCGGGGCTACCTCAGCCGGTACGCGGCGCAGGCCCTGGAGAAGGTGACCGTTCCGGCGGGCACCTTCGCCAACGCCCTGCACGTGCGCGAGCAGCGAGGCGACGGCGTGGTGCGCGACGTGTGGTACGCGCCGGGCGTCGGCATGGTGCGCGTGGACCAGGACGGGCACTCGATGGTGCTCACCGGCTACACGATGCCCGGGGCGGCCACGCAGCCCGGCGGCGGCGCCGCGGCGCTGCCCTTCCTGCCGATGGACGGGCTGTGGTGGAACCCGGCCGAGTCCGGCACCGGCTACAACCTGCAGGTGCGCCACGGCGTGATGGTCGTCACGATGTTCAGCTACGCCGCCTCGGGCGAGCCGCTCTGGTACTACGCGAGCGGCCGGCTCGCGGCCTCGGGCGCGGGCGTTGCGATGGGCGGCACGCTCGACCGCTACCGCGGCGGGCAATGCGCCTCCTGCGCCTACGCTGCGCCCACGGCGGCGGGCAGCGACGGGGCCTTCTCCATCGCCTTCGACTCGCCGTCGACCGCCACGGTCACGCTGCCGGGCGGGCGCACCACGCGCATCCAGCCGCAGCCTTGGTGAGGCGGGGCCGGCGCCGCGCCGCGGTAGAATCGCGGCGACCATGAGCAAGGACCTGCCGCGCGCGGTGGCCGGCTTCGGCGCGCAGTTCGAGCGCCAGATCGCCGAGCACGACTACCGCCTCAATCCCTTCGAGCAGCGCGCCCTGCCCCACCTCTCGGGGAGCGTGCTCGACCTCGGCTGCGGCCTGGGCAACCTCGCCCTCGCGGCCGCGGCGCGCGGCGCGCACGTGACCGCGCTCGACGCGTGCGAGCACGCCGTGGACGACCTCGCGGCCCGCGCGCTCGCCTCGGGCCTGGACGTGTGGACGCGCGCGGTGGACCTGAAGGGCTGGCGGCCGGAGGAGCAGTGGGACGCGGTGGCCTGCATCGGCCTGCTGATGTTCTTCGCGCGCGGGGACGCGCTCGCGGGCCTGGCGGCCGTGCGCGACGCGGTGCGGCCCGGGGGCGTGGCGGCGGTGAACGTGCTCGTCGAGGGCACCACGTGGGACGCGATGTTCGACCCGGACACGCACCACCTCTTCGCTCCGGCGGAGGTGGCCGCGCCCTTCGCGGGCTGGACGGTCCTCGAGGACGCCACCGAGGAATTCCCGGCGCCCGAGGGGCGCGTGAAGCGCTTCCGCACCCTCGTCGCGCGCCGGCCCGGCTGACCGCCTAGCGGCGCAGCGACTCCCGGTAGCGCTCGATCCGCGCGCGAAGCCCCGGCACGCTGGCCGAGCGGTCCAGGCTGGCGAGGTCCTCGTCGCGGCGATCGGCGCGCGTGGCGGCGCGGATGGCGCCCAGCGTCGCGCGGCTGGCCACGGGCGGCGCGAGGCGCGCGGCGAGCCAGGCTTCGGCATCGCCCTCCACCACGTCCGTCGCGAGCCCCGCCGCGAGCGCGGCGGCCGCGTCCGCCGTCGCGCCCTCGGTGACGAGCGGGCGCGCGCGGTCCCAGCCCGCCAGCTCCACGAGCCGGCGCGTGCCCAGCACGATGCCGAAGGCCGACCCGGGAAAGCGCAGCGTCGCATCCGGCGCGCAGGCGCGGATGTCGCAGGAGCAGAAGAGGTCCGCGCCCGCGCCCCAGGCGCGCCCGGTGGCGAAGGCGGCCGTGCGCACGGGCGCGTGCCACACCGCCTGCAGCAGCCGCTCCAGCGCCACGAACCGGTCGCGAAGCGTCCCGTCCGTCTCGGCTTCCAGCGACGAGAGGTCGAAGCCGGTGCAGAAGTGCCGGCCGCGGCCGCGGAAGAGGAGCGTGTGCGTGGCGCCGTCGGCGAGCGCCGAGGCCACCGCGGCCGAGAGCGCGTCCACGGCCCCGGCCGAGAGCGCGTTGCCGCGGTCGGGCCGGTCCAGCCAGATCGTGGCGACGCCGCTCACGCGAGCGAGGCGCGCACGGCGGCCGAGCGGTCCCAGAGGTTGGGCACCGTGGCGACCGAGTAGCCGGAGACGAAGTCCTTCACCGCGCCCGTGGCCGGGTCGAACACGTGGCGGCGCACCGCCCCGATGTTGGCGCCGTAGACGTGGATGCTCACCGAGGGCCGGTCGGCGAGCGCGTTGGCCACGGTGTGGATGTCGCCCACGGTGGGCGAGACGGCCTCGATCTGGCCGGGCGAGAGCACCTGCTCGTCGCCCGCGGGCTTTACCGCGCCGTCCGCCCCGCGCGCGTAGCGCCGGCACCGCTCCGCCCCGCGCAGCATGCCCACGAGCCCCCACACCGTGTGGTCGTGCACGGGCGTGCTCTGGCCCGGGCCCCACACGAAGCTCACCACGCTGAAGCGCTCGCGCGCATCGCAGTGCAACAGGTACTGGCGGTAGAACTTCTCGTCGGGCACCGCGCACTCCGCCGGCAGCCAGCCGTCGTCCGCGATGAGCCGGGCGAGCAGCGGCCGCGCGCCCGCGAGGAGCGCCGCCTCGTCGTCGGTGCGGTCCACGAGCTGCGTCATCGCCTGCACGAACTCGCGCAGCGGCGCGATGCGGTCGGTTCCTTCCGTCATGGCTTGTCCTCCTCGAATCGCGCGCGCAGCGCGGCGGTGTGCTCGCCCAGGCGCGGAAAGCTCGCCTGCACCGGCACGCGCTCGCCGCCGAGCCGCACGGGGCAGCCCACGGTGCGCGTGGCGCGCCCGCCGGGGAGCGTGGCGGGCAGCACGAGGCCCAGCGCCTCCACCTGCGGGTCGGCCAGCGCCTCGGCGTAGCCGTTGATGGGCGCGCCGGGCACGCCCGCGGCGCGGAAGCGCGCCAGCCACTCGGCCGCGCCCGCCGAGGCGAAGCGCGCCTCGAGCATCTCCTTGAGCGCGCCCTGGTTCGCGGCGCGAAGCGTCGTCGAGCCGAAGCGCGGGTCGGCCGCCCACTCCGGCGCGCCCACCACCTCGCACACCGCCTGCCACAGCCGGTCGTTGCCCGCGGCGATGGCGAAGAAACCGTCGGCCGCGCGGTAGGCCTGGTAGGGGGCGTTGCGCGGGTGCGCGGAGCCCAGCTTGCCGGGATTGCGCCCGGTGCCGAAGTACTCGCTCGTCTGCAGCGCGGCGATGGCGAGCGTGGTCGCGAACATGGGCACGTCCACCGGGCCGCCCGGGCCGCCGGCGCGCACGCGCGAGACCATCGCCGCCACGGAAAAGGCCGCGTACAGGCCCGCGGCGAAGTCCGAGAGCGGCACGCCGCACTTCACGGGCGCGCCGCCCGGCTCGCCCGTCACGCTCATCACGCCCGAGGCGGCCTGGATGGTGAGGTCGAAGCCGCCTTCGGTCGCGCGCGGGCCCACCTGGCCGAAGGCGGAGATGGAGCAGTAGACGAGCGAGGGCTTGCGCGCGCCGAACCAGTCCCAGCCCAGGCCCAGGCGCCGCATCACGCCGGGGCGGTTGTTCTCGAGCAGCACGTCGGCCTCGAGCACGAGCGCGCGCGCGAGGTCGCGGTCGCGCGCGTCCTTCAGGTCCAGCGCCACGCTGCGCTTGCCGCGGTTGATGGACGCGAAGTTCTCGCTGTAGCCGTCGTTCACCGGTGGCCAGTGGCGCATGGCGTCGCCCTCGGGTGGCTCGACCTTCACGACCTCGGCGCCGTAGTCGGCGAGGAGCATGCCGCAGAAGGGTCCGGCGGCGATCTGGCAGAACTCGACGACCTTGACGCCGTCGAGGGGGCGGGCAGCGGGTGCGGACATGGCGAGGGCGGTGGCGGCGGCGCCGCGGGGAAGGGCAGGGGGAGGATACACCGCCGGCACCCGGGCGCCGGCTCCGGTAGGCTTCGCGCCATGACCGTCCTGCTCCGGCCCTGGCCGGCGCGCGCGTGGCTCCTGGCCGCCGCGGCCGTGATCCTCTTCTTCGCCACGTCGGAGGTGCCGGTGCCGGTCGTCGGCAACCTCTGGGACAAGCTGCAGCACGCGGGCGCGTTCGCCGTCCTCGCGGGGCTCGCGGACTACGCGTTTCCCGCGCCGCGGTTCCGCCCGCGCCTGGCGGCCGGGCTCATCGCCTTCGGCATCCTCATCGAGCTCATCCAGTACTTCATCCCGTACCGCGACTGCTCCTCGCTCGACGTGCTGGCCGACGCCGCGGGCATCGGGCTGTACGGGCTCGCGCGGCCCGTGCTGCGGCTCCTCGCGTTCCTGCGCCCGGCTTGACGCAACGCGGGCCGGCCGGGGCACGCGAGGCGTAATATCGGCGCCCATCGCAATTCCGGAGCGACCCATGGTCTCGATCGCCTCGCCGGCCGCGGCGCCGGCCCCCCGCTGGTCCTGGCTCCCTGCCGTCGGCACCTGGAAGTACCACGCGCTGCTCGTGTGCCTGGGCATCTTCGTGCTGGGGCCGCTGGGCGGGGTCACCGCCTCCTACATGAACTTCTCGCTGGGCTTCTTCGTCGGCGGGCAGGTGCTCGCGGGAATCCTCGGGTCCACCGTCACGCTCGGCTACGGCGCCGAGGGCAAGCACGGCGCCAACTACATGCAGACGGCCGCCGCGTCGGTGGCGGGCATGAGCGGCCTGGGCGTGCTCATCCAGGCGATGGTGTGGATGGGCATGCCGCAGCCCCCGGTGTGGCAGCTGGTCCTGTACATGCTGTGCATCGGCATGTTCGGCGCGGGCGTGGGCATGCTCTACACGCCGATGCTCGTGGACCGCATGCAGCTCACCTATCCCTCGGGCTTCGCGGTGGCCAACATCCTGCGCGCGCTCACCGACCCGGTGCTGCTGCGCCGGTCGGTGACGAAGCTGGGCGGCGGCATGATCGCGGGCATCGCCGGCGGCATCGCGGCCGGCAAGGTCGCCTTCCTGGGCGCCATCGAGCTGTCGACCTCCACGCTGGGCGCAGGCATGGTGGTGGGCGCGAGGATCGGCATCCCGGCCATCACCTCGGGGCTGCTCTTCTGGGCCCTCGTGCCCTACTTCGTGTCGATCGGCTGGCTCAAGGAGGGCGAGCCCTTCCGCAAGATCGCCTTCCTCATCGCGCTGGGCCTCATCATGGGCGCGGCGATCATCGACGTGGCGCTGGTGCTCAAGGGCGCCGCCGAGCGCCTGCGCGGCCGCGCGCCCGACGAGGCGCCGCAGGCGGAGTGGAAGCGCGTGAACACCTCGCGCCTGGTCGCCTGGGTGGTGGCCTGGGGCGCCGGCGTCGTGGCCACCGGCCACCTCGTGCTCGGCCAGCCCGTGGGCTTCCTCGTCTTCGCCGTGGGCCTGGTGTTCGTCTTCGCCATGGTGAACGGCATCTCGGTGGGCATCAGCGACTCCAACCCCATCTCCTCGGCGTTCGTGGTGAGCGTGGTGCTCATGGCGGCGCTGGGGCTCAAGGACCCGGTGGTGGGCCTCA
>JAKOWJ010000356.1 GCA_029781595.1 Pseudomonadota bacterium | reverse complement strand
CAGCGCCGGGTCGCCCCGCCCGCCCGCCTCGCCGATCGCGCGCAGGTACTCGGGCACCGCCATGAAGCCGTGGTCGGCGGACAGTGCAACAACGTAGTTGCCGGGCCCCACGCGCTCGTCCAGGCCCCGCAGCAGGCGCGCCACCTGCTCGTCGACCTGCAGCAGGTGGTCGTGCGACAGGCGCGACTCGGGGCCCCAGGCGTGGTTCACGTAGTCGTGGCCCGAGAGGCTCACGGCGAGCAGGTCCGGCGCGTCGTCCGCGCCCAGCGACTCGCCCGCGACGGCGGCCAGCGCGAAGTCCACCGTGAGCGCATCGCCGAAGGGGCTCGCCAGCAGGCTCGCGTAGAAGCGCGCGTCCGGCGCCTCCCGCCCCGCGCCCATCACCCGCGGCAGGGCGCCGCCCGGCGCGTACCACGGCTGGCCGTCGGGCACCGAGCGCGAGTACGCCATCTCGGGCAGCAGCGGCTCCCACTTCGCGTGGAAGTAGCGGTCGGCCGGCCGCGCGGCGTTGAAGGCGCTCACCCACGCGGGGTGCGCCTTCATGTACCAGGTGGTGGAGGCGAAATGCCCGGAGGAGGCGATGTACAGGTACGCGGTGCCCGCGCGGCCGGCGGGCAGGATCGCGCTGCGGTCCTTGCCGGCCACCGCGATGACCCTGGAGCGCGCGTCGTGGCGGCGCAGCACGTCGCCCAGCGACTCGGCCTCGAGGTTGGCCGGGCTCGTGCCGGAGAGCGGCGGCGTCTCCTCGCCCACGTAGCGGTGCGCGGCGTCGCCCGTGCAGTACACCCACTGCCCCGTGGCGGGGTCGCGCCACTCGTTGTCGACGATGCCGGTGCGCCGCGGCCCCGCGCCGGTGAGCAGGGTGGCATGGCCCGGCGCGGTGTCGGTGTTGGCGTAGCCGTAGCGCGCCTCGGCGAACCACGCGCCGTGCTCCAGGAAGCGGTTCAGGCCGTCGGCGCCCAGCTGGTCGCGGTAGGCGAGGAGCTGGCGCTGCGGCAGGCCGTCCACCACCAGCAGCACCGCCAGGCGCGGCGGCGGGACGGCCGGCGCGGGCGGCGGCGTCGCGCACCCGGCGAGCAGCGCGAGGGCCGCGAGGAGCGGGGCGAGGAGGCGGACGCGCGCGGCCGTCGTCATGGGTCGAGTCTATTAGAATTCGGGGTCCCATGCCCTTCGCCTACTACGACCGCCTCTCGCCGTCCCGGCAGCGCACCTACCGCAAGAGCGACGCCATCGCGCGCGTGGCCGTCCCCGACGCGGCCTCGCTCGTGCCGCTGGCGCGCGCCGTCGAGCCGGCCCTCGCCACGGGCGAGCCGCGCACGGTGCAGCCCGCCTGCCAGGCGCTGGTGGACGCGCTCAACGCGCAGCTGGGCACGCCGCCCGTGCGCGCGCGCATCCTCGCGCGCCGGCCCCACGACGCGGGCGGCGAGCTGCACGGGCTCTACGAGCCGGACAACGACGGCAAGGTCGCGCGCGTGAGCGTGTGGATGCGCACGGCGGCGCGCGACGAGGTGGTGAAGTACCGCACGTTCCTGCGCACGCTGGTGCACGAGATGTGCCACCACTTCGACTACGAGCTCTACCGCCTGCCGGAGACCTTCCACACCGAGGGCTTCTACGCGCGCGAGTCGGCCCTGGTGCGCGAGCTCCTCGGCTGAAAATCGGGGACGCTCCCCGATTTCCGCCGCCTGTCGCGAGGCGCTCCGGAAATCGGGGAGCGTCCCCGATTTTCAGCGGTGGCGCGAGCGGCGCCGGGTGGGGCGCTCGTTGTCGCGCTGGTTCTTCTCGCGGAACTCGTCTTCCCTGGCGGTCTGCTCCGCGGCCACCTCCTCCTGGATGGCGGCTTCGCGCGCCTTGAGGTCGCGCTCGAACTTCTCGGCCGAGAAGGGCTCCTCGGCCCTGGCGGGCGCGGGCGCCGCGGCCGGGGCCGGCCGCCGGCCCGGCGGCGGCTCGCCGTACTCGGCCTCGTACACCGCGGCCTCCATGCGCTTCTGCGCCGCCACGCGGTTGCCCTGGTTCCACGCGGCCATGAGCGCGAAGACGCCCACCACCACGATCACGCCGGCGAGCTTGCGGTAGCGGTCCCAGTTCTCCGGCAGCAGCCGCCGGGGCTTCAGGAGCGTGCTCGCCACGGAGTCCACGGCGAGGTCGGCGGCGGCCGGCGCCGGGGCCGGCTCCTTCGGCGCGGCGAGCGAGGCGTCGTAGGCCGCGCGCAGCTTCTCGTCGCCCAGGATCGACCAGGCCTCGCGCACGGCGTAGATTTCGGCGCGCGCCTCGTCCGTGCCGGCGCCCTCGAGCTTCGCGATGCGCCGCCGGCAAGCCGAGGCCACCATCTCGCGCGGCGCCTCGGGCGGCACGCCCACCAGGTCGTAGAGATTGCGCTTCACCGCCCCGCTCCTAGACCGGCGCCACCTTCAGCACCTCCTCGAGCGTCGTGACGCCCTGGGCCACCTTGACCGCGCCCGCCACGCGCAGCGGCCGCATGCCCGCGCGGTAGGCGGCCTCGGTGAGCTTGACCAGGTCCGGCTCGGCGACGAGCAGGCGCTTGAGGTCGATGGTGAGGGTGAGGATCTCGTAGATGCCCACGCGCCCCAGGTAGCCCGTGTTGCGGCACTCGAGGCACCCGACGGGGCGGTAGACCTCCGCCGGCGGGTTGGACTTGAAGGGCGCGCACACCGCGTTCCAGGTGGCGTGGTCGTCCTCGCGCTGGAAGGCGACCTTCTGCTTGCAGTGCGGGCAGAGCGTGCGCACCAGGCGCTGGGCCATCACGCCCAGGAGCGTGGCGTTGAGCAGGTACGCGGGCACGCCCAGGTCCAGCAGGCGCGTGATGGCCGAGGGCGCGTCGTTGGTGTGCAGCGTCGAGAGCACGAGGTGGCCCGTGAGCGCGGCCTGGATGGCCATGTCGGCCGTCTCGATGTCGCGCACCTCGCCCACCATGATGATGTCCGGGTCCTGGCGCATGAGCGCGCGCACGCCCGCGGAGAAGGTGAGCTCGATGTCCGGGTTCACCTGCATCTGGTTCAGGCGCGGGTCCACCATCTCGATCGGGTCCTCGATGGTGCAGACGTTCACCTCGGGCGTCGCCAGCTGCTTGAGCGTGGTGTAGAGCGTGGTCGTCTTGCCCGAGCCCGTGGGGCCCGTCACCAGCAGGATGCCGCCGGACTGGCCGGTGAGGTGGCGCCAGCTCTCCTGCTCCTCCTTCGTGAACCCCAGGTCCGCGAAGTCGCGCATGAGGACCTCGGGGTCGAAGATGCGCATCACGACCTTCTCGCCGTGCGCGGTGGGCAGCGTCGACAGGCGCAGCTCGATCTCCTCGCCGTCGGGCATGCGCGTCTTGATGCGCCCGTCCTGCGGCCGGCGCTTCTCCACGACGTCCATGCGCCCGAGGATCTTGATGCGCGAGGTCATCGCCACCAGGACCGGGTAGGGGATCTGGTAGACCTCGTGCAGCACCCCGTCGATGCGGAAGCGGATGACGCCCGCGTCGCGCCGCGGCTCCAGGTGGATGTCGCTCGCGCGCTGGTCGAAGGCGTACTGCCAGAGCCAGTCGACCAGGTGGACGATGTGGTGGTCGTTGGCGTCGAGCTGCCGCCCCGCCCGCCCCAGCTCGACGAGCTGCTCGAAGTTGGACAGTCCCGAGGTCTGCACCCCGGCCTTCTCGGCGCGCTTCACGCTGCGCGCGAGGTTGTAGAACTCGCCCTGGTAGCGCTCGATGTCGGCCGGGTTGGCGATGACGCGCTTGACCGACACGCGCAGCATCTCCTCGAGCTCCTTCTCCCAGGCGCGCATGAAGGGCTCGCAGGTGGCGATGGTCACCTCCTTGCCGGTGGCGCCCACGGGCAGGATCCCGCGGCGCTGCGCGTACTCGGAGCTCATCACGTCCGTCGCCGCCCGCAGGTCGATCTTGAGCGGGTCGATGTGGAAGAAGGGGATCTGCAGGCGCGCGCTCAGCCACGCGGTGAGCGCCTCGGCGTTGAGCGGCGCGTTCGGCGGCACGGCCGAGCGCAGGCGCGCCTCGGCGATGAGCGTCACGGGGTGCCTGCCGCCGCGGGCCCGGGCGTGGTCGTTCAGGAGCCTGGCGGCGTCCTCGCGCGCCACGCGGCCGTCGTGCACCAGCCACTCCAGCACTTCCTTCAGCGTGAGCTTGCGGTCGACGCCGGCGGCGGGCGCCGGCTGCGCGGCGGAGGGGGCGGTGGCCATGCGGGCCCTACGTCCGGGGCGCCACCATCATGGCGTTGAAGCGCCGCTGCGCCCGCGGCGTGATCACGAGGTCCTGCCGGGCGGCGAACTCGAAGACGGGGTAGAAGACCGGGATCAGCGGCTGGTCCTCCATCGCGAGATCGATCGCCTGCGCGAGCTTGGCCTGGCGCGCGGCCTCGTCCATCGACTCGAGCGAGGCGGTGAGCAGCGCGTCGACCGCCGGGTTGGAGTAGCGCGTGCGGTTGGCCGTGCCGAAGCCCCTGGCGGGGTCCCGGGTCGCCACCAGCGCGCGCAGGCTGTTGGACGCCTCCTCCGCGCCGTACTGCGCCGCGAAGGCGCTGAAGTCCTGCTTGGAGGCCCGCGTGAAGAACACGGAGCCGGGAAGCGTCTCCACTTCCGCCTTCAGGCCGATGCGCGTCCACATCTGCGCGATGGCCAGGGCCACCGACGCGTCGTTGGGATAGCGCTCCGCGGTGGCGTGCAGGACGATGCGGAAGCCCTCGCCCCACCCGGCTTCCTTGAGCAGCGCGGCGGCCTTCGCCGGGTCGTACGGGTCGGGACGCAGGTTCGGGCTGGCGCCGGGGAACTCGCTGGAGAGCAACTGGCTCGCGGGCACGGCGCTGCCTTCCATGATCCGCTTCACGATGAGGTCGCGGTTGAGGGCGAGCGAGAGCGCCTTGCGCACGCGCCGGTCCTTCAGCGGGTTGCCGGCCAGGGGCTTGCCGTCCCTGGCGGTGACGAAGGGCGAGACCTCGCGCGCCGAGTCGAGCGCCACGTAGTGCACGAGCGCCGCCGCCCCGTGGAACAGGGCGAAGCGCTTCTCCTTGCGCAGCCGGTCCAGGTCGGGGATGGGCACCGCGTCGATGGCGTCCACCTCGCCCGTGAGGAGCGCGGCCAGGCGCGTCGGGTCCTTGGCGATGACGCGCTCGGTCACGCGCGCCCAGGCGGGCTTCGGCCCCCAGTAGCGGTCGTTGCGCTCGACCACGAGCCGCTGGCCGTTCACCCACTCGACCAGCCTGTACGGGCCCGTGCCGATCGCGGCCTTGCCGGAGTTGAAGTCCGCCGTCGTCGCGCCCTTCGCCGCGCGCGAGGAGATGATCCACACGTTGGCCAGGTCGTTGGGCAGCAGCGGGTGCGGCGCCTTGGTGCGGATGCGGATCGTGTGGTCGTCCACGCGCGTCACCTTCTCGATCGCCTTCGTGAACTGCGAGAAGGAATTGGGCGAGTTGGGCACGTTCGGCACGCGCTCGATCGTGAAGAGCACGTCGTCGGCCGTGAACGGCGAGCCGTCGTGGAACACGACGCCCTTGCGCAGCTGGAACTCCCAGGTCAGGTCGTCGAGGAGCTTCCAGGACTCGGCGAGCGAGGGCGTGACCCGCAGCTTGTCGTCCAGCACCACGAGCTTGTCGTAGAGGTACTCGTGCGACGAGCCGGTCGGGAAGGCGGCGAAGAAGTGCGGGTCGAGGGTGTTCAGCTCGAGCTTGGTGCCGAGCACCAGGTTCTGGGCGAGGGCGCCGGGAAGGGCGAGGCAGGCGACGAGCAGGGCGAGAAGGCGGCGGATCATTTCGGGCTCCAGCGGCGGGACGCGGACGGCGCGGGCGGGCGGCCCGCCGGATCGCCGATCCCGACCGTGCGAACAGTATATCCTGCCGGCATCCGCGTCCTTCAGCCCGACCATGCCCGCCACCGCGCCCCGCATCGCCCTCGCCGCCTTCATGCTCGAATCCAACGCCCACTCGCCGGTCGCCACGCGCGCGGAGTTCGCCGCCAACTACCTCGCCTGGGGCGGCGAGATGATGACGGACCTGCGCGGAGAGCACCCCGTGGGGCCCAAGACGCTTTCCGGCTTCGTCGACGGCATGGATGCCTCGGGCCCGTGGACGCCGGTGCCGCTGCTGGGCACCACCGTCAGCGCGAGCGGGCCCGTCGACCACGCGTTCTTCCTCGAGGTGGCCGACGGCCTCGTCTCGCGCCTGGAGGCCGCCCTGCCCGTCGACGGCGTCTTCATCTCCCTGCACGGAGCGGCCATCGGCACGGGCCAGGTCGACCCCGACGGCGTGATCCTCGAGCGCCTGCGCGCGGTCGTCGGCCCCGGCGTGCCGATCCTCGCGACGCTGGACCTGCACGCCAACGTCTCGCGGCGCATGGCCGACCACGCCAGCGTGCTCGTCGCCTACCGCGAAAACCCGCACGTGGACATGGCCGAGCGCGGCGAGGAATGTGCGCGCCTGTTGCGCGAGATGCTCGGCGGGGTGAGGCCCGCGGTCGGCTTCGTGAAGCTGCCGCTCATCCCGCCCTCCGTGACGCAGAACACGAAGTCCGGTCCCTACGCCGACATCCTCGCCTACGGGCAGTCGAAGGTGGACGCGCGCGTGATGAACGTCTCGCTCTCGAGCGGCTTCTCGCTCGGCGACACGCAGAAGAACGGCGCGAGCGTGCTCGTCACCACGCGCGGCGACGCGGCGCTGGCGCAGGAGCTCGCCCGCGACATCGCCCGGCGCTGGTGGGACGACCGGCACCGCTACGTGCCGCGCCTCACGAGCCTGGAGGACGCCACGCGTCTCGCGCTCGAGTGCGGGCGCGACGCCACCCGCCCCGCCCTGCTCTTCGCGGACGTCGCCGACAACCCCGGTGGCGGCGGGCGGGGCAACACCGTGTGGATCCTCGAGGCCTTTCACCGCGCCGGCGTCGAGGGCGCGATCCTCGGGATCCTCAACGACCCGGCCCTGGCCGCCGAGGCGCACGCCCTCGGGCCCGGCGCCCGGTTCCATGCGCGGTTCAACCGCGACGAGTCGCACCCCCTGTCGGGCCGCTTCGAGGCCGAGGCCGTGGTCGAGGCGCTGCACGACGGCCGCGTCGTCGGGCGGCGCGGGATGTCCGCCGGGCACACGATCGTGCTCGGCCCGATGGCCCTGCTCCGGGTGGGCGGCCTGCGTGCCGTGGTCGTGAGCGTGCGGCAGCAGTGCCACGACACGGCCATGTTCGAGGTCATGGGACTGGACATCGCCGCGGCGCGCTCCGTGATCGTGAAGTCGCGCGGCCACTTCCGCGCCGCCTTCGACCTGCACTTCCCGGACGAGCGCATCGTCGAGGTGGACGTGCCCGGCCTCACCACGCCGGTGCTCTCGCGCGTGCCCTACCGCGACGTGCCGCGCCCGATCTTCCCGCTCGACCCCGACATGGCCTGGTCGCCCTAGGGCGATCGCCTCAGGCCAGCTCGCGGCCGGGCCCCTCGCCCTGGCCGGCGTCTTCCCAGCTGCGCGGGTCCTCGAGGGACTCCAGGTGCGTGAGCACCTCCACGTGCGGCAGGAGCGTCTCGATCTCGGCCTCGAGCCGGTGCGCGAGGTCGTGGCCCTCGTGCACGGTCATGGCGCCGGGCACGAGCAGGTGCACGTCCACGAAGCTCTTCTTGCCGGCGGTGCGCGTGCGCAGGCGGTGGTAGTCGCCGCCCAGGGGCTTCACCTGCTCCAGCACCGCGATCACCTGCGCGCGCTCGGCCTCGGGAATGGCGCGGTCCATGAGCCCGTCGAAGGAGCGGCGCATGAGCGAGAAGCCCGTCCACAGGATCTGCAGCGCCACCGCGATGGCGATGAGCGGGTCCAGCGGCAGCCAGCCCGTGTAGTTCACGACCGCGACGCCCGCGATGACGCCCGCGGTGGTCCACACGTCGGTGAGGAGGTGGTGGGCGTCGGCTTCCAGGGTGATGGACCGGTGCTCGCGCGCCCCCTTGAGCAGGAAGAAGCCGCAGGCGAGGTTGGCGAACGCGGCCAGCACCGAGAGCGCGAGGCCCAGGCCCACCTGCTCCAGCGGCTGCGGCGCGAGAAGGCGCGGCACGGCCGTCCAGATGATGGCCGCGGCGGCCACGAAGATGAGCGCGCCCTCGATGCCGCTCGAGAAGTACTCGGCCTTCTCGTGGCCGAAGTTGTGGTCCTCGTCCTCCCCGGAGTGCGCGTAGGAGAGCGTGGCGAAGGCCACGAGCGCCGCGGCGAGGTTCACGCCGGACTCGAGCGCGTCCGACAGCAGCCCCACGGAGCCGGTGAGCAGCCAGGCGCCGACCTTGAGCGCCATCGTGACGAGCGAGGTCGCCACGGAGACGAGGATGTAGAACGTGGGCGAGCGCGCGCTCATCGCCGCCCCCGGGCCGCGGCCGGCCGCGGCGGGGCGCCGGCGCCCCGGATGATGGCCTCGCCCTTCTCCAGCACGAAGCGCTCGAACGCCTGCGCGATGCGCGGCAGGCGCCGGTCGCCCCGGTGCACCACGTACCACTTCCGCATCACGGGGAATCCCTCGACGTCCAGGACCACGAGGCTACCGAGTGCGAGCTCCTGGCGCAACGCGTGCGCGGAGAGGAAGCCCACGCCCAGGCCCGCCGCCGCGGCTTGCTTGATCGTCTCGTTGCTGGCGATCTCCATCTCCACGCGGGGAACGATGCCCGCCTCGGCGAAGGCCTGCTCCATCACGAGGCGCGTGGCCGAGCCACTCTCGCGGGTGAGCAGCGGCTCGCCGGCGACGGTCGCCAGCGGGATGCGCCGTCGGCGCGCGAGCGGGTGGCCGGGCGCGGCCGCCAGCACGTGCGGGTGCGGCGCGAAGGCCGTGGCCACGTGGCCGGGCTCGGCCGGGGGATGGCTCATCACGGCGAGGTCCGTCTCGTGGGCCGCCAGGCGCGCGAGGAGCTCGTCGCGGTTCTGCACCGTGATGCGCACGCGGATGCCGGGGTGGCGCTCGCGGAAGGCCGCCACGATCCAGGGGAAGAAGTGGTCGCCCGCGTTGATGACCGCCACGTCGAGCAGCCCGCGGCCCAGGGTGTCCAGCTCGGCCAGCGCCTCCTCGGCGCCGCGGATGTGGCCGAGGATGCCCCGCGCGTGCCGCAGCACCTCCTCGCCCTCCTGCGTGAGGCGCAGGCGCCGGCCCGCGCGCTCGAAGAGCTCGGCCCCGGCGTGCCCCTCCAGCTGGCGCACCTGGATGGAGACGGCCGGCGCGGTGAGGTGCAGCTCCTCGGCCGCGCGGGTGAGGGAGAGGTGGCGGGCGGCGCTCTCGAAGACGCGCAGCTGGCGCAGCGTGGCGTTCCTCATGTTAAGTGATCATTTAATCATCCAGAAATTTCATTTTACTTTCACTTAATCCATCGCGCGAGTAGCTTGGGCCGGGACGACACCCCGCGGGGAGGAGCACATGGACATGCGGCAACCGGATCGGCGACCGGCCTCGGGACGCGACTCGCTCAACGCGGCCTTCTGGGACCTGGGCCTGCGCTTCCAGTGGGACGAGGCCACCTGGGGCGTGCTGGTGCCCCTCGAGGACCTCCGGGCGCAGATCGGCTACTACCTGAAGCACTGGCAGCCTCACCTGCTGGGCGTCTACGACCCGGCCTTCCTCGCCCGCCTGGTGGAGGAGCGCCTCGCGGCCGGCTCCTTCGACCGCACCGGCATGGAGTCCACGGGCGGGGCCTGAGGGCCCGTCAGGCGGCGAGCTCGGGCCGGCCCCGGAACTGCTCCAGCGCCTCGGGGTTGGCGAGCGCCTCGAGGTTCCTCACCGGCTGGCCGTGCACGACGGCGCGCACGGCGAGCTCCACGATCTTGTTGGACTTGGTGCGCGGGATGTCCGTCACCTGCGCGATGACGGCCGGCACGTGGCGCGGCGTCGCGTTGCGCCGGATGGTGTCGCGGATGCGCTGCTCCAGCGCGGCGTCCAGGCGCATCCCCTCGCGCAGCTTCACGAACAGCACCACGCGCACGTCGCCCTGCCAGTCCTGGCCGATGACGATGGACTCCACCACCTCGTCCAGGCGCTCGACCTGCCGGTAGATCTCCGCCGTGCCGATGCGCACGCCCCCGGGGTTGAGCACCGCGTCCGAGCGCCCGTAGATCACCATGCCGCCGTGGGGCGTCATCTCGCTCCAGTCGCCGTGGCGCCACACGCCCGGGTACTTCTCGTAGTAGGCCGCGCGGTACTTCGCGCCGTCCGGGTCGTTCCAGAAGCCCAGCGGCATCGTCGGGAAGGGTGCGGTGCACACCAGCTCGCCCTTGCCGCGGGCGAGGGGCCGGCCCTCCTCGTCCCAGACCTCCACGTTCATGCCCAGCATCGGGCACTGCAGCTCGCCGCGCCACACCGGCAGGACGGGCGCGCCGCCCGCGAAGCAGGCCACGAGGTCCGTGCCGCCGCTGATGGAGGACAGGCACAGGTCCTTCTTCACCTTGCCGTACACGTAGTCGAATCCCTCCGGCGCGAGCGGCGAGCCGGTGGAGAGCATCGTGCGCAGCCCGGCGAGGCGGTGGGTACGCGCGGGCTCGAGGCCCGCCTTGGCCAGGGCGTCGATGAACTTGGCCGAGGTGCCGAAGTGCGTCATGCCCTCGTCGTCGGCGAAGTCGAAGAGCACGCGCCCGCCGAGCGCGAAGGGCGAGCCGTCGTAGAGCAGGAGCGTGGCGCCCGACGCGAGCCCCGACACCAGCCAGTTCCACATCATCCAGCCGCAGGTGGTGAAGTAGAACAGGCGGTCGCCCGGCTTCACGTCGCAGTGCAGGACGTGCTCCTTCAGGTGCATGAGCAGCACGCCCCCGGCGCCGTGCACGATGCACTTGGGCACGCCCGTGGTGCCGCTCGAGTACAGGATGTAGAGCGGGTGGTCGAAGGGCAGGCGCGCGAAGGCCGGCTCGCCCGCGGCGAAGGGCGCGACGAAGTCGGCGAGCGCCACCGCCCGCGGCACCTGCGCCACCGCCGGCGAGGGCGAGGCGTAGGGCACCACCACCACGCGCTCGACCGTGGGCAGCAGCGCCACGATCTCCGCGAGGCGCGGCAGCGTGTCGATCGCCTTGCCGTTGTAGAAGTAGCCGTCGCAGCAGAAGAGGACCTTGGGCTCGACCTGCCCGAAGCGGTCCACCACGCCCTGCACGCCGAAGTCCGGCGAGCACGAGGTGAAGGTCGCCCCCAGGCTCGCGGCCGCCAGCATCGCGACGACGGTCTCCGGCAGGTTGGGCAGGAAGGCCGCCACGCGGTCGCCCGGCCCCACGCCCGCCGCCGCCAGCGCCTGCTGCAGGCGCGAGACGGCCGCGCGCAGCTCGGCGTGCGTGAGGCGCGCGCGCACCCGGTCCTCGCCGCGGAAGACGATGGCGTCCTCGCCGGGGCCCCGCCCGGGCCGCAGCAGGTTCTCGGCGAAGTTCAGGCGCGCCTGCGGGAAGAAGCGCGCGCCGGGCATCCTGTCGCCGTCGGCCAGCACGGTGGCGCCGCGGCCGCCGGAAATCACGCCGCAGAAGTCCCAGACGGCGACCCAGAAATCCTCCATCCGGTCGACGGAGAAGCGGTGCAGCGACGCGTAGTCGGCGAGCGCGAGCCCGTGGCGCTCGTTCACGAACCGCAGGAAGGCCGTGAGGTTCGACCCCGCCGCGCGCTCGGGCGGCGGGGTCCACAGGGGCTGGTCGTTCATGGGGTGACTCCTCCTCGATGCGCGGCCCGTCGTCCCGCGGGCCTTGTCGCGGCACGCCGGTCAGTCCAGCGTGCCGGCCGCCATTTTCACATCCTCCGCGGTCGCGAGGGCGGCGGCGATGGCCGCCTCCACGCCGCGCGCCATCGTCTCGAGCGCCATCGCCGGCTGCCCCTCCCGGCCCACCGCCTGGGATTCCATCCACGGCACGTGGATGAAGGCCGCGCGCGCCGGCCGCCGGCTCGCGGCCAGGTAGTGCAGCACGCCGTAGAACAGGTGGTTGCACACGAAGGTGCCGGCGGTGTTGGAGACCGCCGCGGGCACGCCCGCCTCGCGGATGGCCGCCGTCATCGCCTTGACGGGCGCCGTCGCGAAGTACGCGGCCGGGCCCGCGGGCGCCACCGGCTCGTCCACGGGGCGCGCCCCGGCGTTGTCGGGGATGCGCGCGTCGTCCACGTTGATGGCCACGCGCTCGACGCTCATCGCCGCGCGCCCGCCGGCCAGCCCCAGCATCACCACCAACGCGGGCGAGTGCGCCTCGATGGCGGCGGCCGTCACCTCGATGGCGCGGCGGAACTCGGTGGGCACGCGCAGGACGGTGAGGCGCGCGTGGCCGATCGCGGCGGGCAGCAGGGCGCAGATCTCCCAGGACGGGTTCACGTCCTCGCCGCCGAAGGGCTCGAAGCCGGTGACGAGCACGCCGCCGGGCGCCGCGGGCGGCGCCTGCGGCGGGACGGGCCCCGCCGCCCTGGTTCGCCGGGCCACGGCTAGCGCGCCGTCCAGGCGCCGTCGATGGTGAGCGCGGCGCCGTTGATCTGCGCAGCCGACTCCCCCGCCAGGTGCAGCGCGAGCGCCGCCACGTCCTCCGGTTTCACGAAGGCCTTGCTGGGCTGCGCGGCGAGGATCACGTCGCGGATCACGTTCTCGCGCGCGATGCCGTGCACGCGGGCCTGGTCGTCGATCTGCTTGTCCACGATGGCCGTGAGCACGTAGCCCGGGCAGATGGCGTTGGCGGTGATGCCGAGCTCGGCCACCTCCAGCGCCAGCGACTTGGTGAACCCCACCAGCCCGTGCTTGGCCGCCACGTAGGCGCTCTTGTACGGCGAGGCGACCAGCCCGTGCACCGAGGCGATGTTGACGATGCGCCCCCAGCCGCGGCGCTTCATGCCCGGCAGCGCCGCGCGCGCCGCGTGGAAGGCCGACGAGAGGTTGATGGCGAGGATGGCGTCCCACTTCTCCGGCGGGAACTCGTCCACGGGCGAGACGTGCTGGATGCCGGCGTTGTTCACCAGGACGTCCACCGCGCCCAGGCCCGCCTCGGCGGCGCGCACGAGGTCGGCGATCTCGTCCGGCCGCGTCATGTCGGCGCCGTGGTAGAGCGCCTTGGCACCCGACGAGCGCTCCAGCCCGACGCGCGTCGCCTCGATGGCCGCCGTCTCGCCCAGCCCGTTGAGCATCACCGCCGCGCCCTCGGCCGCGAAGGCCTGCGCGATCGCGAGGCCGATGCCGCTCGTCGACCCCGTCACCACCACCGACTTGCCCGCGAATGCCTTCCCCATGTCCCCCCCCGTTATCGTGTCGTGCCTACTCGCCGCGCATCGCCCAGGCGCGCCGCGCGGCCGGACGGGCGAAGCACTCCCCCAGCCAGCGCGCGAGGTGGGGCCGGGCCGCGTGGTCCATGCGCCGCGCGCGGAACATCGCGGCGGCGAGATTGAGGTCCGCCACCGTGAAGGCCTCCCCCGCGAGCCAGGGCGAGCGGGCGAGGGCGGAATCGACGGCGGCGAGCGGCGCCTGCAGGCGGCCGAGCGCGTCCGAGGCGCGTGCGGGATCGCGTTTGTCCTCTGGCAGCACAATCGCGTGCGAGGCCCACTCGACCATGGGCCCGTCGATCTCCGTCACCGCGAAGAACGACCACTGGTACGCGAGCGCCTCGCCCGCCAGCGTGGCCGGCCACAGGCCGCCGCCGTGCTTGCGCGCGAGATAGAGGTTGATCGCCATGGACTCGCACAGCCGGAAGCCGTCGTCGTCGATGGCCGGGATCCGCCCCAGCGGGCTCGCCTGCCGGAAGTCGGCGCCGTTCTTGCCCAGCGGGCCGTCCGGGTCGTCGCGGTAGTGGATGGGCACGTGCTCGTACGCGAGCCCGAGCTCCTCGGCCATCCACAGCGTGCGGATCGCGCGCGAGGCGGCGATCCCGTAGATCCTGAGCGTCATGTCGTGTCCCCCGTCCTCACCATTTCCACGTGCGGGATGCCGTCCTCGTCGTACGGGTCGGATGCCGTGACGAAGCCCAGCGAGCCGTAGAACCCCTCCAGGTGCCGCTGCGCCCCGATGCGCACCGGCGAGCCCGGCCACAGCGCCCCGGCGCGGGCGAGCGCCTCGCGCATGAGCTCGCGCCCCAGCCCGCGGCCGCGCCCGGTTCCCGTGGTGATCACGCGGCCGATGGAGGGCTCGGCGAACTTCACCCCCGGCGGCACCAGGCGGCAGTAGGCGACGATGGCCCCGCCCTCGCGCGCGAAGAGGTGCCAGCTCGCCGGGTCCGCGCCGTCCACGTCCTGGAACGCGCAGGCCTGCTCCACCACGAACACGGCCGCGCGCGCCTGCAGGATGTCGTGGACCTCGCGCGCGGTGAGCTCCTCCAGGCGCGCGAAGCGCCAGCCGCTCATGGCGAGCCGTCGGCGACCTTCTCCGCGGCCTTCGCCAGGTGCAGCCAGGTCTCGACGACGGTGTCCGGGTTGAGCGACATCGACTCGATGCCCTCGGCCATGAGCCACTCGGCGAGGTCGGGATAGTCGCTGGGACCCTGGCCGCAGATGCCCACGTACTTGCCCTGCCGGCGGCAGGCCTGGATGGCGAGCGAGAGCATGCGCTTCACGGCCGCGTCGCGCTCGTCGAACGCATCCATCACCAGGCCCGAGTCGCGGTCCAGCGCGAGCGTGAGCTGCGTCATGTCGTTGGAGCCGATGGAGAAGCCGTCGAAGTGCCTGAGGAACTCGTCCGCCAGGATGGCGTTGGACGGGATCTCGCACATCATCACGACCTTCAGGCCGTTCTTCCCGCGCTCCAGGCCGTTGTCCTTCAGAATCGCGTGCACCTGCTCGGCCTCGCGCAGCGTGCGCACGAACGGGATCATGATCTCCACGTTCGTGAGGCCCATGTCGTCGCGCACCTTGCGCAGCGCCTCGCACTCGAGGCGGAAGCAGTCGCGGAAGGAGCGGGCCACGTAGCGCGAGGCGCCGCGGAAGCCCAGCATCGGGTTCTCCTCCTGGGGCTCGTACTGCGCGCCGCCGATGAGGTTGCGGTACTCGTTGGACTTGAAGTCCGACATCCGCACGATGACCTTCTTGGGCCAGAAGGCCGCCGCGATGGTGGCCACGCCCTCGACGATCTTCTCGACGTAGAAGCGCCGCGGGCTCTCGTAGCCCCGGCTCTGGCGCGCCACCTGGGCGCGAAGGTCCGGCGCGAGGCGGTCGAACTCCAGGCAGGCCTTGGGGTGGATGCCGATGGTGTTGGAGATGATGAACTCCAGGCGCGCGAGGCCCACGCCGTCGTTGGGCAGCTGGCAGAAGTCGAAGGCGAGCTGCGGGTTGCCCACGTTCATCGCGAGCTTCACGGGGATCTTCGGCATGCGCTCGAGCGAGACGTCCACCACGTCGTAGTCGAGCTTGCCGCCGTAGACGAAGCCGGTGTCGCCCTCGGCGCACGAGACGGTCACCTGGTCGCCGTCGCGCAGCACGCGCGTGGCGTTCTCGCAGCCGACCACCGCCGGCACGCCCAGCTCGCGCGCGATGATGGCCGCGTGGCAGGTGCGCCCGCCGCGGTTGGTGACGATGGCCGAGGCGCGCTTCATGACCGGCTCCCAGTTCGGGTCCGTCATGTCGGTCACCAGCACGTCGCCGTCCTTCACGCGGGCGATCTCGGCCACGTCCTTGATCACGCGCACGGCGCCCTGGCCGATCTTGGAGCCGATGGCGCGTCCGGAGGCCAGCACCTCGCCGCGCTTGCCGATGCGGTAGCGGGTGAGGTGGTCGCGCTTCTTCTCCTGGCTCTTCACCGTCTCCGGGCGCGCCTGGAGGATGTAGATGCGCCCGTCGCCGCCGTCCTTGCCCCACTCGATGTCCATGGGCCGGCCGTAGTGCTTCTCGATGGCCACGGCGTAGCGCGCCAGCTCCTCGACCTCGGCGTCGGCCAGGCAGAAGCGGTCGCGGTCCGCGGGCTCGACGTCGCGCTGCACGACGGACTTGTGCGCCTTCGCCTCGTTGGTGAAGACGAGCCGGATCGCCTTGCCGCCCAGGCCGCGGCGCAGGATCGCCGGGCGCCCGGCCGCCAGGCACGGCTTGGAGACGTAGAACTCGTCCGGGTTCACGGCGCCCTGCACCACCATCTCGCCCAGGCCGTAGCTCGCGGTGACGAACACCACGTCGCGGAAACCCGACTCGGTGTCCAGGGTGAAGACGACGCCGGCGGCGCCCGTGTCCGAGCGCACCATGCGCTGCACGCCGGCCGAGAGCGCCACGTCGGCGTGCGCGAAGCCCTTGTGCACGCGGTAGGCGATGGCGCGGTCGTTGTAGAGCGAGGCGAAGACCTGCTTCACGGCCTCCAGCACGTTCTCCACGCCGCGGATGTTGAGGAAGGTCTCCTGCTGGCCGGCGAAGGAGGCGTCGGGCAGGTCCTCGGCCGTGGCCGAGGAGCGCACGGCGAAGCTCGCCTCGCCGTCGGCGGCCACGCGCGCGTAGGCCTCCCGGATCTGGCGCTCGAGCTCCGGCGGGAAGGGCGCGGCGACCACCCAGTCGCGGATGCGCGCGCCCGTGGCGGCCAGGGCCCCGACGTCCTCGACGTCCAGCGCCGCGAGCTCGGCGTCGATGCGGGCCTTGAGGTCCCCGGCGCGCAGGAACTCCAGGAACGCCGCGGCGGTGGTGGCGAAGCCGCCCGGCACGCGCACGCCCGCGGCGGACAGCTGGCTGATGAGCTCGCCCAGGGAGGCGTTCTTGCCGCCGACCGACGCCACGTCGGTCATGCGCAGCGCTTCGAGGGGCAACACGTATGAGGTGGCCATGGTCTCTCGCAGGGATTCGGATGACGGGCGGTTCGGGATTTGCGATTATATCGGACGCACGCGACCGATGCTGCGCTGCATCATGCCGCCGGCCGCCCACGACTCCCACCGACCGCTCCGCGGACCCACCGACTCTGCAGGAACATCCATGCCCCACCGCCGCCGCGTCTTCTTCGTCTCCGACCGCACCGGCCTCACCGTCGAGGCCCTCGGCTCCTCCCTCATCTCCCAGTTCGACGGCATCGACTTCGTGCGCGTCACGCTGCCCTTCATCGACTCGGCCGACAAGGCCCGCGAGGCCGTGGCGCAGATCAACGCCGCGCACCTGGACTCGGGCATGCGCCCCCTGGTGTTCAGCTCCCTCGTGAACGACGCCGTGCGCGCCGAGGTCGACAAGGTCGACGGGCTGGTGCTCGACGTCTTCGGCAAGTTCATCGTGCCCCTGGAGCAGGAGCTGGGGCTGAAGTCCATGCACGCCGTGGGCAAGAGCCACAGCGCCGGCAACCCGCAGGACTACGACCACCGCATCGAGGCCATCAACTACACGCTCTCGCACGACGACGGCGTCACGCACCGCGGCCTCGAGGAGGCGGACCTCGTCCTGGTGGGCGTCTCGCGCAGCGGCAAGACCCCCACCTCGCTGTACATGGCCATGCAGTTCGGGATCAAGGCGGCCAACTACCCGCTCATCCCCGAGGACCTGGAGGCCAACCGCCTGCCGCCCTCGCTCATCCCGCTCAAGGAGAAGGTCTGGGGCCTGACCATCCAGCCCGAGCGCCTGCACCAGATCCGCAGCGAGCGCCGGCCCGACTCGCGCTACGCCGCGCTCGACAACTGCCGCTACGAGGTCACCGCGGCCGAGAAGCTCATGCGCCAGGCCGACATCCCGTTCCTCGACTCCACGACCAAGTCCATCGAGGAGATCGCCACGACCATGCTGCACGAGGCCCAGCTCGTGCGCCGGGTCTACTGAAGCGTCCCACACACACAAGACCGATCGGAGGAAGACCTTGAAGAAGCCCGCGCGCCGCATCCTGCCCGCCCTGCTCGCCACCGTCCTCGCCGGCGCCGCCGCGCCCGGGGCCGGAGCGGCCTCGTTCTCCAACGTCGTCGTGTTCGGCGACAGCCTCTCGGACGCGGGCTACTACCGGCCGTTCCTCGCCAGCCTGGGGCTGCCCTCGACGGTGGTGGCCACGCTCGGCCGCTTCACGACCAACCCGGGGCCGGTGTGGTCCGAGCTGGTCTCGCAGCACTACGGCGTGACGGCCGCGCCCTCCAACGCCAGCGGGTGGATCTTCGCCCAGGGCGGCGCCCGCGTCGCGGCCGACTCGGCCAGCACCCCGCCCGGCGGGGCGCAGCGCCCGGTGAGCACCCAGGTCACGGAGTACCTCGCGCGCAACGGCGGCGCCGCCGACCCGGGGGCGCTGCACACCGTTTGGGCGGGCGCCAACGACCTCTTCCAGAACTTCACGCTCTTCGCCGGCGGCGCGATCTCGCAGACGGAGCTGCAGAACAACGTGCTCGCCGCCGCGGCCGCGGAGGTGCAGCAGGTCGGCCGGCTCTACGCGGCCGGCGCCCGCTACGTGATGGTGTTCGCGCTGCCCGACATCGGCGCCACGCCGCAGTTCGCCTCGCTCGGGGCGACCTCGGCCGGCGGCGCCACGCTGCTGTCCGCGGGCTACAACACCACGCTCTTCACCGGGCTCGCCTCGGCGGGGCTGCACGCGATCCCCGTGGACACCTTCTCGCTGCTCTCGGAGATCCGCGCCAACCCCGGCCTCTACGGGTTCACCAACATCTCGGCGATCGCCTGCGGCCCCTTCCCGCCCATCACCACCTCGGGGAACTCGCAGTTCTGCTCCTCGGCGAACCTCGTGCAGGCGGGCGCGGAGAACTCCTACCTCTTCGCCGACGGCGTGCACCCGACCACGGGCGCGCACCGCATCATCGCCGACTTCGCCCAGTCGCTCGTCGACGGGCCCACGGCCTACTCGATGCTGGGCGAGGTGCCGCTGCGCACGCGCGCGGGCCACGTCCAGACGCTCTCGGACGGCCTGGCGATGGCCGAGGCGAGCCCGGACCGCTTCCACGCGTTCGCCTCGTGGACCGGCGGCAACTTCGAGGTGGCCTCCTCCGGCACCGACGCGGGCTTCGACTCCGACAACCGCAACGTGAGCGTGGGCCTCACGATGCGCGCCTCGGACGCCGTCATCGTCGGCGTGGCGCTCGGCCACGGCACCTCCGACGGGCGCTTCGGCGGCGACCTGGGGGGCTTCCGCACCTCCGAGAACACGGCGTCCGTCTTCTTCGGCGCCAAGTCCGGCGGCTTCTACGCCAACGGCGCGGCCTCGATCTCCAACGTCGACTTCAGCGACACGCGGCGCGCGATCCCGCTGGGCCCCGCCCTGCGCGTGGCGCAGTCCTCGCCCTCGGGCAGCAACGGGTCGGCCTCCCTGAGCGCCGGCTACGACCTGCGCCTGGGCAAGCTCTCGGTCGGCCCGCTCGTCTCCTGGACCTCGCAGAACGTCGACATCGGCGGCTTCGACGAGACCGGCGCGGGCTCGGCGAACCTGCGCATCGGCGCGCAGACGCGCCGCTCGGAGGTGGTGAGCGCGGGCCTTCGCGCCTCGTGGGACCTGGGGCCGGTCACGCCCTACGCGCGCATCACCGTGGACAAGGAGCGCCAGGACGGCGAGCGCCTCGTCACGGCTTCGCCCCTCTCGCTCGTCTCCGGCAACACCTACCAGATCCCGGCCTACCAGGCCGACTCGAGCTGGGGCACGGCGATGGTGGGCGTGCGCGGCGCCGTGACCGACACGCTCTCCTGGAGCGTCAACTACGCCAAGGTGACGGGGCGCAGCGGCGTGACCGAGGACTACGTCACCGGCACGCTGGCGGTCCGCTTCTAGCCGCCGGGCGGGCGACCCCGGGCCGCCTCCGGGCGGCCCGTTCCATTTGCGCGCCATGAAGCGCCTGCTGAACGCCGCCAACCTCCCCGAGGCGCACATCCTCGCGGGCGTGCTCGAGCGGCGCGGCATCCGCGTGCGCGTGCTCAACGCCAACGCGGCCGGCGCCATCGGCGAGCTGCCGGTGGACGCCGCCGCGCCGCAGGTCTGGCTGGACGACCCGGACGACGAGGCCCGCGCGCGCGCGGTCGTCGCGGAATTCCGCGCCGCCGGCACCGGGCCGGCGCGGCGCTGCCCCGCCTGCGGCGAGGAGAACCCGCCCGCCTTCGACCTGTGCTGGTCCTGCGGAAGGGGCCTGGAGGGCGGCGCCCCCTAGGGCGTGCCGACGAAGAGGTAGAAGCGCCCGGGGCGCCCGCCCGTGTCCGCGTAGCCCACGTACAGCGGGCCGAAGAGGGTGTTGGCGGCGAGGTACACGCCGTAGGAGTCGAGGCGGCCCGTGAGCGTGGGCTCGGTGACGAGCTCGCGCATGCGCCCCGTCTCGTAGGACAGGCCCCCGAAGAGCGAGAGGCCCAGCACGGGCAGCGGCCGCGTGAGGCGCCACTGCGCCTGGACGGTGCCCAGGGCGTACTCGCCGCCCAGGATCTGGCCGGGGGCGTAGGCCGACAGGCGCCGCTGCCCGCCCAGCGCGAAGGTGTCGCCCAGCGGCGCCGAGCCGTGCGTGGTCTTGCCGCCCTCGAGGCTGCCGAGCAGGACGAGGTCGCCGATCGACCAGGCGCCGGCGAGCCTCGCCTCGGCGCGGCCGTAGCGGTCCACGCCCTCCGAGACGTGGCGGCCCTCGAAGTAGGTGGCGCTCGCCTGGTAGCCGCGCGTCGGGAAGAACGCGAAGTCCTGCGTGTCGAGGGCGACGGCGGCCGTGGGCCCGCCGTAGCGCAGGGTGAAGTTGGGGAAGACCGTGGGGCCCGTGTCCAGCGTCGAGCTCAGGTTGCGCTCCAGCCACCCCACGCTCGCCCGCCCGTAGATGCCGAGGTTGAGCCCCGCGTCCACGCCCGCCCGCGCGGTGCGCAGCCGGTACTCCGCCACGCGGTCGCCGCCGAGGTAGATGCCGGCCTTGGTGAGCTCGACGCGCGCGAAGGGGCGCACGAACCAGCGCTGGCGCTCGTCCAGGGGCTGGTAGAACTCCGTGCCCAGCTGCTGGTTGCTGCCGAGCTGCGCCACGGTGAGCCACTCGGCGCCCAGGGCGTCCAGCCAGGTGCGCCGGTACAGCGCGCGCACGCTGTACGGCGACTCGGTGCGGAAGTCCGACGAGAGGTTCAGGCCGAAGCGAAGGTAGTCCGGGCCCCAGGGCTTTTCCACCGGCGTGAGGCGCAGGATCGTGCGGTCGCGCTCGCGCAGCACCGCGTAGTCCAGGCGGGTGAGGTCGCCGCGGCTGTAGAGCAGGACGAGGTCGTCCGCGAGCGCCTTCGCGTCCAGCGGCTCGCCCTCCTTCTGGCGCACGCCCTCGCGGATCTCGCGCGGGTTCACGAAGCGCGTGGCGTCCACGCGGATCTCGTCGACGCGCGGCGGCTGCGGCGGGGTCGGCAGGCGCACGCGCGCCCGCCACGTGCGGTATTCCGCCGGCGGCACCGACAGGGCGCGCAGCCGCTCGCCTGCCGCGAGCGCCGCCGCGCGACCGAGCCGGGCCGCCTCGAGCTGGCGCTTGAAGTCGGAGGCGCCGATGTCGCCGAGGTCGGGCGCCAGGTAGATGTCCCCGGGGCGCAGCAGCGCGCGCGACTTGGCCACGTTCTGCTCGGTGAGCAGGTTCACCACCTGGCCCACCACGCTCACGACGCCCGTCACCTGCTCGGGCTTGAGCAGCGGCGAGCCCACGTTCACCGCGATCACCACCTCGGCGCCGCAGCGCTCCCGCACCTCCTGCACCGGCAGGTTGTCGGTGAGGCCGCCGTCGACGAGCTTGCGGCCCTCGCGCAGCACGGGCGCGATGACGCCGGGCACGGACATGCTGGCGCGCATGGCGGTGGTGAGGTTGCCGGTGCGGATGGCCACCCGCTCGCCGGTGCCGATGTCGGTGGCCAGGATCGACAGCGGCAGCGGCAGGTCCTCGATGTCGCGCTCTCCCAGGTCCGCGCGCACCAGGTCGTTGAAGAAGAGCTTGATGCGCTCGCCGGAGACCGCCCCCTCGCGGAAGCGCAGCCCGCCGCGCGACACGCCGAACTCCAGGCCGGCGAAGAAGCGGTCGTCGATCTCCTTGCGGCGAAGCGTGAGCGCCTCGCGCCCGGCGCTGTCGTCGAACATGCGGTCCCAGTCCGCGCGCCGGATCTTGTCCTCGATCTCCGCGGGCGAGGCCCCGGCCACGTAGGCGCTGGCCGCCAGCGCGCCCATGCTGGTGCCGGCCACGCAGTCGAACGGCACGCGCAGCTCCTCGAGCACCTCGAGCACCCCGAGGTGGGCGCCGCCGCGCGCCCCGCCGCCGCCCAGCACCAGGCCGACCCGCGGCCGGGCGGCCAGGGCGGCGTCGGGCCACGACGACAGCGCCGCGGCGAGAAGCAG
>JAKOWJ010000351.1 GCA_029781595.1 Pseudomonadota bacterium | reverse complement strand
CCCCATCGTCGAGGCCCGCCAGCTCCTGAAGGGCATGCGCTCCGGCGAGGTGCTCAAGCTCGTGAGCGACTGCCCGGGCGTGCGCGACGACATCGCCGGCTGGGCCGAGGCCACCGGGATCGAGCTGCTGAGCACCGTGGGCACCGGCGCCAGCGCCTTCGAGTTCTACCTGCGCAAGCGGTGAGCACCGCCAGCCGCACGCCCCTTCGCGTCAAGAGCCAGTGGTTCCGGCCCGGACGGCCGCGGACGCCGGAGGACATGGCCGCCGCCCTCGCCTTCATCGCCTGGCGCGTGGCCCAGAACGCGCTGAAGAGCATGCGCCGGGCGGACTTCGACATCGACCCCGGCCCGCAGTACTTCGACTTCCTCGCCGAGGCGGCGGTGTTCGCGATCCAGGGCTGCTGGCGCCTCGTGCACGCCCGCTACGACGAGGCGGGGCGCGCGGCGTTCATGACCGTCCTGGCCAACCGCGTCGGCGAGGAGCTGGCCGAGAACCGCTCGCGCCTGCTGGGCGACGCGCAGCCGCCCGCCATCAAGGCCGCGTTCGTCGACCTGCTCAACCGCCGGACGGCCGAGTACGCGGAGTTCGGGTGGGGGCCGGAGGGACCGGACTTCGCCTTCCTTCGCTACTTCGCCACGGTGCTCGCGGAGCTCATGCCCGAGAAGGACCGGCGCTGGACCTGGGACCAGGTCATCGCGATCGAGGGCCCGGAGGCGGCCGCGACGATCACGAAGAGCGTGGCGGGCCTGTTCGGCGAGGCCCCGCGCCGTCGCCGCGCGGCTTCGGCCGGCGAATGATCCCGCGCGAGGGCGCCTTCCCGTGAACGCCCCCGTGCGCTCCCCCTTCTTCCTGGAGAACGGCGAGGCCTGGGCGCGCTGGCGCGACCGCAAGCTCGCGGCGCGGGCGCGCTCGGCGGACGAGCTCGTGGTGGAGGTCCGCGACCCGCGCGCCCTCACGGCCACCGAGCGCGCGGAGCTCGTGCGGCGCTGCCGGCGCGACAACATGGCGATCTACGCGAGCCCGGTCACCGGGCCCGACAAGGCCATCGTGCGCCGCGTGGGCGAGCAGCTGGGGCTCGCCACGCTGGACGCGAACTTCCTCTCCGACGAGGACGGCGTCACCAGCATCGCGGTGGACCCCCGCAAGTCCGGCGCCGGATTCATCCCCTACACCACGCACCGCATCCGCTGGCACACCGACGGCTACTACAACCCGCCGGCGCTGCGAATCCGGGCGATGCTGCTGCACTGCGTGCGCGACGCCGCCCGCGGGGGCGACACCGCCCTGCTCGACCACGAGCTCGCCTACCTGCTGCTGCGGGAGGCCGATCCGTCCCTCGTCGCCGCGCTCATGCGCGAGGACGCGCTCGCCATCCCGGCGCGCACCGACGACGACGGCGTGGCGCGCCCCGAGGCCGTGGGACCGGTCTTCTCGGTGGAGCCGGGCACGGGCGACCTGCACATGCGCTACACGGCCCGCACGCGCAGCATCGCGTGGCGGGACGACGACGCGACGCGCGCGGCCGCCGCGCGCCTGCTGGAGATCCTGGACGGGAATTCGGACTGCGTGCTGCGCACGCGGCTCGCGCCGGGAATGGGGCTGGTGTGCAACAACGTGCTGCACGAGCGCAGCGCGTTCGAGGACGAGCCGGGCCGCGAGCGGCTGCTGTACCGGGCGCGCTACGTCGAGCGCATCGCCGGCACTGGGGGGGCCTGGACGGAGGCGGCCGGCGCGTGACCGGCCGCCCCCGCGGGCGGCTTCAGGCTACCAGCGCTTGCCCCAGGCGATGCCCAGGGAGTTCTGGTACATCTCGATCGATTCGCTCCCGCCCATGCCGGGCGCGAAGGCGTTGAAGAACGACGGGCCCGAGACCGTGTTGCGCTTGGCGTGCATGTAGGCGCCCGTGATCTCGTTGCCGTGGCCGACCTGGTAGGTGAAGCCGAGCGTGTAGTGGTCCTGCACCACACCCGGCGCGAGGATGTTGAAGGTCACGTCGCGCGGGATGATCGGGTTGTACGTGTGGCCGTAGCCGGCACGCACGACCAGCAGCGGGTTCACCTGGTCCTCCGCCCCCAGCTTGATCACCTTCACGTCGCGCCAGCCGAAGCCGGGGCCGTTGGTCGAGCCCAGCGGCGCCTGGTTGGTGCTGGCGTTGCCCACCGAGAAGACCGACGAGTAGTTGATCTTCTTGAAGTCGAAGGACACGAGCCAGGCGTCGCTCGGCTTGAAGGCGATGCCGAAGGTGTAGTTCTCCGGCAGGTCGAAGTCGCCGTTCTCGGCGAACAGGCCCTTGTACTTGTCAAACTCGCCCATCTTGATCTTCGACGAGTACGTCGCGCCGATGGTGACGTTCGGCGCGATCCGGCCCATGTAGCCCACTCGCACGCCGAACCCGGTCGCGCTGTCGTAGCCGCGGTCGGTCACGCTGTCGGGCGCCTGCGAGAGCTGCGTGAAGAGGTGCACGCCCTGGATGCGGAAGCGCTGGTAGCCCAGGAGCGGGGAGATGCCGAGCGAGTGGCCCGGCGCGATCTTGAACGCGGCGGTCGGCGCGACGATGAGCTGGCTCAGGTCCACGCCCAGCCGGCCCAGGCCGCACAGGCCGTTGGCGGACGGGGGCCCGCCGAACGCGGTGCAGTTGAGCTGCCCGCCCGCGAAGTCGGTGTTCATGCCGCCGTTGCCGTAGACCGTCACGCCGGCCGACCAGTTGGGCGACATCATGCGGTTGTAGCCGAACTCGGGGATGGCGAAGAGGGTGCTGTCGCTGTCCACGGAGAAATCGAGCATGCCGAACGCGCTGCCCTCGCGCTTGACGCTGCGTCGCGGGCTGAAGAGATCCACGCCCCCGTCGATGCGGTCGCCCACCCAGACCATGCTCGCGGGGTTGTTGGCCCCGCCCATGGCGTCGGCGGCCATCGCGGTCGACGCGCCCGCCATGCCCTTGCCCTTCATGCCGTACCCGTGCGAGAAGTACCCGTCGGTGGCCATCGCCGCCAGGGGCAGCGCGCAGGCCGCGGCCAGCGTCAGTCGAATCGCGCTCTTTCCGGTCTTCATGGCAGGTGTTACCTCCGCTAGTGGTTGTCGCGCTCTGCGGTCGGCGCGATCAGATGAAAAGGCAGATGTCGGTGTTGCCCGCGAACTCGAAGAACGTCGAGGCCCCGCCGTACTCGATGCCCTCGATGAAGTCCTCCCGCTTGAAGTCGAAGAGGTCCACGGTCATCTCGCAGCCGATGAACTTCACGCCCGACTCCAGGCAGGCGGTGCGCAGGTCCTCGATGGAGGCCACGCCCTTCTTCTTGATCTTGTCCTTCATCATCATCGTGGCCATCGACTCCATGCCCGGCAGCGCGGAAACCAGCACCGGCATCGGCACGGGCATCGGCATCGCCGGGTTGGCCAGCGGGCTGATCTTCACGCCCGAGAGGTCCTTGCGCAGCAGCGTGAGCCCGTAGAAGGTGAAGAAGATCTGCACCTCGTAGTCGAGCGCGGCCGCCGTCGAGGCGAGGATGAAGGGCGGGTACGCCATGTCCAGCGTGCCCTTGGTGGCGATGATCGCCAGCTTCTTGCCGCTCACGGGGACTCCCTATTTCTTCTTGAGGAAGAACACGTATTCCTTGCCCTGGTCCTGCGAGGCGAGGAGCTCGTTGCCCGTCTGCTTGGCGAACGCCTCCATGTCCTTCACGGACCCGGCGTCGGTCGACACGACCTTGAGCACCTGGCCGGCGGCGAGCTCGCCCAGGGCCTTCTTCGTCTTGAGGATGGGCAGCGGGCAGTTGAGCCCGCGCGCGTCCAGTTCCTTGTTGAAATCCATGGTCTTTCTCCTGTCTTCGTTGGCGCGGACGGGCACGCGCCCGCGTCCCGTCCGTCCCGCCGGGTTCCGCACTGTCGCGGACCGGCCGGGGGGGGTCTATACCCGTCTTGGGGGGATTCCCCACCCCCCACATGGGTAATGTAGCGCAACGCATCGGGCGATGCCGGCGCCCGGGGGACCTCGGTTACACTCGGCCGAGGCGTCAAGCGAAACCTCCCGGAGGCCCCCGTGTCCCATCGGCTGTCGCTGTCCAGGGCGGCCCATCTGGTCGGCGTGCACCGCAGCACGCTGCAGAAGATGATCCGCGAAGGCCGCCTCGCGACCTCGGAGGGGATGATCGAGGCCGGGGAGTTGCGCCGCGCCTTCCCGCTCGCCGAGATCGAGGGGTCCGGCGCGCTCGAGTGGGTCAATCGCATCAAGGAGGAGTCGTTTGGCCGCCGCGTCCGCGAACGCATGCTCCCGTCGCAGGAAGTGCTGGCGCAGCGCCTGTTCGCGCGGGGCCTGGAGCTCGCCGAGCTGCGGCGCACCGTCCAGCGCTACCACCGGCTCGTCGAGGAACTGGAATCGCGCCTGCGCGCGGACTTCGGCGGCCACCCGGCGCAGGCTCCCGCGCTCGCCGCGCTGTCGGACGGCCTCGGGCGCGTGCTCGCGGGCGAGGACGCCGACGCCTTCGCGGCGATCGACGACGCCCTGCGCGTCATGACGCCCCGCGTCGAGGTCCGCCCCAGCGGCCACGAGTTCGAGATCGAGGGCCACGACTCGATCCTGCAGGCCGGCCTCAAGGCGGGGCTGCGCCTGCCCTACGGCTGCGGCAACGGCACCTGCGGCCTGTGCCGGGCGCGCGTCGTCGACGGGGAGGTGCAGCGCATCCGCACGCACGACTTCCCGCTCACCGAGGCCGAGCGCAGCCAGGGCCACGTGCTCATGTGCGCCTACTCGGCGGTGACGGACCTGCGCATCGAGACCCTGGAGGCCTCCGGCCCCGAGGACATCCCGCGCCAGGAGATCGTGACGACCGTGCGCGCCGTCTCGGCGCTGGGCGAGGACACGCGCCTGCTGCACCTGCAGACGCCGCGCTCGAACCGCCTGCGCTTCCTCGCCGGGCAGCTCGCGAGCCTGGGCGCCGCCGAGCCATCCGGGGACGTGCATGGCACCTACCCGATCGCGAGCTGCCCCTGCGACGACCGCAACCTGCACTTCCACGTGGCGCGCGACGACGGCGACCCGTTCGCGCAAAAGCTGTTCTCGGGCGCCCTGCGCCCGGGCGAGCGCGTGACGGTGGTCGGGCCGGAAGGCGCGTTCGTGCTGCGCGGGGAGCCCGGCCGTCCCCTGCATTTCCTCGCCGCCGGCCTCGGCTTCGCGCCCGTGAAGAGCCTGGTGGAATACGCGCTGTCGGCGGACGCCTCGCCCGCCTTCGCGCTGGCCTGGCTCGCGAGCCGCCCGGCGGGCCACTACCTCGCCAACCAGTGCCGCGCGTGGGCCGAGGCCCTGGACGGATTCGACTGGCTGCCCTTCTGCGACGCGGACCCGGCCGCCGGCGCCGCGGCGATGGTCGCCGCGCTGCGCGACCGGGACGACTTCGGCCGCGCCGAGATCTACGTGGCGGGCCCCGAGAGCTTCGTGCGGGCCGCGGAGTTCGAGCTCCTCGGCGCCGGCATCCCGCCGGCCGACCTCGCCCTTCTTCCCCTGTGAGATCCATGGAACCCGCAGACCGGCCACGCACCATCCCCATCCGCCCCGCGCCCGTGCGGCAGGAGGCGCCCGACGGCTGCAGCGGCGCGGAGTCCTACGCGCTGATGGTGCTGGGCGACTCGATGCTCCCGGAGTTCGCCGAGGGCGACGTCATCATCATCGAGCCCGAGGGCCACGCGACCGACGGCGCGTTCGTGCTCGCCAACCCCGGCGGCGAGTGGACCTTCCGCAAGCTCGTCGCCGACGGCGGGGCCTGGCGCCTCGATGCCCTCGATCCCCGCTATCCGAGCGTGCCCCTCGCCGATCTCTCCTCGGTTCGCGGGGTGGTGATCCAGAAGTCGCGCCCCGGCAGCCGCAAGTCCACCGTCCGATACGGCGAATAGCCGAAAGCCCATGCCCTACTACATCTACAAGGTCTTCCCGTTCCACCGCCTCGAGAAGGTCGCCGAGACCGGCGCCTTCCCGCAGGCCTCCGCGCAGGCCAAGGCCATGCGAAAGGACCCCGCGCTGCCGGCCGACTGCAAGGTGAAGGTCATCTTCGCCGAGAACGAGCTGGGGGCGGAGACGCTGCTCACCGAGGTGCGCGAGCCGCGGCCGCGCTTCGATGACGACGACTGAGCCCGCGCCGATCGCCTGCGCCTTCGCGAAGGCCGTCCTCGCGAGACAGGGCCGCTGCCCGCTCGTGGTGATGGCCCTCGAGGGCGAGGCCGAGCGCCCGCGCTGCAGCTCGGCGGTGGGCCGGGCCAATTGCGCGACGCTGCTCGCGCTCCTGCGCGAGCGCGGCGCCTTCGCGCTGCGCCTCGCGCCGGGCGCGCCGCTCACCCACGCGACCGAGCTGCGCCTGCAGTGCGGCGGCCTTCGTGGCGTGGCGGCCGCGCTCGGCGGACCCGACGAGCCGCCGGCGGACATCCACGCCCTCGTCGCCCGGGCGCAGGCGACCTTCGGCGGGCTGGCCGAGATCCCCTTCGCGGCGGTGGTCCCGGCCATGCGCCGCTGGGAAGGCCGGCCGCGCGCCGGCGGCGGGAGCGGACCGTGAGCCTGGCGCTCGGCCCGCTCCTGGAGGCCGTCCAGGAGAACTGCCACCTCTCCGACGCCCGCCACGCGCAGGACCTCACGCTCTGCAACTACCTGCTCGCGATGCGCGAGTACTTCCGGTGGGAGCACGACCTCGCCGGCGACGCGATGCCGCCGCGC
This sequence comes from Pseudomonadota bacterium, assembly GCA_029781595.1. Lineage (GTDB taxonomy): Bacteria > Pseudomonadota > Gammaproteobacteria > Burkholderiales > Usitatibacteraceae > FEB-7. Next base: position 76,349 of record JAKOWJ010000351.1, on the reverse strand, counting down.
GGGGCGGTGTCGGAGTGGATCGCGGAGCGCGAGGCCCTCTGGGACTCGCTGGCGGAAGCCGACTGGCGCGCCCTGCCCCTGGGCGACGGCCCCGCCGACCCCTTCGACGTGGACGCGGTGAACGCGGCGCTGATGCCCGAGGGCCTGCTCTACGGCGCCGGCCGCGGGCGCTTCGGCAAGCCCCACTTCTTCCTGGCCGACCTGGCCTCGCGGGAGCACCGCGACGGCATCGAGGTCGTCGAGGCCGGCTGCGAGTACGTCCGCGACATCGACGCGGCGCCCGCCGTGCTCCAGGGAAGCCGCATCGTGTTGCGCCGCGAGGCCTTCGAGCGCTGGCTGTGGCTGCGCGCCGAGGCCTGGGAAGCCCGCGCCGCCGAGGGCGACCTCGCGGCCGCGCTGGAGGCCTACGGCTTCGGCGCGGAACGGGGCACCGCGCTCGCGCGCATGGCGCAGGCCGAGCGCGAGACGCTGATCCTGCACGAGCTGGGCGAGCTGGAGGCGGGGCGCCTGCTCGGCGAGCCCTGGGAGAGGTTCATGGACGGCAACGGCGACCGGCGCGTGGAGATCACGGCGCGTGCCGTCCGCGACCTGCTGGCCGACGCGCTCGTGACGCTGCCGCGGCTGCTCGAGCGCGGTGCCGGGCCCTCGCTGCACTTCTGGTTCGCGACCTTCTCGGGGCTGCGGCGCGAGCTCTTCCCCGGCCTGGAAACCGCGCGCGAGGCGTGGAACGCCGGCCAGGGGACCGGCCGCCTGCGCGAGGTGGTGGCCGCCAGCCGCGACCACTGGCTGCGCGTCGGCCGGGAGATCGCCCGCGACGGCCACGCCGCGCGCCGCTATGCGCGCGAGCCCGCGCTCATCGCCCTGCCCTGAGGAGCGCTATCCCTTCGCGAGGACCTTGCGCGCCGCCGCCCGGAAGGCCTCGGCCTTGCCCTCGTCGATGGTGAGCCGGATGAGCTTGTAGGACGTCTCGACGGCCGCGGCGATCTCCTCGCGCGAGCCCGCGGCCTCCCGGAGCTTGCGCACGACCTTCTCGGCGCGCCCGCCCAGGATGTCCTCGGCCAGGGCCACGACTTCCTCGATGCCGCCGTCGCCGGCGGTGGACGTCAGCGGCGCAGGCGCCTCGTTCGGCGCGGCGCCGGCGCCGCGGGGCGCCACGAGGCCGCGCGTCACCAGCTCGCGCAGGGCCGCCGGGAACTCGGGGATCACCGCGCCCTTCTGCTCCAGCTCGGCCACCGTGGAGCGGCCGTCGACCAGGATCAGGGCGTGGCGCAGCGTCCGCGGCAGGTCGTGCCCGCGCTGCGCGAGCGCCTCCGCCCCCTGGACGGTCCTCGCCAGGACGTCTCGCGGGTCCATGGGCTCAACCCGCCAGTTCCTCGATGATCCGGTAGATCAGCTTCACCGTGATCACGACGTAGATCGCGCCGAACAGGAAGATCAGCGACACGAGCACGTTCATGAGCAGCGGGGGCAGCATCCCGAAGAAGGGCGTGGCGAGGTAGCCCGCGGTGAAGAGCACCACCAGCGCCGTGAGCGTCTTCCAGGTGTTGCCCACCACGCCGCCCGGGATGTTCTTGCGCAGCGACAACACGAGCCACAGGCAGTAGAACATCACCAGGATGGCGAGCACGGTGATGACGATGCTGACGTCGAATTTCATCTTCTTGTCTCCCTCTTTCGCGGACCGGGCGGGAGGCGACACGCCCCGCCGGACGGTCCCCGGTGCGTCCTGCGGGAATTACTGTGCCCTGCCCGGTTCCTCCGCGATTTGCGCTCGCTTAAAAAACAGGCGGGTCGCCGGTCAGTACCCGCCCTTGCCGTACGGCTGCGGCAGGCCCGCCACCTTGGCGCCCTGCTTGGCCGGCCCCATCGGGAAGAGGTCGTAGAGCGACTTCGAGTCGCAGCCTGGCATGACGCCCTGCAAGTCCTTGACCATGTTGCGGAAATTTGGGGTATGGCCCTCGTCCCGGAACTGCTCGCGCAGGTAGTTCACGACCTTCCAGTGGTCCTCGGTGAGGGTGACGCCCTCCGCGGCCGCGATGACTTCCACGGCCTCGTCGCTGAAGTCGGCTTCCAGCAGGTAGCCGTCGCCGTCGGTCTCCCGTTCCACGCCCCCGATCTGGTATCCCATGCCTGCTCCTCCCTTCTCCATGTGGGGCCCGCTGCCGGACCCGATCCGAAAAACGCGGCCTAGCGGCCGGAGCCCACCACGCCGGAGGCCGCCAGCACGATGACGGCGACCTCGAGCGCGCAGATCGCGAACAGCAGGCGCCGGTTCATGCGCCAGTAGATCGGCATCACCGCCATCAGCGGCAGCACGGGGCAAAGCGCCAGGAGGGCGATGCCCCCCAGCGTGGCCACGTCGATCCTGTCGATGCGGTGGGCCCAGTCCCACCCGCCGTGCTGTCCCGTGGCGCGCAGCATCTCCGCCGCCGGCAGTCGCCAGAGTTCCGGCAGCTGCTCGTGCGACAGGAACGGCGCGAAGACGCCGGTGAGGTAAGTCCCGAAGAGGGCGATGAGGGCCGCGAAGCTCACGCCCGTGCACCACGCGAGCACGCGCGCGTAGCGCTCCTGGTCCGGATCGGCGTGCCCCGGATGGTTCACGGCGCGCTCACTTCGGGCAGGTCGCGGTGTCGCCGGGCACCTTGCCGACGAGCAGCAGGAAGCTCTCGAACGGCCCCATGTTGCCCATGGCCTCGCCCATGGGTCCATCGAAGCTCAGGCGGCCGAACATCATCGCACGCATCGGGCCGTACTCGCCCTTGCCCATCTCCACCCAGCGCGGCGTCTCGGCCGTCATCGCGTAGTCGACGTCGAGGTCGAGCTTGGCGGTGGACAGCCCACCGGAGATGCACTGGGCCTTGCCGTCCTTGCTGGTGATGCGCAGCTCCACCTTCTGGCTCGACGCGCAGTCCTTTCGCGAGACCTGCAGCGACTTGTAGCCGCGCTTCTTGTCGTTGGCGGCCCAGCCGCTTTCCTGCAGGCCGGTGGTGAGTTCGGACTGGCCGTTCCAGGCGGTGCACGCGCTGCGGGCCCATTCCTCGGACATCAGCACGGGGGCGGCGCTGGCGGCGGTGACGGCGGAAAGGAGGGCGGCAAGCGCGATGGTGCGGGTATGGCGTTTCATGATGTGAATTCCGTTCGATAGGGTTCGGCAGGCAATGACCTCAGTTCCACACGCCCAGCCCCTTCAGCAGGGCTCGGACCCCGACGAAGGCGAGGAGCGCGAGGACGATGCCGCGAATGACCGCGGCGGGCAGGACATGGAGAAGCTTCGCGCCGATGCGCGCCCCGAGCATCATCCCCACCACGGAAGGCACGGCGATGGCGGGCAGCACGGCGCCCTGGTTCACGTAGACCCACGCCGCGGGTGGCGAGGCCAGGGAGAGGATGAATCCCGAGGTGCCGGCGGACACCTTGAGCGGCACGCCCATGAGCAGGTTGAGCGCCGGCAGGTTGGCCCACCCCGCGCCCAGCCCGAACATGCCCGCGAGCAGGCCGATGAGCAGGAAGATCACTAGCCCGGCCGGCGTGCGGTGCGCCCGCCACGACACGGCCTCGCCCGACCGGGCGTCGACGATCAGGCCGTTCATGCCGAGCGCGTCGGCCCAGGGATCATGCCCGGGCACGTGCGGGAACTCCGAACGCCGGGAGACCGCCATCAGCACGACGATGGCGAGCACGATCACGCCCAGCGCGGTCTGCACGACCTGGGTGGGCAGTGCAAAGCCGATCATGGCGCCCGCGATGGACGTGACCGAGGCCACGAGCGCCAGCGGAAGGCCCAGTCGCACGCTCGCCAGGCCGGAGCGCAGCAGCGAGGGACCGGAAGCGAGCGCGCTCGCGAGCGCCACGAGGATGCCCGCACCCCGGACGTAGTCGAGATGGAACGGGAAGAATCCCCCGACGATCGGCACGAACAGCACGCCGCCGCCCACCCCGGCCGGCACGGCGATGATGCCGAGGAAGAAGCAGACGACGAACAGCGCCAGCGGCCAGCCCCACCACGGCCACGAGGCGCCCATCGAGGCTCCCGTGCCTCCCCACGCGACGGAGGCGAACGCGAGGCCGGCAGCCAGCGCCATGGCGGCGACGAGGGACTTCACCGGCGCCGCCCTCCGGCCCGGTAGGCCACGTCACCCGGTGCCGGCGCCATGCCCGGATAGGCGTGCATCGCGGGGCCAGGCGGAGCCACGACGCCCTCCTCGCCCGGCTCGGCGCGGCGGATGCGCACGCGCACGTCGTACCAGGCCGCCTGCCCGGTCACGGGGTCGGAGTTGGAGAAGCGCGCGCCGTCGGCGTCGGGCGGCAGCTCGTCGCTGATGAGGCCGTTGATGAGGAATCCGCGCCGCGACTCGTCCGCCCCCGGCGCGAGGTTCCACGCCCCCGGGGCCTTGCCGATCGCGTTCCAGGTCCACACGGTGCCCGGTTCCACCGCCTCGGAGTGCCGCGCCACGCACCGCACGCGGCCCCAGGTCGATTCCACCCAGATCCAGTCGCCGTCGCCGATGCCCTGGGCCGACGCGGTGGCCGGGTTCACGAACAGGCTGTTGTGGCCGTGGATCTGCCTCAGCCAGGCGTTCTGCGAGTCCCAGGAGTGGTACATCGCCATCGGGCGCTGCGTGACGGCCGCCAGCGGGTAGCGCGCCTTGTCCGTGGCCTGCGACTCCAGCGGCTCGTAGTAGAACGGCAGCGGGTCGAAGAAGGTCTCCACGCGCTTCCTCAGCCGCTCCGGCGGGCGGCGCGTGAGGCCCTTGCCGCGCGCGGCGAGGCGGAACTTCTGCAGCACCTCCGAGTAGAGGTGCACCAGGATGGGCTCGGCATAGCGCGTGATCCGGTTGCGCAGCGACCACTCGAGGTAGCCCTGGTTCCAGTTGCGCATGTACTGGTAGCTCTTCGGCAGGTGGTAGTGGAAGACGCAGTCGTTCTGCGCGTACATCTCCCACTGCCGCGGGTTGGGCTCGCCGATGAGGCTCTTCTCGCCGCCCTTGCCGCGCCAGCCCGCGAGGAAGCCGATGCCCGAGCCGGGCTCGGTCTCGTAGTTCACGATGAAGTCCGGGTAGTCGCGGTACTTGCGACGGCCGTCCTTCGTCGTGAAGGCGGGCAGCTTCAGGCGCGTGCCCAGCTCGATGATCACCTCCTGGAAGGGCTTGCACTCGCCGCGCGGCGGCACCACCGGGATGCGCACGGAGTCGACGGGCCCGTCGTACTCGGAGATGGGCCGGTCCAGCAGCGACATCGCGTCGTGGCGCTCGAGGTACGTGGTGTCGGGCAGCACCAGGTCGGCGAAGGCCGTCATCTCGGACTGGAAGGCGTCGGCCACGACGATGAACGGGATGCGGTACTCGCCGTCCTCGCCCCGGTCGTTGAGCATGCGCCGGACCTCGTCCACGTTCATGGTCGAGTTCCACGCCATATTGGCCATGAAGATCAGCAGCGTGTCTATGGGGTACGGGTCGCCGCGCCACGCGTTGGTGATCACGTTGTGCATGAGCCCGTGCACCGCGAGCGGGTACTCCCACGAGAACGCCTTGTCGATGCGCACCGGGTTGCCGTCGTCGTCCACGAACAGGTCGTCGGGCTCGGCCGGCCAGCCCAGCGGCGCGCCGTCGAGCGGCGAGCCCGGCTTCACCGCGAGCGGCGTGGCCGGGGTCTTGGCGCAGGGCGGGATGGGCCGCGGGAACGGCGCCTTGTGTCGGAACCCCCCGGGACGGTCGATGGTCCCCAGGAGCGACATGAGGATGCCCAGCGCGCGAATCGTGTGGAAGCCGTTCGAGTGGGCCGCGAGTCCGCGCATCGCGTGGAAGGCGACGGGGTTGCCGGTGACGGTGTCGTGCTCCTTGCCCCAGCTGTCCGTCCACGCGATGGGCAGCTCGATGCGCTGGTCGCGCGCCGTGATGCCCATCTCGTGCGCCAGTCGCCGGATCGTCTCCGCGGGAATGCCGGTGACGCCCGACGCCCACTCCGGCGTGTAGTCCTTCACGCGGTCCTTGAGGAGCTGGAACGAGGGGCTCACCTCCGTGCCGTCGTGCAGGCGGAAGCGGCCGAGCAGGTACGGATCGGCGCCCTCCGAGTGCGTGACCACCGGACGGTCGCCGTGGCGGTCCCACCAGAGCTTGTTCTGGGGATCGAAGCAGCCCTCCTCCTCGGGCACCTCGGTGCGCACGAACATGCCGAACTCGTCGCTCGCCTCGTCCAGGTTCACGAGCTGGCCCGCGTTGGTGTAGCGCACGAGGAACTCGCGGTCGTACAGGCCCAGCTCGATCAGCTCGTGCACGATCGCGAGCAGCAGCGCCCCGTCGGTGCCGGGCCGGATGGGCACCCACTCGTCGGCGATGGCGGAGTAGCCCGTGCGCACCGGGTTCACCGAGATGAACCGGCCGCCGGCGCGCTTGAACTTCGAGATCGCGATCTTGAGCGGGTTGGAGTGGTGGTCCTCGGCCGTGCCCAGCATCACGAACAGCCTGGCGCGATCGAGGTCCGGCCCGCCGAACTCCCAGAACGAGCCGCCGATGGTGTAGATGAGGCCCGCGGCCATGTTCACGGAGCAGAAGCCGCCGTGCGCCGCGTAGTTGGGCGTGCCGAACTGGCGCGCGAAGAGGCCCGTGAGCGCCTGCATCTGGTCGCGGCCGGTGACCAGCGCGAACTTGCGAGGGTCCGTCTCGCGGATGCGCCCGAGGCGCTCGGCGAGGGTCGCGAAGGCCTCTTCCCAGCTGATGGGCTCGAAATCGCCGGCACCGCGCTCGGCGCCCGCCTTGCGGCGCAGCGGCTGCGTCAGGCGCGCCGGCGAGTACTGCTTCATGATGCCCGAGGCGCCCTTGGCGCAGATCACGCCCTTGTTCAGCGGGTGGTCGGGGTTGCCGTCGATGTAGCGGATCTCGCCGTCGCGCAGGTGCACGCGGATGCCGCAGCGGCACGCGCACATGTAGCACGTGGTCTTCTTGACCTCCGCGCGCGCGGCCAGGCCCTGCGCCGCGATGGCGCTCTCTGTGGACTGGACAGCCATGGTTTCCCCGTTCACTTCCGAAGGCCCGCCCTCGTCGCGAAGCCGGGCTTCCGGCACGCGCGCGCCGCCTCGCGGGGCCGCTTGCCCGGGCCCGCGGGGGCCGGGATGGACGGCGATGCGCGATTCAACTGCGGAAATGAAGGCGAGTCGACCCGATTTCGCGGCATGACGCAGGGGAAGTCCATCACCCCTAAGGGGTATCCGTAGCCCATGAGAGTGATTGACCGCCCGGGGAGGTCGCGGCCGGTGGTCGCGACCGTTCCCATCCTGCGCCGCGAATGCCGGGCGGGCTTGTTCTCGATCAACGAGGCGGGAGTCCCGGCCGGGTGGCGAGGCACGTGCCGCGACGTGGGGATGGGCTGGCGCTGGCGGGAGCGCGTCGGAACCAAGGGGTTGGTGGGCCGTGAAGGATTCGAACCTTCGACCAACGGATTAAGAGTCCGCTGCTCTACCAGCTGAGCTAACGGCCCGCTTGGAGGCTCCTCCGGGGCGGGGAGCTGGTAGGGCGTACTGGATTCGAACCAGTGACCAACGGATTAAAAGTCCGCTGCTCTACCAACTGAGCTAACGCCCCGGAAAGCGCGAAATTATAGCTTTCCGCGGCGATCCGGGTCAAACCGCGAGCGCTCAGCCCGCCCGTTCCAGCCGCCAGTACTGGTACTTCATGGCCGCCCAGGAGCCCGCGACGATCGCCAGGGTGGCGAGCACCGATCCGGCCGCCAGAGTCGAGATGCCCGTGATGCCCTGCCCGATGGTGCAGCCCAGCGCCGTGACCCCGCCGAATCCCATGAGGATGCCGCCCACGACGTGGTTGGCCGTGTCCTCCGCGGACGCGAACCCCTCCCAGCGGAAGCTGCGCGTCGCGAGCGAGTAGGCCGCCGATCCCGCGATGACGCCGAGCGCGAGCGCCACGCCGAAGGAGATCGCGAGCGAGGCGTCGCTCCACAGCATGAGGAGCTCGAGGCCGAAGGCCGCCGGGGCGACGAACGAGAGCGACTCGATGGTGCGGCTGTTCGTGGCGAAGAAGGTGTTCTCGAGCGTGTCGGGGTTCTCCGCGTAGCCCAGGTGCCCCGTCACGTACCAGCCCGCGACCACGGCCGCGCCGATCACCACGCCGCCCAGCACGTGGTCGAAGCTGCCGCGGAACTCGCGGTCCTTGAAGGCGAAGGCCGCGAGCGCGACGGCCACCACCGCCGCCACCGCCCCGTACGCCGTGCGGCGGTCCAGCCCCGAAGCGGCGGCCACGATCGACGGCAGGTCCTGGCCCGGCAGGCCGCGCGCGGCGAGGTCCACGGCCACGGGATCGATCCACGTCACGCGCCAGATCCCGAACAGGCCCTTCATCGTCATGTACGCCGAGATCGCCAGGAACACGAGCACGACCACGGATTTCAGGCTCCCGCCGCCGATGCGCACGAGGGTCTTGTTGCCGCAGCCCGAGCCCAGCGTCATCCCGACGCCGAAGAGGAAGCCGCCCAGCGCGTACGACAGCCAGGAGAAGCCCGGGCGCACGTAGATGGACTTGGCGAGGTCGACCTGCCCGGTGAGCTGAAGGACGGAGGCCCCCGCGACGGCGACGGCCATGGCGAGCAGCCACATCCGCATGCGGCCCCAGCTGCCCATGTTCACGATGTCCGAGATCGCGCCCATGGTGCAGAAGTTCGTGCGCTGGGCGACGGCGCCGACCGCGAAGGCGATTCCGAATCCGGACCAGACGACGATGGAGGAGAGGTGCGAGGCGGCGCTCATGGCGGACTCCCGGTTGGGCGGCCCATTATTGGGAATGCCCCCCCGGCGGCCCATCCCTCCGATGGGGGAGTGGCCGATACCCACATGGGGGGCGGCTCAGGTCGCGCCCGGCTGGTAGCGCGTGGGGTCGGCGAGGCCCGCGCCGGCGAACCCCTCGCGGCGCAGCCGGCAGGCGTCGCAGGCGCCGCAGGCGCGCCCCTGCCCGTCCGCGCGGTAGCAGGAGACCGTGCGGGAGAAGTCCACGCCCAGCTCGTGCCCGCGGCGGATGATCTCGGCCTTGCCCAAGTGCAGGATGGGCGCCCGGATCGCCACGGGAGCGCCCTCGACGGCCCGCTTCGTGGCCAGGTTGGCCAGGGCCTCGAAGGCCTCGAGGAACGCCGGCCGGCAGTCGGGGTACCCGGAGTAGTCGACGGCGTTGGCGCCCGTGTAGATCGCGTCGGCGCCGAGCACCTCGGCCTGCGCCAGCGCGAGCGCGAGCAGGATCGTGTTGCGGGCCGGCACGTAGGTCACGGGGATGCCGGCGGTGGGCGCCGTCGGCACGGCGATCGAGGCGTCGGTGAGCGCGGAGCCGCCGAAGACGGCCAGGTCCACGCGCACGACGCGGTGCCCCTCGGCCCCCAGCGCCCGCGACACGGCCGCGGCGGCGTCGAGCTCCGCCCGGTGCCGCTGCCCGTAGTCCACCGAGAGGGCGTGGCAGCGCCAGCCCTCGGCGCGGGCCATCGCGAGCACGGTCGCGGAGTCCAGGCCCCCGGAGACGAGGACGACGGCCGTGTCCACTCTCGGCCTAGCGGCGCAGCGCGCCGAGACGCGTGCGGGCCTTGCCGGCCGCCTCCGAGCCGGGGAAGCGCGCGATGATGTCCTCGAGGGTGTTGCGCGCCGAGCCGGTGTCGCCCTGCTCGGACTGGATGGCGGCCACCGCGAGCAGCGCGTCGGGCGCCTTCGCCGACTGCGGGTAGCGGGTGAGCAGCCCCTCCTGCGTGGCCAGCGCGCCCTTGTAGTCGCGAAGGTTCGCCTGGCAGATGCCGATCCAGTACGTGGCGTTGGGCGCAAGCGCGCTCTGCGGGTAGTCGCGCAGGAAGGCGCGGAACGCGTCGGCCGACGAGGCGAAGTCGTTGCGCCGGAAGAGGCTGGAGGCCGCGTCGTAGGCCTTCACCTCGCGGGCCTGCTCCTCCTTCGTCGGCGCGTGGGGCGCCGCCTCGGGCGCCGTGGCCGCCGCGGCCGCCGGCGGGCCGGACGCCGCGGGCGCGGCGGACGTGCCTTCCAGGCGCTTCAGGCGCGAGTCCAGGTCGAGGTAGAAGTCGCGCTGGCGCTTCTGCAGCTGGTCGTTCTGGTTCGCCAGCACCTCGAGGCTGCCGCGCAGCCGCGCGAGGTCGTCGCCGAGCGCCTGGATCTGCTGCAGCAGCTCCACCACGCCGATGTTCTTCACGCGCTCCTCGAGGCGGCCGAGGCGCTCGTTCATCTCGCGCGCCGTCTTCTCCTGCTGCGCGCGGATGTCCTCGATGCGCTTGCGCGCCTCGTCGTCGTCGAAGATCCCGGCGTGGGCGAGCCCCGTGGCGGCGAGGGCCATCGCCGCCACGGCCAGGCGGATGCTACTCGCCGACATACTTGATGTCGGCGCGGCGGTTCTGCGACCAGGCGGCCTCGTCGTGCCCCGTGGCCTTGGGCTTCTCCTCGCCGAAGCTCACGGTCTCGATGCGGCCCTCCTGGACGCCGAGAACCGTCATGACCTTCTTCACGGCCTCCGCGCGGCGCTGGCCCAGCGCGAGGTTGTACTCGCGGCTGCCGCGCTCGTCGCAGTTGCCCTCGATCTTCGCCTTCGCGTCGCGCTTGTCGACCATGTAGCGCGCGTGGGCCTGGACGAGGCCGCGGAACTCGTCCTTGACCGCGTTGGAGTCGAAGTCGAAGTAGACGCTGCGCTTCGACAGGATGTTGTTGGGGTCCGTGAGCGGGTTGGCCGTGATGACCGGCTTGGTGCTCGGCGTGGTCGTCGTGGTGCCCGACTGCGAGGGCTTGGTGGTGGACGCCGAGTGGTCGGCGACCGGCACGTCCTTCTTCACCTCGGACGTGCCGCAGGCGGCGACCAGGGTGGCCATCACGATGCTCAGGGCGATCTTCTTCATGGGACGACTCCTTTCTATGTACCCGCTCGTTGGAATCCTGCGCGATTCTGCGCCGCGCTCAATTGGTAGGCAACGGTCCCCACGCGGGGTCCCGCACGTCGCCGGCCGACGACACCAGGCGCTGGCGCACGCGGCCGTCGCTCGAGACCGCCGCGAGCTGGCCGCGTCCGTCGGACTGCGCCTCGTAGAGGATCATCTTGCCGTTGGGCGCGTAGGTGGGCGAGTCGTCCAGCGTGCCGTCGGTGAGCACCGTCACCTGGCCCGTGTCGACCTCCAGCACGGCGATGCGGAACCGGCCCGCCTCGCGCTGCACGAAGGCGATGGACTTGCCGTCGGGGCTGTAGCGCGGCCGCACGTTGTAGTTGCCGTCGAAGGTCAGGCGCTGCGCCGGCCCCCCGTCGGCCGGCATGCGGTAGAGCTGCGGGGAGCCGCCCCGGTCCGAGGTGAACACGATCCACTTGCCGTCCGGCGAGAAGTTCGGCTCGGTGTCGATGGCCGGCGTGACGGCCAGGCGCCGCGGCTCGCCGCCGCCGGCCGGGATGACGTAGATCTGCGCGATGTCGTCCTTGGTGAGCGTGACCGCCAGGCGCGAGCCGTCCGGCGACCAGGCCGGCGCGCTGTTGTTGCCCCGGAAGGCCGCCAGCACCCGCGTGGTGCCCTGCGCGAGGTTCTGCACCACGACGACCGGCTTCTTCTGGTCGAAGGAGACGTAGGCGATGCGGCTGCCGTCCGGCGACCAGGCCGGCGAGATGATGGGCTCGTTGGAGGCCAGCACCGCCTGGGCGTTGGCGCCGTCGGCGTCCGCCACCTGCAGCTCGTAGCGCGTGCCGCGCTTCACCACGTAGGTGATCTTGGTGGAGAAGACGCCCTTCTCGCCCGTGAGCCGCTCGTAGATCACGTCGGCGATGCGGTGCGCGGTGGCGCGCAGCTGCGCCGGCAGCACCACGTACGAGAAGCTCGCGAGCTGCGCCTGCTTCTGCACGTCGAAGAGGCGGAAGCGCACCTCCACGCGCCCGCCCGACTGCGGCTCGATCTTGCCGATCACGAGGGCCTCGGCCGTCCGGGCCTGCCAGTCGACGAAGTTCACCTCCGAGGGCTCCGTGGGCAGCGGGCTCACGCCCACGGTGTTCACCAGGCGGAACAGGCCCGTGCGCGCGAGGTCCGCGCCCACCACGGCGCTCACCGACTGCGGCTGCGCCGCCTCGCCGGCGAAGGCGAGCACGGCCACCGGGATCTGGCGGCCCCCGGAGGTGGTGATGTCGATCGTGAGCTGGGCCTGCGCGCCGAGCGAGACGAAGGCGGCGAGTGCGGCGAGGAGAAGGCGGATCATGCGGACGGGCCCCGGCGGGCGCTGGGCCCGGCTATCGTTCGTGCTCGATATTGAGCGTAAGGCTCCTAAACCTCGGGAAAAGTTCCGAATCGGCCGGCGGCACCGGGAGCGGCGAGGCGCTGCGGATGGCCCGCATGATCGCGTCGTCGTACGCCGGGTTGCCGCTGGGCTTCTCGATCCGCGCCTCGAGCACCCCGCCGCCCGGCAGGACGGTGATGTGCACGACCACCACGGGGCGGCCGCGGACCGTGTCGGGAACGTTCGCCTTGCCCCGGATTTTAGCGCGGATGCGATTGGTGAACGCGTCGATCTCGGCGATCTGCGCCTTTTCCGCGGCCTCGGCCTGCGCCCTGGCCTGGGCGGCCTCGGCCTCGGCGCGGGCTTTGGCCTCCCTTTCCTTGCGCTCGGCCTCCTTGCGCTCGCGCTCCTTTCGCTCGGCCTCCTTGCGCTCCTTCTCCTTGCGCTCGGCCTCCTTCTTCTCCCGCGCCTTGCGCTCGGCCTCGGCCTTTTCGAGCCGCTCGCGCTCCCTGCGCTCGGCTTCGCGCTTCTGCTTCGCCTTGCGCTCCGCGATCTCGGGATCGGGCTTGGGGGGCTCCGGCGCGGGCTGGGCCTTGGGCGGCTCCGGCGGCGGGGGCTCGGGCCGGGGCTCGGGCTTCGGTTCGGGCTTGGGCGGCTCGGGCTCGGGCGGCTTCGGCGCCGCCTTGGGCAGCACCGTGGTCTTCCCCGTGGGCAGCTTCGACCACAGCTCGGCCTGAAGCGGCGGCGTGGGGTGGCTCTGCCAGGAAACGCCGAAGACGATGAGGGCGAGGAAGGCCGCGTGCACGCCCAGCGCGAGGAGGATCGAGCGGATCCGCCCCGGCTGGCGCGGGCGTTCGTGGGCGGGCGCGGGCTGCGCCACCGACCGGCCTAGGGCGCCGGGCGCGCGAGCAGGCCCACGCGCTTCACCTGGCCGCGCTGCAGGATGTCCATCACCTTGAGGACCTCCTCGTAGCGCACGTTGCGGTCGCCGGCGATGACCACGGCCTGCCCTTCGCGCTCCCGCTGGGCGCGGCGCACCACTTCCAGCAGCTGGGCCGGCCCCACGCGGTACTCGTCCGTGCCCCGCGAGCGGTCCACCACGGCGAGCTCGCCGTCGGCGCGCACGCGCACCTCCAGGGGCGCCACGGCCGGGTCCAGCTTCGCGCCGACCTGCGGCAGGTCGATCTGGCCCGGGTTGATGAGCGGGGCCGCCACCATGAAGATGATGAGCAGCACCAGCATCACGTCGATGTAGGGCACGACGTTGATCTCGCTCATGGCGCGCCGGCGTCGCACGCTCATCGCTCCGGCTGGTGGGCCTGGCGCTGCAGGATGTTCGTGAGCTCCTCCATGAAGCTCTCGTAGCGCCCCGCCAGGCGGTCGATGTCGTGGGCGAACCGGTTGTAGGCGATCACCGCCGGGATGGCCGCGAACAGGCCGATGGCCGTGGCCACCAGCGCCTCGGCGATGCCCGGCGCCACCTGGGCGAGCGTGGCCTGCGCGACGTTGGACAGGCCCCGGAAGGCGTTCATGATCCCCCACACCGTGCCGAAGAGGCCGATGTACGGGCTCACCGAGCCCACCGTCGCCAGGAAGGACAGGTGCAGCTCCAGGGCGTCCACCTCGCGCTGCAGCGTCGCCTTCATCGCGCGGCGCGTGCCGTCCATGAGCGCGGTCACGTCCGCGCCCGCGCGCCCCTTGAGCTTGAGGAACTCCTTGAATCCCGCCTCGAAGATGCGCTCCATGCCCGCGGCCACGTAGCGCCCGCCCGCCGCCCGCTGGTACAGGCCCACGAGGTCGGCGCCGCCCCAGAACTCGCGCTCGAAGTCGTCGGCCTGGCGGTGCGCCCGGCGCAGGGCGAACACCTTCATGAAGATGTACGTCCAGGAAAAGAGCGAGGCGAGCACCAGCATCGCCATGACGACTTTCACGACGATGCTCGCGTTGACGATCATCGAGAGGATGGTGAGGTCGTGGCTCACGATCATGGCAATGGCGCCTTCTACGGGAGGGAAGCCTGCATCTTGCGGCGCAGGGCCTCGGGGATCTCCGCCGGCTTGAACAGCTCGCCCGAGACGCAGGCCACCGACACCTTCGCGTGCACGAGCAGGTCGTCCTCGCGCCGGATCTCCTGCACGAACGCGCACCGCACCTTGCCCAGCGACTCCAGCTGCACGCTCACGCCCACGTTGTCGTCCAGGCGCGCGGGCTTGAGGAAATCCACCACCGCCTGCGTGACCACGAAAACCACCCGATGGTTCCTCGCCAGCGCCTGGTGGTCGAAGCCCAGGTGGCGCAGCCACTCCGTGCGGGCCCGTTCGAGGAACTTCAGGTATTCCGCGTGGTAGACCACGCCGCCCGCGTCGGTGTTCTCGAAGTACACGCGCACCGGGAAGGTGTAGGTGAAGAGCTCGGGCTGCAGCCGCGCCGGGCGGACGGCGATGCGCGTCACTCGAAGAGCCCTCCGCCGGCCGCCGGCCCTCCGGGCAGGCCGAAGTGGCGGTAGGTGAGCGCCGTGGCCATCCGGCCGCGCGGGGTGCGCTGCAGGTAGCCCTGCTGGATGAGGAAGGGCTCGAGCACGTCCTCGATGGTGTCGCGCTCCTCGCCGATGGCCGCCGCGAGGTTGTCCACGCCCACCGGGCCGCCGCCGAACTTCTCGACGATGGCGAGCAGGAGCTTCCTGTCCTGGAGGTCCAGCCCGATCGCGTCCACGTCCAGCATGCGCAGGGCCAGGTCCGCCACCTCGGCGGTCACGCGCCCGCCGTGCTTCACCTCGGCGAAGTCGCGCACGCGCCGCAGCAGGCGGTTGGCGATGCGCGGCGTGCCGCGGGAGCGGCGCGCGATCTCGGCGGCGCCTCCCGACTCGATCGTCATCGCGAGCAGCCCCGAGGAGCGCGAGACGATGCGCGTGAGCTCCTCCGGGGTGTAGAACTCCAGGCGCGCCACGATGCCGAAGCGGTCCCGCAGGGGATTCGTGAGCATCCCCGCGCGCGTGGTGGCGCCCACCAGCGTGAAGGGAGGCAGGTCGAGCTTCACGCTGCGGGCGGCGGGCCCCTCGCCGATCATGATGTCGATCTGGTAGTCCTCGAGCGCCGGATAGAGGATCTCCTCGACGACCGGGTTCAGGCGGTGGATCTCGTCGATGAAGAGCACGTCGCGCGGCTCGAGGTTGGTGAGGATGGCCGCGAGGTCGCCGGCCCGCTCGAGCACCGGGCCCGAGGTCTGCCGCAGGTTCACGCCCATCTCGCGGGCGATGATGTGCGCGAGCGTGGTCTTGCCCAGGCCCGGCGGGCCGAAGAGCAGCGCGTGGTCCAGGGCCTCGCCGCGGCCGCGCGCGGCGGCGATGAAGATCTCGAGCTGCTCGCGGATGCGCGCCTGCCCGACGTACTCGGCGAGCTGGCGGGGGCGAAGGGCCCTCTCCTCGCCTTCCTCCTGCGGCGAGGCCGGGGACCCGGCAATCAGGCGATCGGTCTCGATCACGGCTTGGCGAGCACCTTGAGTGCCTGGCGGATCGCGTCGGCGAGCGCCAGGTCGGGCGGCAGGTCGCGGACGGCGGCCGACGCCTCGCGCGCATTATAGCCAAGCCCCAGCAGCGCATTGAGGACGTCCGGGGCGTGCGGCGCCTCCGACCTCGCGGCCGGCGCCACCGCCGGCAGCTTGTCGCGCAGCTCCAGCACGAGTCGCTCGGCCGTCTTCTTGCCGATGCCGGGCACGCGGGTGAGGCGGGCGGCGTCCTCGGCGGCCACGGCCTGCGAGAGGTCCTCGACCGTGAGCCCCGAGAGCACCGCGAGGGCCACCTTGGGGCCCACGCCGCTCACCTTGATGAGCTGCCGGAAGGCGTCGCGCTCGCGCGCCGTGAGGAAGCCGAAGAGCAGGTGCGCGTCCTCGCGGACCACCAGGTGCGTGAGCAGCTCCACGGCCTCGCCCGTGCGCGGCAGGTTGCAGAACGTGCTCATGGGCACGTCGATCTCGTAGCCCACGCCGTGGGCCGACACCACCACCTGGGGCGGGCTCTTCTCGACGAGCGTGCCCGCGATGCGGCCGATCACGACAGCCTCCCGCGGCGCAGCCGCCGGCCTCGCGTGGGCAGCGCGCCCAGACCCAGGCCGCCGTGCGCATGGCAGATGGCGCAGGCCAGGGCGTCTGCGGCATCGGTCGAGGGGTGTCCCGACAGGTGCAGCAGGCGCCGCACCATTTCCTGCACCTGCTCCTTGCGCGCGTGCCCCGTCCCGACGACGGCCTGCTTCACCTGCATCGCCGTGTACTCGGCCACCGGCAGGCGTGCGAGGACGGCCGCCGACAGCGCGGCCCCGCGCGCCTGCCCCAGCAGCAAGGTGGATTTCGCGTTCACGTTCACGAAGACCTGCTCGATGGCCACCTGCTCGGGACGGGTCGCGGCGATCACCTCGGCCAGTCCCTCGAGGATGGTGCCGATGCGCTCGGCCAGGTCGCCCCCGTCGCGGGTGCGGATGCAGCCGCTCGTCACGTAGGCGAGCTTCTGGCCCTCGCGGCCCACGACCCCGAATCCGGTGACCCGCAGCCCGGGGTCGATGCCGAGGATGCGCAAGGCCGGCGGTCCCTCAGGCCGCCTCGTCCATGACCGCGGTGGTGTAGACCTCCTGGACGTCGTCGAGGGACTCGAGCGCGTCGAGGAGCTTCTGCATGCGCGCCGCGTCCTCCCCGGCCAGCGCCGTCTCCGAGACGGGCTTCATCGTCACCTCCGCAACCTCGGCGCGAAGGCCCGCCTTCTCGAGCGAGGCCTTCACCGCCGGGAACTCCGGGGGAGCCGTGATCACCTCGAGAGAGCCGTCGTCGTTGGTCACCACGTCCTCGGCGCCCGCCTCCAGCGCGCACTCGAGGAGCCTGTCCTCCGGCGTGCCGGGCGCGAACACGAGCTGGCCGCAGTGACGGAAGAGGAAGGCCACCGAGCCGTCCGTCCCGAGGTTGCCGCCGAACTTGGTGAACGCGTGGCGCACGTCCGCCACGGTGCGGGTGCGGTTGTCGCTCAGGCAGTCCACGAGCACGGCGGCGCCGCCGATGCCGTAGCCCTCGTAGCGCATCTCCTCGTAGTTCACGCCGTCGAGGTCGCCCGTGCCGCGCTTGATGGCGCGCTCGATGTTGTCCTTGGGCATGTTCTGCTCGGTCGCCTTGTCGACGGCGAGCCGAAGGCGCGGGTTCATGTTGGGGTCGCCGCCGCCCATGCGCGCGGCGACGGTGATTTCCTTGATGAGGCGGGTGAAGATCTTGCCGCGCTTGGCGTCCTGGCGACCCTTGCGGTGCTGGATGTTCGCCCACTTGCTGTGGCCTGCCATGGGTCTTCGACTCGGATTTCGGATACGGAGGGGCATCAATGGTAACATCCCCGCAACGCCTTCCCGCCCGAGCCCGACCGCGTGCTGCCCCCCCTCGTCGTCGCGAAATCCCGGGTCGATCTCGGCCTGCTGCCGGGCATGGCCAACCGCCACGGCCTCGTGGCCGGCGCGACCGGCACGGGCAAGACCGTCACGCTGCAAACCATCGCCGAGTCGCTGAGCGCCATCGGCGTGCCCGTCTTCCTCGCGGACGTGAAGGGCGACCTCGCGGGCCTCGCGGCGCCGGGCGGCGGCAACGCCAGGGTGGCGGAGCGCGAGAAGCTCCTGGGCCTCGAGGGCCGCGCGCCCGCGGCCGCGCCGGTGGCGTTCTGGGACGTCTTCGGCGAGCAGGGCCACCCCGTGCGCGCGACGGTCTCGGAGATGGGACCGCTGCTGCTCTCGCGCATCCTGGACCTCAACGAGACGCAGTCGGGCGTCCTGGCGGCCGTGTTCCGCATCGCGGACGACGGCGGGCTCGCGCTCCTCGACCTGAAGGACCTGCGCGCGCTCCTGCAGCACGCCGCCGACAACGCCGCCGCCTTCCGCGCGAAGTACGGCAACATCTCCGCGGCCAGCGTCGGGGCCATCCAGCGCGGGCTCCTCGCGCTCGAGTCGCAGGGGGGCGAGCGCTTCTTCGGCGAGCCGGCCCTGGACCTCGAGGACCTCATGCAGTCGGTGGACGGCCGCGGCGTGGTCAACATCCTGGCCGCCGACCGCCTGCTCGCCAGCCCGCGCGTCTACGCGACAATGCTGCTGTGGCTCCTGTCGGAGCTCTTCGAGCGCCTGCCCGAGGTGGGCGACCCGGACAAGCCCCGGCTCGCCTTCTTCTTCGACGAGGCGCACCTGCTCTTCAACGACGCGCCGAAGGAGCTGCTCGAGCGCATCGAGCAGGTCGTGCGCCTGGTGCGCTCCAAGGGCGTGAGCGTGTGGTTCGTCACGCAGAATCCCCTGGACGTGCCCGACACGGTGCTGGGCCAGCTGGGCAACCGCGTGCAGCACGCGCTTCGCGCGTACACGCCGCGCGACCAGGCCGCGGTGAAGGCCGCGGCCGGCACGTTCCGCCCGAATCCGCCGCTCGACGTCGTGCAGGCGATCACGGAGCTGGGCGTGGGCGAGGCGCTGGTGTCCTTCCTCGACGAGAAGGGCCGGCCGGCGCCGGTGGAGCGCGCCTTCGTGGTGCCGCCGCGCTCGCGCCTGGGCCCCGTTTCCGCCGGGGAGCGCCAGCGCGTGATCGCCGGCTCGCTCGTCGCCGGGCACTACGAGAAGGCGGTGGACCGCGAGTCCGCCTACGAGCTGCTGGCGGCCCGCGCGGGCGAGCGTGCGCAGGCCTCGCAGTCGCCCCCGGCGGAGGCGGGGCTGGGCGGGATCCTGGGCGGCCTGGGCCTGCCTGGCGGGACGGCCCCGAAGGGCCGGACGCGGGAGACGGCCGTGGAGGCCGCGGCCAAGAGCGCGGCCCGCGCCATCGGCAGCGAGCTCGGGCGGCGAATCATCCGCGGCGTGCTGGGGTCCATCCTCGGCGGGCGGCGCTGACGGCAATCGAAGGGGGAGAACCCATGGCGAAGACCGGGGAGCGGAAGGCCCAGATCCTGCAGACGCTCGCCTCGATGCTCGAGGAGCCGAAGGCCGAGCGCGTCACCACGGCGCTGCTGGCCGCGCGACTTGACGTGTCGGAGGCGGCGCTCTACCGCCACTTCGCGAGCAAGGCGCAAATGTTCGAGGGCCTCATCGACTTCATCGAGCAGACGCTCTTCTCGCTCGTGAACCGGATCCAGGCCGACGAGAAGGACGCCATGAAGCAGGTCGAGTCCACCGTCGTCGCGCTGCTGGGCTTCGCGCAGAAGAACCCCGGCATGACGCGCGTGCTGACGGGCGACGCCCTGGTGAACGAGGACGAGCGCCTGCAGGCGCGCGTGAACCAGCTCGTCGACCGGCTCGAGGCGAGCCTTCGCCAGAGCACGCGGCTCGCGGTCGGCGCGGGCCAGCTCCCGCCGGACTGGGACGCGAACGCCTACGCGACCACGCTGGTGGCCTACGTGCTCGGCCGCTGGCACCTGTTCGCCAAGAGCGGCTTCCGCCGCCCGCCCACGGAGGGCTGGCCGCAGCACTGGCGCGTCTTCGCGGCCTGAGCCGTGGCCCGGCCCGAGCTCGCCACGGCTCGCACGCGGCTCGTCATCGCGGGCCCGGGACTCGAGGAGGCGATGGCGCGATTCTTCGCGGAGAGCTTCACCGGCCACCTGGACCGCTGGTCGCCGCCGCCGCCGGCCGCCGGCTTCGGCGTCGATCACTGGGCGCGCCAGCTCCCCGCCTACGAGAGGGAATTCGAGGCCGGCACCACCGCGCGCTGGGTCATCCTCGAGCCCGCGCCCGGCGAGGCCGTGGTGATCGGCACGTGCAACTACACGCAGATCGTGCGCGGGCCCTTCCGCGCCTGCGTGCTCGGCTACCAGCTGGGGCGGCGCCACGAGGGCAAGGGCCTGATGCACGAGGCCCTCGCGGCCACGCTCGCCTACGCGTTCGGGGAGCTGCGGCTGCACCGCGTGATGGCCAACTACCGGCCGGAGAACGTGCGCAGCGGGCGGGTCCTCGAGCGCCTGGGCTTCGTGAAGGAAGGCTACGCGCGCGAGTACCTCTTCATCGACGGCGCCTGGCGCGACCACGTTCTCACGTCGAAGACGAATCCCGCCTTCGACGCTGCCTGGCTGCGCGACTGAGGCGGCCACGGCCTAGTCGGCGGCCGGCTCCTCGGCCAGCGCGTCGGCGATCGGCGAGGCGTGGCCCGGCGGGTGGAAGCCCACGTCGGCGTGCACGCGCGCGTACTGCGCGAAGAGCTCGCGCGGCGTGCCCGCGCCCAGGTTCACCACGCCGTAGCGGTAGCTGCCCAGCCACTTCATCTCGCGCCGAAGGTCGGCGCCGCGCTTGGGATAGATCATGATCCGCGCCCCCGGATGCCTCGCGCGCAGCCGGGCGATCTCCCCCGGCCAGGGCCACCGCCCGAGCCCCCTGCCCTCGAAGTCGCGCATCACGAAGCTCGCCGCGCAGGCGTCCCGCCCCGCGCGGCGGCGGATCGCGGGCTCGTCGCCCGTCTCCAGCGAGACGAGCGCGTCGAAGAGGTTGTACCCGTCCACGCGCTCGAAGAGGTCGTAGAACTGGCCGGCGGCGCGCGGGTTGATCTCGATCACCTTGCAGTGGCCGGTGCTCGCGCACACCCTCAGCTCCACGTTGAACATGCCGTGGGTGAAGCCCACCGCGGCGAGCGCGCGCGCCGCCACGGCCTCGGCCCCCTCCTGCCAGTCGCCAGGCAGCGACGACGGGTACTGGAAGCGCTGGAAATGATCGGTGCCGGGAAACATCAGCGAGTCCACGACGCCCAGCATGGTCACGCGCCCGTCGCGGACGAAGCCGTTGACGGTGACCTGGCGGCCGTCGATGGGCTCCTCGGCGATCATGCTGAAGGGCTCGATCTCGAAATCGGAGTGGCGCCGCATCACGTCGCCGAAGGGCTTGACCAGCCGCTCGATGATGGCCTGCTCGAACCACGAGAAGCGCGTGTGCCGCTCCAGCGCCTCCCAGGTGTCCACGCGCCTCGCGAGCACGGAGAAGGCCGCCTTGACGGGCTTCACGTAGAACGGGAAGGGCAGCGGAAGCTCGCGGGTGCGCCGGAAGTCGCGGGTGACGATGCCGAAGCGGGGGTTGCACTCCGGCAGCAGGCGCGCGAAGGCCTGGCGCGCGTAGAACTTGTGCTGCGCGGCGAGCACGGCGCCGATCGGCGTGTGCGGCAGGCCCAGCCGCTCGCCCAGGAGCGCGGCGACGACCGGCCCGAACTGCTCGTCGGAGGTGAGGATGCCGTCCGGCGGCGAGCGGCGCCAGCGGTCCGCCAGGCGGTCCACGAACCGCAGGACGTCGAACGTGAAGAGGCGCGCGTTGTCCGGGAAGCGGAAGAGGTCGAATCCCGCGAAGTGGTACTCGTGGCCACCGGCGCGGCCGGAGGCCATCGAGCGGTCCCACTCGTCGGGAAACAGCACCAGGAGTCGCTTGGCACTCATCGGATCGCGGCCTTCCCGGGCCGGGACAGTCGTTCCATGGGCGTTTTTCTCGTCGGCTCGCCCGGAGTTTACGCGTTCGCCCGCCGGTTGGATGCGCGAATCGCCGCGCCCGCGGCATCGCCCGCCGGGCATGAAAAAGGGCCGCCCGCGGGCGGCCCTCGGCGCCGGACGGCCGGCGGCTCAGGTGAGCGTGTCCGCCCAGATGTTGCGCGCCCAGTTGTGCGCGTGGCCCGCCTCCATCTCGCTCGCGGCGCCCGAGACGCCCCCCGCCCCCGGCACCGTCTTGAACGTGCGGGCCGCGGCGTCGTACTTGTGCACCGAGGCCACGTGCACGACCTGCGTGCGGGACACGAAGCTGTAGCAGGTGTTCGTGAGCGTCGGGGAGGGATTCGGCGCCTGGCCGTTGAGCATCGCCACCACCGCCGCCGCGCAGGCCTTGCCGTGGGCATTGGCCATGTGCCCCGACTTGGGCATGACCGGGGCGCTCTGCGTGGCGTCGCCCAGCACGTGCACGCCCGGCGCGACCTTCGACTCGAAGGTGAGCCAGTCCACCTCGCACCAGCGCCGGTTGGCGGTGATGTACGGGTCGGCGATGCGCCCGGCCTTCATCGGCGGGATCACGTTCAGCACGTCGCCCTTGACGTCGTCGAGCTCGAGCTTCACGGTGCCGGCGCGCAGGTCCACGTCCACTGCCTTGCTCTGGGGCCGGTACTCGACGATGCCGGCGTAGAGCGATTCCCAGGCCTTGCGGAAGAGCGGGCCCTTGGAGGTGATGTTGGCGTTCGCGTCGAGCACGAGCACCTTGGCGCGGGGCTTGGCGGCCTTGAAGTACGCGGCCACCTGGCAGGCGCGCTCGTAGGGCCCGGGCGGACACCGGTAGGGGGCCTCCGGGATGGCGAGGACGTACACGCCTCCGTCGCGCATCTCCTCGAGCCGCCGGCGCAGCGCCACCGTCTGCGCTCCGGCCTTCCACGCGTGCAGGACCTGCTCCTGGCCCTGCGCGGTGTCGAGCGCCGGCAGCGCCCCGGGGATGAACTCGATGCCGGGCGCGACGATGACGCGGTCGTAGCGCAGCACCTCGCCCCTGGCGAGCCGCACCTCGCGGCGCTCCGCGTCGATGGCGGTGGCCGCGTCGCGCACCACGCGCACGCCGTGGTTGGCCTGAAGGCCCGTGTACGGCGTGGTGATGTCGCCGATCGTGCGGAAGCCGCCGAGGACGAGGTTGGAGATGGGGCACGAGACGAACGCCTCGTTCGGCTCGACGAGCACCACCTCGATGGACGGGTCGAACAGGCGCACGTACTTGGCGGCCGTGGCACCGGCGTAGCCGCCGCCGACCACCACCACCCTCGCCTTCGAGGCGCCACCCGGCATCCCGGCGCAGCCCGCGAGGCCCGCGGCCGCCATCGCGGCCCCCGCCGCCAGGAACTCCCTTCTGCGGATGATCATGTTCTCCTCCTCACCGGTCGCGGCCCTGCCGGGCGAAGTGATCCGCGAGGGCGGCGAGCTCCTCGTCGGTGTAGCCCTTGGCCAGCTGGTGCATCAGCGTGGCGGGCCGCTGGCCCTGCTTGAACTGCGTGAGCGCCAGCAGCAGCTCGTCGCGGGGCTTTCCGGCCAGGCCCGACAGGGTCGAGCCGGGCGCCGCGCGCCCGTTCGTCCCGTGGCAGGCCGCGCAGTTGGCGGCCATCGAGCGGACGCCGGCCGGCGAGAGATTCGATGCGGCAAATGCGGGAGCGGGGGGCGGGTCCGCGGCCAACGCGCCGCCAGCGGCGAGCGTTGCGAAGGTCGCGGTGAGGCGGGCAAATCCGGGCATGGTCTTGTCTCCTCCTGGGGGTATGCGCGCTTCGGGAGCGCGAGGGGAGACTATCCGGCGATCGATGCGATGTAAATCCGATGCGAAGTTCCGGCGGGGATCCATTGCCGAATGCAATGGCTGCCGCGGGCAGCGCCGAAAGCGCCGCCGCCGCCCGGGCGGGCGGCGGCGCGGGCCGAGTCCGCGATCAGCCCGCGGCCGGCACGGGCTCCCCGGAGGGCGCGTCCGTCGGGATGTCGAGGCGCACCTTGCCTTCGCCGTCCACGTCGATCGTCACGCGCCCGCCCCCGGCGAGCTTGCCGAAGAGCAGCTCGTCGGCGAGCGCCCGCCGGATCGTGTCCTGGATGAGCCTCGCCATGGGGCGCGCGCCCATCAGCGGGTCGAAGCCGTTCCTGGCGAGGTAGCGCTTGAGCGCCTCCGAGAACTGGGCCTCGACCTTCTTCTCCGCGAGCTGGGCCTCGAGCTGCATCAGGAACTTGTCCACCACGCGCAGGATCACGGCCTCGTCGAGCGGCGCGAAGGAGATCACCGCGTCCAGCCGGTTGCGGAACTCCGGCGTGAACAGGCGCTTGATCTCCGCCATCTCGTCTCCCGCCCGCTTCTCGGGCGAGAAGCCGATGGCGTTGCGCGACAGCCCCTCGGCGCCCGCGTTGGTCGTCATCACGATGACGACGTTGCGGAAGTCCGCCTTGCGCCCGTTGTTGTCGGTGAGCGTGCCGTGGTCCATCACCTGGAGCAGGATGTTGAAGATGTCCGGGTGGGCCTTCTCGATCTCGTCGAGCAGCAGCACCGAGTACGGGTGCTTGGTGATGGCCTCCGTGAGCAGCCCGCCCTGGTCGAAGCCGACGTAGCCCGGCGGCGCGCCGATCAGGCGCGAGACGGCGTGGCGCTCCATGTACTCCGACATGTCGAAGCGCACGAGCTCCACGCCCATGATGAACGCGAGCTGGCGGGCGACCTCGGTCTTGCCCACGCCCGTGGGGCCGGAGAAGAGGAACGAGCCGATCGGCTTCTGGGGATTGCCCAGCCCGGAGCGCGCCATCTTGATCGCGGCCGACAGGGCCTCGATGGCGGCGTCCTGGCCGAACACGGTGGCCTTCAGGTCGCGGTCGAGGTTGCGCAGCTGCGTGCGGTCGTCGGAGGAGACGTTCCGGGCCGGGATGCGCGCGATCTTGGCGATGATCTCCTCGATCTCGGGCTTGCCGATCACCTTCTTCTGCCTCGACTTGGGCAGGATGCGCTGCAGGGCGCCCGCCTCGTCGATCACGTCGATCGCCTTGTCCGGCAGGTGCCGGTCGTTGATGTATCGCGCGGAGAGCTCGGCCGCCGTGGTGAGGGCGTTGGCGGTGTACTTCACGCCGTGGTGCGACTCGAAGCGGCTCTTGAGCCCGCGCAGGATCTCCACCGTCTCCTGGATGGACGGCTCGTTCACGTCGATCTTCTGGAATCGGCGGGAGAGCGCGTGGTCCTTCTCGAAGATGCCGCGGAACTCGTTGTAGGTCGTCGCGCCGATGCACTTGAGCGAGCCCGAGGAAAGGGCGGGCTTGAGCAGGTTCGAGGCGTCGAGCGTGCCGCCCGAGGCGCTGCCCGCGCCGATCAGCGTGTGGATCTCGTCGATGAAGAGGATGGCGTTGGGATTGTCGACGAGCTGCTTGAGCACCGCCTTCAGGCGCTGCTCGAAGTCGCCCCGGTACTTGGTGCCCGCCAGGAGCGCGCCCATGTCGAGCGCGTACACCTGCGCCTTGCCCAGCACCTCGGGCACCTGGCCGTCGATGACGCGCTTGGCGAGCCCCTCGGCGATGGCGGTCTTGCCCACGCCCGCCTCGCCCACGAGGAGCGGGTTGTTCTTGCGCCGGCGGCACAGGATCTGGATCACGCGCTCGAGCTCGCCCTCGCGGCCGATGAGCGGGTCGATCTTGCCCTCGACGGCGAGCTGGTTGAGGTTCTGCGTGAAGCTCTCGAGCGCGCCGCCGGCGCCCGGGGCCTCCTGCCCTTCCTCGGCGCTCTCGCCCTCCTCGCGGCCGCCCGACTGCGGGTTCTTGGTGATGCCGTGGGAGATGAAGTTCACGACGTCCAGCCGCGAGACACCCTGCTGGTGCAGGAAGTAGACCGCGTGCGAGTCCTTCTCGCCGTAGATCGCCACGAGCACGTTGGCGCCCGTGACCTCCTTCTTCCCGGAGGACTGCACGTGCAGGATGGCCCGCTGGATCACGCGCTGGAAGCCGAGCGTGGGCTGGGTGTCCACCTCGCCCGTGCCGGCCACGGTGGGGGTGTGCTGCATGACGAAGTCGGCCAGCGCCTTCTTCAGCTCGTCGATCTTGGCGGCGCAGGCCTTGAGCACCTCCGAGGCGGACGGGTTGTCGCACAGGGCGAGAAGCAGGTGCTCCACGGTGATGAACTCGTGGCGCTTCTGGCGGGCCTCGACGAAGGCCATGTGCAGGCTGACTTCCAACTCCTGGGCGATCATGTTTCCTCCATCGCGCACTGCAGGGGATGCTGGTGCTGGCGCGAGTATTGAACCACCTGCTCCACCTTCGTGGAGGCGACGTCCTTCGGGTACGTCCCGCACACGCCGCGCCCCTCGGTATGCACTTTGAGCATCACCTGCGTGGCTTGTTCCCGGGGGAGGGCGAAGAACAGCTGCAGGACCTCGACGACGAATTCCATCGGCGTGAAATCGTCGTTATACATGACGACCTTGTACATCGGCGGCGGCTTGACCTTCGCCGCGCTCGGCTTGAGCAGGGTGGAGCCGCTGGACTTGCTGGGCATTCCTGGGAGGCGGGCGCGGCGCGCGCGAAGTCGTTACCGTCCTACCCAATATGGACAAAGGGACGTCGATTTTCAAGACCCCGCCCCGTCTATTGACTAACCTCAAATACGGGCGTAAAAGGCGCGTTGGAGTTTGGCTTCGAGGTTTTCGCATCGCCATTTCGCCGTGCGGCCCTGGATCCGAACGATGTGCGGGCCTCCACCCGTTTTTCCGAGAGGTATGCAAGCGAATGGCAACCGGTACCGTCAAGTGGTTCAACGATGCGAAGGGCTACGGTTTCATCACGCCCGACGATGGCAGCGAGGATCTCTTCGCGCACTTCTCGGCCATCCAGATGCAGGGTTTCAAGACCCTGAAGGAAGGCCAGAAAGTCTCCTTCGACGTCACGCAGGGACCGAAGGGGAAGCAGGCGTCCAACATCCAGTCGGCCTGAGAGCCGCGGTTCCCGGAAATGCAAAGCCCCCGGGACACGCGTCCCGGGGGCTTTTTTCGTCGGGTCCGCGCCGCGGGGCTCAGCCCATCCGGCGCTTGAGCTCGGCGTCCACGGCGTCCATGTAGCCTTCCGTGGTGAGGAAGGGCTGCTCGGGGCCGATGAGCAGGGCGAGGTCCTTGGTCATCTTGCCCGACTCGACCATGTCGACGCACACCTTCTCGAGCGTGAGCGCGAAGTTCACGACGTCCGGCGTGCCGTCCATCTTGCCGCGGTACTGCAGCCCCCGCGTCCACGCGAAGATCGAGGCGATCGGGTTCGTGGAGGTGGGCTTGCCCTGCTGGTGAAGGCGGTAGTGCCGCGTGACCGTCCCGTGGGCCGCCTCGGCCTCCACGGTGCGGCCGTCCGGCGTGGTGAGCACCGAGGTCATCAGGCCCAGCGAGCCGTAGCCCTGGGCGACGGTGTCCGACTGGACGTCGCCGTCGTAGTTCTTGCACGCCCACAGGTAGCCCCCGCTCCACTTGAGGTTGGAGGCCACCATGTCGTCGATGAGGCGGTGCTCGTACGTGAGGCCCGCGGCGTCGAACTTCGCCTTAAACTCGGCCTCGAAGATCTCCTGGAAGAGGTTCTTGAAGCGCCCGTCGTAGACCTTGAGGATCGTGTTCTTGCTCGACAGGTAGACCGGGTAGTTGCGGCCGAGGGCGTAGTTGAAGCAGGCCCGGGCGAAGCCGCGGATCGACTCGTCCAGGTTGTACATCGCCATGGTGATGCCGGCGCCCGGGGCCTGGAAGACCTCCTTCTCGATGGGCGCGCTGCCGTCCTTCGGCACGAAGGTGAGCTTGAGCGTGCCCGCGCCCTCGAACTTCAGTTCCGTGGCGCGGTACTGGTCGCCGAATCCGTGGCGCGCCACGACCACGGGCTTGTCCCAGTGGGACACCACCCGGGGCACGTTGCTGCAGATGATCGGCTCGCGGAAGATCGTGCCGTCGAGGATGTTGCGGATCGTCCCGTTTGGGCTCTTCCACATCTGCTTGAGGTTGAACTCCTTCACCCGCGCCTCGTCGGGCGTGATCGTCGCGCACTTCACCGCCACCCCGTACTCGCGCGTCGCGTTGGCCGAGTCGACCGTCACCTTGTCGTCCGTGGCGTCGCGGTGCTCGATGCCCAGGTCGAAGTACTTGAGGTCGATGTCGAGGTAGGGGAGGATCAGCTTCTCGCGGATCCTCTGCCAGATGATCCGCGTCATCTCGTCGCCGTCCATCTCGACGACCGGGTTCTTGACCTTGATCTTGCTCATGCGCGCGACTCCTGTGGGCCTTCGGGTGGCCACGGGCGCGTCCGGCGCCCGTGCGCGGCCGCCATCGGGGCGCCGCGAAGCGCGCAATTATAGCAAAGCCCCCCCTGCTCCCCGGCCATGCCCCGGCTGATCCTCGTCAACAAACCGTACGGATGCGTCTGCCAGTTCAGCCCGAGCGGCGAGCGGCCCACGCTCGCCGGCCTCCTGGACCTCCCCGGCGTCTACCCGGCCGGCCGGCTCGACACCGACAGCGAGGGCCTGCTGGTGCTCACGGACGACGGCCGGCTGCAGGCGCGCATCGCCGACCCGCGGCACAAGCTCGAGAAGGGCTACTGGGCCCAGGTCGAGGGCACGCCGGACCCGGCTGCCCTCGAGAGGCTGCGGGAGGGCGTGGACCTGGGTGAATTCACCACCCGGCCGGCGCGGGTGGCGGCGATCGGCGAGCCGCCCGGCCTGTGGCCGAGGGATCCGCCCATCCGGTTCCGGCGGGCCATCCCGACCGCGTGGCTGGACCTTCGGATCCGGGAGGGGCGCAACCGCCAGGTGCGTCGGATGACCGCCCGCGTAGGGCTGCCCACGCTCCGCCTCGTGCGCTACCGGATCGGCCCGTGGACGCTCGACGGGCTGGCGCCGGGCCAGTGGCGGGAGGTGCCACCGGTCCTGTAGACCCGCGACCGGACATGTCAACCGCCGGCCGAGGTGGGCCGTTATCGCCGTTGCCCGGGCCCGCCTCCGCGGGGCGGGCACCTCCCACTCCACGCAAAGGAACATCGATGAAGAAGCTGTCCGTCCTGATCGCCGCCGTGTTCGCGTCCGCCACTCTCGGCGCGTTCGCCCAGGCGCCCGCGAAGCCCGCTGCCCCGGCTCCGGCCCCGGCGCCGGCCGCCCCGTCCGCCAAGGCCGAGGCCCCCGCCAAGGCCGAGGCCCCCGCGGCGAAGGTCGAGCCGGCGAAGCCCGCGGCGCACAAGGCCCACGCCAAGAAGAAGGCGCCCAAGAAGAAGCCCGCCAAGAAGGCCGCCCCGAAGGCCGAGGCTCCGGCCAAGGCCGAGGCGCCGGCGGACGCCCCCAAGAAGTAACGATCGCTCCGCGACCGGAAGGCAGGGCTTCGGCCCTGCCTTTTTCGTTTGGAATCGCGCCGCGATGCCCCAAGATAGCCACCCATGAAGATCGTCGTCGGGCTCTCCGGAGGAGTCGACTCGGCCGTCGCCGCCCTGCTGCTGAAGCGGCAGGGGCACGAGGTCGTGGGCCTGTTCATGAAGAACTGGGAGGACGACGGCGACGGCGAGCACTGCACGAGCCGCGTCGACCTCGTCGACGCCGTGAGCGTGGCCGATCGCCTCGGCATCGAGGTCGAGGCCGTGAACTTCGCCGCGGAGTACCGCGAGCGCGTGTTCGCCAGCTTCCTGGCCGAGTACCGCGCCGGGCGCACGCCCAACCCGGACGTGCTGTGCAATGCCGAGATCAAGTTCCGGGCATTCCTGGACCACGCCGTGGCCATGGGCGCCGAGTGCATCGCCACCGGCCACTACGCCCGCGTCGAGCGCGACGACGGGCGCTACCGGCTCCTGAAGGGCCTGGATCCGTCCAAGGACCAGTCGTACTTCCTGCACCGCCTCACCCAGGAGCAGCTCTCGCGAGCGATGTTTCCCGTCGGCCACCTGCGCAAGACCGAGGTCCGGCGACTCGCCCGGGAGGCGGGCCTGCCCAACCACGCCAAGAAGGACTCCACCGGGATCTGCTTCATCGGCGAGCGGCCCTTCCGCGAGTTCCTCTCGCGCTACCTGCCACGGGAGCCCGGCCCCATCGTCACGCCCGAGGGCGAGCGCGTGGGCGAGCACCAGGGCCTCATGTACTACACGCTGGGACAGCGGCAGGGCCTCGGAATCGGTGGCCGCCGGGACGGTCCGGGCTCGCCGTGGTACGTGGCCGGAAAGGACCTTGGCACGAACACCCTGGTGGTCGTGCAGGGGCACGACGATCCGCGACTGCTCAGCGGCCGCCTGCGCGCGACGGACGCGGCCTGGATCGCCGGCGAGCCGCCGGAGGATCCGGGCGACCTGGGCGCGAAGACGCGGTACCGGCAGGCGGACGCGGCGTGCGCCCTCCGCCTGGAGGAATCCGGGGACTTCCGCCTCGAATTCGCCCGGCCGCAGTGGGCCGTGACGCCCGGCCAGTCCGCGGTGCTCTACCGCGGAGAGGTGTGCCTCGGCGGCGGGGTGATCGCCTGAGCCGCGCCGCTCAGCCGGGCGGGCGCGTGGTGGCGAAGGAGGGTCGCGACTCGAGGCGCTCGATCCAGCGGCCGAGCGCCGGGTACTGCGCCCGCCACGCGACCTCAGGCAGGCGGAACTCCACCCACAGCAGCGCGCAGGCGCAGGCCACGTCGCCCAGCGTCATCGTGTCGCCGCGAAGGTAGGCCTTTCCCCCCAGCTCCCGCGCGAGCGCCGCGATCCCCGAGTCGACCTTGCCGCGCTGGCGCGCGATCCAGGCGGGGTCCTGCCGCGACGCCTCGCGCTTGCGCTCCAGGAAGATGGCCACGCCGGCATCGGTGATCCCGTTGCCGAGCGCCTCGTCGCAGCGAACCCGGGCGCGCTCCATGCCCGCGGGCGGCAGGAAGGCCGGCGCGCCCAGGGGGTCGAGGTACTCGGCGATCACCGAGGAGTCGAACAGGCACGAGCCGTCGTCGAGCACGAGCACCGGGACCTTGCCGATCGGATTGAAGCGGGGCACGGTGGTCTCGGCGCTCCACGAGTTCTCCTCCACGAACTCGAAGGCGAGCTGCTTCTCGGCGAGGAGCACGCGGACCTTCCGGGCGTAGGGACTGGTCTTGGAGGCGAGGAGCTTCACGGAAGGGACCTCGGGGACGGGCGACGGGCGCCGAGTATATCACCGCCCCCGCGGCGCGCCGGCCGCCCGGGGCCCCCATGCTAGAATCGCCGCGAAGGTCACGCCATGTCCCAAGCCCTCACCGCCCTTTCGCCGCTCGACGGGCGCTACGCCTCGAAAACCCGCGCGTTGCAGGACCACTTCAGCGAGTTCGCGCTGATCCGGCACCGCGTGCGCGTCGAGATCGCCTGGCTCAGGGCGCTCGCGGCCGAGCCCTCGTTCGACCTGCTGCCGCCCTTCTCCGCCGCCACGGCCGACGCGCTGGAGCGTGTCGCGCGGGACTTCGATCTCGCCGACGCCGAACGCGTGAAGGCGATCGAGGCCACCACGAACCACGACGTGAAGGCCGTGGAGTACTGGCTGCGCGAGCGCTTCCGCGACAACGCCGAGGTGAGCGCGGCCGGGGAATTCATCCACTTCGCGTGCACGTCCGAGGACATCAACAACCTCGCCCACGCGCTGATGGTGCGGGGCGGGCTCGAGTCGGTCCTGCTGCCGGCGATCGACTCGCTGGCCGCGAGGCTCGACGACCTGGCCCGCGCGCACGCGGACCTCGCGATGCTCTCGCGCACGCACGGCCAGCCGGCCACGCCCACGACGCTCGGCAAGGAGATGGCCAACGTCGCCTGGCGCCTGAAGCGCGCGCGCCTCGCCACCGCGGCGGTGGAACTGCTGGGCAAGGTGAACGGCGCCACGGGCAACTTCAACGCCCACGTGGTGGCCGCCCCGGGCGTGGACTGGCCCGCGTTCGCCCGCCGTTTCGTGACCGGCCTGGGAATCGCCTACAACCCGCTCACGATCCAGATCGAGCCCCACGACGCGCTGGCGGAGGTCTTCGACGCCCTCGCGCGGCTCAACACCATCCTCCTGGACCTGGACCGCGACGCCTGGGGTTACATCTCGCTCGGCTATTTCCGCCAGAAGGTGAAGGCGGGCGAGGTCGGCTCGTCGACGATGCCGCACAAGGTGAACCCCATCGACTTCGAGAACTCCGAGGGCAACCTGGGGCTCGCGAACGCCCTGCTGCGCCACCTGGCGGAGAAGCTTCCCGTCTCGCGCTGGCAGCGCGACCTCACGGATTCGACGGTGCTGCGGAACATGGGGGTCGCCTTCGGCTACTGCCTGCTGGGCTACGAGGCGTGCCTGCGCGGCCTGGGCAAGCTCGAGGCGGACCCCGCGCGCATCGCGGCGGACCTGGAAGGCTGCTGGGACGTGCTCGCCGAGCCCGTCCAGACCGTCATGCGGGCGCACCGCATCGAGGGCTCGTACGAGAAGCTCAAGGAACTCACGCGCGGCAAGGGCGGCATCACGAAGGACGAGCTGCACGCGTTCCTGCGCGGCCTGCCGCTTCCCGACGAGGCCAAGGCGCGCCTGCTCGCCCTCACGCCGGCGACCTACATCGGCCTGGCCGCGCGGCTCGCCCGGGAAAGCTAGCCCGGCCTCGCGGCGGCGACGGCCGGGACGCCGGGCCGCTCGGCGATGGTCCCCACGTCGCCGCTCAGCTCGCCGCCCTCCTGCACGAGGAGCTTGCCGTAGCGCACCTTGCCGGCGATCCGGCCGGTGGCGTGCACGACCAGGCGCCCCCGGACGGTGAGCTCCCCGTCGAAGGCGCCGCGGATCTCCGCCACCTCGATGTCCGCCGTCCCGCGGAAGGCGCCATGCTCCGCGATCTGGATCGCGCGGCTCACCATGGTGGCTTCCACGCGCCCCTCGACCACGAGCGTGTCGCAGTCGTCGATCTCCACGCCCTTGAGCTTGATGTTGGGCCCGACGATCAGCTTGGAGCCCGCGACCTCCTCGGCCCGGGCGTGGTGCTCGGCCGGCGGCGAGGCAGGCGGCGCGGCGGCCCGGGGCGTCGCCGGCGCCAAGGCCGCTCCGGCAGGGGGGTGGCTGGCCGGGCCGGCCGGGGTCGGTGCGCGGGGCGCGTCCTTGCGCCCGAACAATCCGTCTGCGTATCGCATCGCCGCTCCTCTCGTGGTGTCGAGCCGGAAACCGCAACCACGATCCGTGCCACCTTCCTCGCGGCAGCGCCTGCCAGAGGGAGGGAAGGCCGCGGGGAGGCGGGCGGAACGGGCGTGCCGCGAGCGAACCGTCGCCGCGGGCCGACGTCGGCCGCGCCGCATCGCCGCAACCGCCTGATCGGGCACGACAACCGGCCGTCTGCCTGCGGCGACGCCTGCCCCGGGGGCCGCAGCACCGGTCGCCTCGCCCGGCGGCCATCCGCGCGCGATGCGCCCGAAACGGCTAGAATTTCCGGGCGACCGACAACCACCACGCCGACAGGAGAACCCATGAAGAAGCTCATCGCCGCCGCCGCCATCGCGCTCCTCGCCGCGACCGCCCCGGCATTCGCCAAGGACGCCCCCGCGAAGCCCGCCGCCGAGAAGAAGGCGGAGGCCATGCTCGACATCAACACCGCCTCTCGCGACGAGCTGATGAAGCTCAAGGGCGTCGGTGACGCGCGCGCGAACGCGATCATCAAGGGCCGCCCGTACAAGGGCAAGGACGAGCTCGTCGCGAAGAAGATCGTGCCCGAGAACGTCTACAAGGACATCAAGGACCACATCATCGCCAAGCAGGCCCCGGCCAAGGCCGCGGCCCCGGAAAAGAAGAAGAAGAAGGGCGGCTGCTGAGTCCCGGCGCCTCCGGGCGCCGATGTGCCGAGATGCCCGCGGGCGCAGGCCCGCGGGCATCTTCTTTTCGGGGCTAGGGCGCCGCCTGCTCCGTCCCGTACTGCGGGTTCATGCGCGCCGTGCTGATCCCCATCTTGTTGAGCGCGCTCAGGTAGGCCTTGGCCGACGCCACGACGATGTCCGTGTCCGCGCCCATGCCGTTCACGACGCGCCCCTCCTTCGCCAGGCGCACCGTCACCTCGCCCTGGGAGTCGGTCCCGGTCGTGATGTTGTTCACCGAGTAGAGCAGCAGCTCCGTTCCGCTCGAGACCATCTGCTCGATCGCCTGGAAGGCGGCGTCGACGGGCCCGGCGCCGCGGGCCTCGGAGCGCATCTCGTTCCCGCCGTCGGCGATCACCACCGAGGCGAAGGGCTGCTCGCCGGTCTCGGAGTGCGCCACCATCGACACCAGCTTGAAGCGCTCGTGCTCGGGCGTCACGCTCTCGTCGGAGACTAGCGCCTGCAGGTCCTCGTCGAAGATCTCGCGCTTCTTGTCGGCGAGCTCCTTGAACTTGGCGAACGCGGCGTTGAGCGCCTCCTCGGAGGCGAGGGTGATGCCCAGCTCCGACAGGCGGCTGCGGAAGGCGTTGCGGCCTGAGAGCTTGCCCAGCGTGAGGCGGTTGGCCCCCCAGCCCACGTCCTCGGCCCGCATGATCTCGTAGGTCTCCCGGTGCTTGAGGACGCCGTCCTGGTGGATGCCGGACTCGTGCGCGAAGGCGTTGGCGCCCACGACCGCCTTGTTCGGCTGGACCGGGTAGCCCGTGATGGTCGACACGAGCTTGCTCGTGGGCACGATCTGCGTGGCGTCGACGCCCGTGCGGCAGGGGAAGAGATCCGAGCGCGTGCGGACGGCCATCACGATCTCCTCGAGCGAGGCGTTGCCGGCACGCTCGCCCAGGCCGTTCACGGTGCACTCCACCTGGCGCGCGCCGTTCATCACGGCCGCCAGCGAGTTGGCCACGGCCATCCCCAGGTCGTTGTGGCAGTGCGTCGACCACACGGCCTGGTCGGCGTTCGGGACGCGCGAGAGGAGCTGCGCGAAGAGCCCGCCCCAGCGCTCCGGCACGCTGTACCCCACCGTGTCCGGCACGTTGATCGTGCGCGCGCCGGCGGCGATGGTCGCCTCGAAGACGCGGCACAGGAAATCCACGTCCGAGCGCACCGCGTCCTCCGCCGAGAACTCCACGTCGTCCGTGAACTGCCGCGCGAGCCTGACGGCGCGCACCGCGGCCTCCAGCACCTCGTCCTCGCTCATGCGCAGCTTGAGCTTCATGTGGATGGGGCTCGTGGCGATGAACGTGTGGATGCGCTTTCGCGCGGCCGGCGCGACCGCCTCGCCGGCGCGGCGAACGTCGTTGTCGTTGGCGCGGGCGAGCGAGCAGACCGTCGACTCGCGCACGACCTCCGCCACGGCGCGGATCGCCTCGAAGTCGCCGGGGCTCGCCGCGGCGAACCCGGCCTCGATCACGTCGACGCGCAGCCGCTCGAGCTGCTTGCCGATCCGGATCTTCTCGTCGCGGGTCATCGACGCGCCGGGGCTCTGCTCGCCGTCGCGCATGGTGGTGTCGAAGATGA
The DNA here is from genome assembly GCA_029781595.1 of Pseudomonadota bacterium. Classification (GTDB taxonomy): domain Bacteria; phylum Pseudomonadota; class Gammaproteobacteria; order Burkholderiales; family Usitatibacteraceae; genus FEB-7. Next base: position 41,292 of record JAKOWJ010000351.1, on the reverse strand, counting down.
TCAATTGATCCTGCATGGTTCACTCCGGGAATGGGGATGGAACACCGCCTGCCCGTCTGCCGGGCGGCGCCGAAACTGCCGAATGGGGGGGGGGTGGGGTATTTAGCGCGCGAGGCGCAGCAGCAGGCCAGGCAGGCCCGCCAGGGGGAGGTGCAGCAGCTGGTCGGCGTGGAATTCGACGCGGATCATGGCCGGACTATAGCAACGGACTTCGCGGTCTGGCAACTAGCCGCCCGGGGCCGCGAGCTCCCGGCCGGAGCGGCCGCCGGCGCGCAGCACGGCCGCCACGATGTCGTGCGCGCCGTGTTCCTCGGCGAGGTCGAGCGCCGTGGTGCCGGCGGCGTCGCGGGCGCTCGGGTCGGCGCCGGCGGCCAGGAGCACCTCGACGGCCTCCTGGAATCCCATCTCGGCCGCCAGGTGCAGCGCCGTGCGCCCGCGCCCGTCGCGGTGCTCGGGGTCGGCGCCCCGCGCCAGGAGCAGTTCCACGGCCGGCAGGTTCGACTCCTCCACGGCCACCATGAGCAGCGTGCGCCCCTCGCCGTCCACCACCGTGTCGGCGGGCGTCGCGTGCAGCATGCGGGCGAGACCGGTCACGTCGCCCTCGTCGATCGCGTCGCGCACGTGCTGGTACTGCTTCTCCTTGGCCTCGGCGCGCCAGCGCTGGACGATCCAGCCGACGTAGCCGGAGACGCCGTACGCGACCATGATCCCCCACAGCACGTGCGACGGCTTGATGGAGATGAGCAGCAGCGCCACCACGATCACCAGCGTCATCCAGAACGGCACGGCGCGCCGCAGGTTGAGGTCCTTGCCGCTGTAGAAGCGAACGTTCGAGACCATCGTGACGCCCGCGTACACCGTGAGCGCCGCCGCGAACCACTTCACGTCGCCGCCGCTCACCTGGTAGTCGTTGAGCACCCAGATCATTCCCGCCACCAGCGCCGCGGCCGCCGGGCTGGGCAGGCCCGTGAACCAGCGCTTGTCGGCCACCGAGAGCTGCGTGTTGAACCGGGCCAGGCGCAGCGCGGCCCCCACGCAGTAGACGAAGGCCGCGATCCAGCCGATGCGCCCCATGTCGCGCAGCGCCCACTCGTACATCACCAGGGCGGGCGCCGCGCCGAAGGACACCATGTCGGAGAGGCTGTCGTACTCGGCCCCGAAGGCCGACTGCGTGCGCGTGAGGCGCGCCACGCGACCGTCCAGGCCGTCGAGCACCATCGCCACGAAGATCGCCACGGAGGCGCGCTCGAAGTCGTGGTTCATCCCCTGGACGATGGCGAAGAAGCCCGCGAAGAGCGCGAGCGTCGTGAAGAGGTTGGGCAGCAGGTAGATCCCGCGCCGGCGGATGGGCTCCATCAGCGGCGGCCGCGGCTTGCCCCGGGCGTTCACGGCCGCGCCCCGGGCAGCGTCGCGAGCACCGTGGACGTCGCCGACACCTTGTCGCCGATCGCCACCCTGGGCGCCGAGCCCGGCGGCAGGTAGACGTCCACGCGGGAGCCGAACCGGATGAACCCGTACCGCTGGCCGGCCTCGAGCCGGTCGCCGCGCCCCACGTAACACAGGATGCGGCGCGCGATGAGCCCGGCCACCTGGACGCAGGTGACGTCCTGGCCCGAGCCGGTGCGAAGGTGCACGGCGTTGCGCTCGTTGTCCGAGGAAGCCTTGTCGAGGTCCGCGTTGAGGAACAGGCCCGGGTGGTACCACACGTTCTCGACCGTGCCGGCCACCGGCGAGCGGTTGGAGTGCACGTTGAAGACGTTCATGAACACGCTGATCTTCACCGCGTCCCGGCCGAGGTGCTCGTCGCGGGCGCTGCCCACCAGCACGACGCGGCCGTCGGCCGGCGCGAGGACCAGGCCCTCGCCCGCGGGCACCTCGCGGGGCGGGTCGCGGAAGAACTGGAGCACGAAGAGCGCGACGAGCCACAGGGGCGCCGACCACCACCCGGCCAGCGCCGTCGCCACGGCCGCGAGCGCCGTCGCGCCCGCGAGGAAGGGCCAGCCCTCGCGGGCGATGATCGGGTGGGGATAGTTCGCCAAGGGGACTCCGTGGGCGGGCGTGGCGCCATTCTACCTTCGGCCGCGGTGCCGAAAGCGGCGAAGGCCGGGGGCGCCGGCCTTCGCTCGCGCTAGTTGCGGCTCTGGTCGACCAGCTTGTTCTTCCGGATCCAGGGCATCATCGCCCGGAGCTTCTCGCCGACCTGCTCGATCGGGTGCTCGGCCAGCAGGCGCCGGCGCGCCTTGAGCGTCGGGGCGCCCGCCTGGTTCTCGAGGATGAAGTCGCGCGCGTAGCCGCCCGTCTGGATGTGGGCCAGCGCCTGCCGCATGGCCTCGCGCGCCTGCGGGCCGATCACCTTCGGGCCCGTGACGTACTCCCCGAACTCCGCGTTGTTGGAGATCGAGTAGTTCATGTTGGCGATGCCGCCCTCGTAGATGAGGTCGACGATGAGCTTGGTCTCGTGCAGGCACTCGAAGTAGGCCATCTCCGGGGCGTAGCCCGCCTCGACCAGCGTCTCGTAGCCGGCCTTGATGAGCTCCACGATGCCGCCGCACAGGACGGTCTGCTCGCCGAAGAGGTCGGTCTCCGTCTCCTCGCGGAAGTTGGTCTCGATGACGCCGCCGCGCGTGCCGCCGATGGCGCAGGCGTAGGAGAGCGCCAGGTCCTTCGCCTTGCCCGAGGCGTCGCGGTGCACCGCGATCAGGGCCGGCACGCCGCCGCCCTGCGTGTAGGTGGAGCGCACGAGGTGGCCCGGGCCCTTGGGCGCGATCATGATGACGTCGAGGTCCTCGCGCGGCTGGATCTGGCCGAAGTGGATGTTGAACCCGTGCGCGAAGGCGAGCGCGGCGCCCTTCTTGATGTTCGGCTCGATCGACTCCCGCCAGACGGAGGCGTGGTTCTCGTCGGGGAGCAGGATCATCACGAGGTCCGCGCCCTTGACGGCCGCGCCGACCTCCTTCACGTCCAGCTTCGCTTTCTTCGCCTTGTCCCAGGAGGCGCCGCCCGGCCGAAGGCCCACCGTCACCTTGACGCCGGATTCCTTGAGGTTCTGCGCGTGCGCGTGGCCCTGCGAGCCGTAGCCGATGATCGTGACCTTCTTCCCCTTCACCAGGGAGAGGTCCGCGTCCTTGTCGTAGTACACCTTCATGTTCGTATCCTCGATTCGCGGTTTTTCAGGCTTTGAGCACCCACTCGCCCCGGCCGATGCCCGAGACGCCGGTGCGGACGGTTTCCAGGATCGCGCCCTTGTCGAGCGCCTCGAGGAAGGCATCGAGCTTGTCGGTGGTGCCCGTGAGCTCGATGGTGTAGGACTTGTCGGTGACGTCGATGATGCGGCCGCGGAAGATGTCCGCCGTGCGCTTCATCTCCTCGCGGTCCTTGCCGGCCGCGCGCACCTTCACCAGCATCAGCTCGCGCTCGATGTGGCGCCCCTCGGAGAGGTCCACGACCTTCACGACGTCGACCAGCTTGTTCAGCTGCTTGGTGATCTGCTCGACGATCTCGTCGGAGCCGGTCGTGACGATGGTCATGCGGGACATGGTGGCGTCCTCGGTGGGCGCGACCGTGAGCGACTCGATGTTGTAGCCGCGGGCGGAGAACAGGCCGGCGACGCGCGAGAGCGCGCCCGCTTCGTTTTCGACGAGGATGGAAAGGATGTGGCGCATGGCGGTTCCGGGAAGGCGATTCGGGAAGGCGCGCCGGGGCGGGCCGGGGCAAGGGCCCCGGCGCCGGCCGCGGGCCTAGAGGTCTTCGGCGAGGATCATCTCCGACATGCCCTTGCCGCCGGGCACCATCGGGAAGACGTTCTCGGTCTGGTCGGTGATGATGTCGAGGAAAACGAGGCGGTCCTTCAGCGCGAACGCCTCGCGCAGCGCGCCCTCCACGTCGCCGGGCTTCTCGACCCGCAGCCCGACGTGCCCGTAGGCCTCGGCGAGCTTGACGAAGTCGGGCAGCGCGTCCATGTAGGACTCGGCGTAGCGGTTGCCGTGGAAGAACTCCTGCCACTGGCGGACCATGCCCATGTACCGGTTGTTGAGGTTCACGAGCTTCACCGGCAGGTGGTACTGCTTGCAGGTGGAAAGTTCCTGGATGCACATCTGCACGGAGGCCTCGCCCGTCACGCAGGCCACGTCGGCCTTCGGGAAGGCGAGCTTCACGCCCATCGCGTAGGGCAGGCCCACGCCCATGGTCCCCAGGCCGCCGGAGTTGATCCAGCGCCGGGGCTTCTCGAACTTGTAGAACTGCGCCGCCCACATCTGGTGCTGGCCGACGTCGGACGTGACGTAGGCGTCGCCCTTGGTGACCTCCCAGAGCTTCTCGATCACGAACTGCGGCTTGATGATCTTGGACTGGCGGTCGTACTTCAGGCAGTCCTTGGCGCGCCAGCCGGCGATCTGCGCCCACCACGCGGCGAGGGCCGCCGAGTCCGGCTTCTCGCGGGAGGCCTTCAGCAGGCCCAGGAGCTCGCCCAGCACGTCCTTCACGTGGCCGACGATCGGCACGTCCACGCGCACGCGCTTGGAGATCGAGGACGGGTCGACGTCGATGTGCACGATCTTGCGCCCGGCGTTGCCGGCGGCGAAGTGCGCGGGGTTGCCGATCACGCGGTCGTCGAACCGGGCGCCGACGGCGAGGAGCACGTCGCAGTTCTGCATGGCCATGTTGGCCTCGACCGTGCCGTGCATGCCCAGCATGCCCACGAAGCGCTTGTCGCTCGCCGGGAAGGCGCCCAGGCCCATCAGGGTCGACGTGCAGGGGAAGTCCAGCAGGCGCACCAGCTCGGTGACCTCCTGCGAGGCCTCGCCGAGGATCGCCCCGCCGCCGACGTAGATCATCGGTCGCTTGGCGTCCTGGAGCAGGTGCACGGCCTTCTTGATCTGGCCGGAGTGGCCCTTCACCACCGGGCTGTAGGAGCGCAGGTGGATCTTCTCGGGGTAGTGGAACTTCGCGGACTGCTGCGAGACGTCCTTGGGGATGTCCACCAGCACCGGGCCGGGCCGCCCCGTGCTCGCGATGTGGAAGGCCTTCTTGATGGTGATGGCGAGCTCGTTCACGTCCTTCACCAGGAAGTTGTGCTTCACGCACGGGCGCGTGATGCCCACCGTGTCGCATTCCTGGAAGGCGTCCTCGCCGATGGCGCGCGTGGGCACCTGGCCCGTGATCACCACCATCGGGATGGAATCCATGTAGGCCGTGGCGATCCCGGTCACCGCGTTGGTCACGCCCGGCCCGCTCGTGACGAGGGCGACGCCGCAGCGGCCGGTGGCGCGGGCGTAGCCGTCGGCGGCGTGCAGGGCGCCCTGCTCGTGCCGCACGAGGATGTGCTTCACCTTCTTCTGCTTGAAGAGGGCGTCGTAGATGAAGAGGACGGCGCCCCCCGGGTACCCGAATACGAACTCGACACCCTCCTCCTGCAGGCAGCGGATGGCGATCTCGGCGCCCGTGAGGGTTTCACCGGTTTCCGCGAGCGGGGGGAGCTTGAGTTCCATAAGGCCTTGTAATTCGAGAAAATTTGAGGGGACCTAGAACATTAGCTGGCAGGGGTTCTCAGGTCAAGCCGATGACGGGATAAGGCGCTTCCGCCGCGCGCCCGGCCGCCCGGAAGCCCTTTGCTATAGTCGCGGCGTCGCGGGTGGCACGCGCGCCCGCCACCGGGTCGGGCCGGCCCCGCCACCCGCCGGAGGACCCCCTGGCCACCCCGAAGGAACTGTCCGATTTCCTCGCCTCGGTCGAAAGACGCGCCTTCAAGCAGTGCGTCTTCTCGGTCCAGGACGAGGACACGGCGCTCGACATCGTCCAGGAGGCGATGCTCAAGCTCGCGGAGAACTACGCCGGCCGCCCGGCGCCCGAGCTGCCGCTGCTGTTCCAGCGCATCCTCCAGAACGGGATCCGCGACCACTACCGCCGCTCCCGCGTGCGGTCGACCTGGACCACGCTCTGGTCCGCGCTGGGTCTCACCGGCGAGGACGACGACGACGATCCCCTCGAGACCTTCGAGGTGGACGAGGCCGGCAGCGTGCCGGACTCCCCGGCCGGTCGCCTGGAGCAGGCGCAGGTGATGGCCGCCATCGAGGAGGCGATCGGCTCGCTGCCGGAGCGTCAACGGCAGGCGTTCCTGCTGCGTTATTGGGAGGACTTCGATGTCAGCGAGACCGCCAGGGCCATGGGATGCTCGGAGGGCAGCGTCAAGACGCACTGCTCCCGGGCCACGCACGCATTGGCGAAGATCCTGAGATCAAGGGGCATAACGCTATGAAAGAAAAGGACTTCGGCGCAGCCCTCCGGCCCTGGCTCGACCGCGCCGCCGGGGAGGTGGGAGAACTCCAGGCCACTCGCCTGCGCGCGTCGCGCCTGAAGGCGCTGGACGCCCGGCAGGAGCCGGTGCGCCTGCTCGGGCTCGTCACGGTGGGCGCCGGCACGGCCCGCATGCTCAAGTACTCGGTGCTTCAGCAGGTGCTCCTGTGGGTGCCCCTCGTCGCCCTGCTGGCCACGCTGACGGCGAAGTCCCTGGCCCCGGACGTGGACGTCGGCGAGATCGACGCCCAGCTCCTGGCGGGCGAGCTGCCCATCGACGCCTTCCTGGACAAGGACTTCGACTCGTGGCTCAAGAACGCCTCCGGCTCCTAGCGGGCGCCCTGGCGGCCTGCCTCGCGCTCTCGGCGCATGCCGGCGGAGCGGACCTCAAGACGCCCCAGACGCCCTGGTCGCGCCTGTCCCCGCAGGACCGGCGCACCCTCGCCCCCCTGCAGCAGGACTGGGACCATCTCCCCGGCTACCAGCAGAAGCGCCTCATGTCCGCCGCGCGCCAGTACCCCAGGATGCGCCCGCCCCAGCAGGAGCGCTTCCAGGGCCGCATCCGCGACTGGGCGGCCATGACCCCGGGCCAGCGCAAGGCCGCCCGGGAGCGGTTCGAGGGGCTGCGCAAGCTCCCGCCCTCGAAGCAGAACGAGTTGCGGGAGAAGTGGCGGGAGCGCAAGGAGTCCCGGAGCCGGGAAGGCGAGCGGCGCCGTTGATGTCCCCGGATTCGCCGCGGGCGCCGTCCCTCGCACGACGCGCCGCCTGCATGGTTTACGAGGCCCTCATCCTCGCCGCGCTGCTGCTCGTGGCGACTTTTCCCTACCTCGCCGTCGCGGGCGACTCCACGGCCGGGCTGCGGCGTCACCTGCTCCAGGGCTGGGTCCTGGGCGTGGCGGGCGCCTATTTCATCGCCTTCTGGGCCCGCGGCGGTCAGACCGTGCCCATGAAGACCTGGCGCATCCGGCTCGAACGCGAGGAAGGCGGCCGCGTGGGCCTGGTCCGGGCGGCCGCCCGGTATGTCCTCGCCCTGCTGGGCCTGGCCACGCTCGGTGCGGGGTACTTCTGGGCGTTCCTGGACCGCGACGGGCAGTTCCTCCACGACCGCCTCGCGGGCACGCGCCTCGTGGACGCCCGCCTCCCGCCCGCCGGCGACGGCGCCGCCTAGCGGCGCTCGGCCGCCGAAAGCCCGGCCGCCGCGACGATCGAGAAGATGACCGTGGGCATGCCGGCGGAAAAGGCCGCCGGCCAGTCGTTGAGCAGGCCCACGTGGGAGAAGAGCCGTCCGGCGAAGTGGAAGCCCAGCCCGAGCAGGATGCCCAGGACGATCTTGGCGCCCGTGCCGCCGGTGCGCTGCGACTGGATCGCGAAGGGGATGGCCAGGATCATCATCACGATGGCCGCGGCCGGGTACAGGACCTTCTGCCACAGCGCGATCTCGTAGCGGGTCGTCTTCTGCCGGTTCTCGCTCAGGTGCTCGATGTAGGCCGCGAGGTTCAGGATGGACATGCGCTCGGGCACGATCTTGAGCACCGCGAGGATGTCCGGCGTGAGCACGGAGTTCCACGTGGCGGTCGGCCGGCGCTCGAGCACCGCCCCGTCGCCGTCGAAGCGGGTCACCTCCACGTCCGAGAGGTCCCAGTGGCTCGGGCCGGCCCACGTGCCCTTGCCGGCGCGGCTGATGGAGGCCAGCCGGTAGGCCTTGTCGAACTCGTAGATCTTCAGGTTGAGCAGCACCGTGTCGGCGGTCACGTCCTGGATGTTCACGAAGCTGCGGTCCTCCTTGACCCAGAAGCCCGACCGGAACTCGCGCGCCACGATGGAGCTCGTGGCCTTCAGCCGCAGGCTCTTGGCCGCCTCCTCCGTGTAGGGCGTCACGAACTCGCCCACGGCGAGGGTGACCGCGGCCACCACCAGCCCCGTCCCCGCCACGTGGCCCGCGAGCTGCAGCATGGAGAGCCCGGAGGCGCGCATCACCGTGAGCTCGGACTGGTCCGACATCCGCGCCAGCGCGAAGAGCGTGCCGATGAGCGCCGCCGCCGGCAGCAGGACGTACGCGTGCGACGGCAGCGAGAGCAGGACGTACACGATCATGACGCCCATGCGGTAGCCGCCGCGCCCCACGTCGTCGAGCTCGCGGACGAGGTCGAAGAACCCGAACAGGGCGAGCAGCGCGATCAGGACCAGCGCGCTGGTGGCGAGGATTTCCCGGGAGAAGTAGCGGAAGAGCACGGCGCCATTCTACGGGACGCCCCTGCGGCCCGGGATGGCGGCGCCGGCCTCAGCGGGGGCGCTTCGCGGCGCCCAGGTGGGCCTGGCGGCCCAGGATGAAGCTCGCGAAGAACTTGCACCAGATGGTCGAGCCGGCGATGGCGGTCCAGGTCGCGTAGTCGAGCTGCGCCAGGGCCACGCCCACGATCACGCCGGTCGCGATGCCTCCCGCCACCAGGTTGATGGCCGCCTCCCAGGGCGCGTAGCGCGCGGGGTCCGGCGGCGGCTCGCCGCGCCGGAGGGCGACCTCCGAGAAATCGCGCCCCACGAGAATGCGCCAGGCCCGACGCAGCCAGAAGAAGGCCATCGGGAAGAGGGCGAGGAAGAGGATCCAGGTGAGCGCGACGCTGAAGTCGAAGACCATCGGGGAGGGACCTGCCGCGCCGGCGGGCGCGGGTGCGCGGATGAAGAAAGGCCCCGCCAGTATGCCCGACGGGGCCTCGAACGGGGCCGCTTTCCGGGGGTCGCCCCCCGGAGAGCGGATGGGTGGGGGACTAGGCGTGCGCCCCGTCCACCGCCTTGGCGCCGCGCGGCACGCGCACCATTTCCACCAGGTGCTGGATGTGCTCCGGCGGCTCCGGGGTCATCTTGTCGACGGCGAAGGCGACGGCGAAGTTCACCAGGGCGCCGATCGCGCCGAAGGCCTCCGGCGTGATCCCGAAGAACGGGTTCGGCCCGCCGATGAGCCCCAGGTACTCCGTGCCCTTGATGAAGAAGATGCCCTTGTGCGCGAACACGTAGAAGAGCGTCACGGCCAGGCCCGAGAGCATGCCGGCCATCGCGCCCTCCTTGTTCATCTTCTTGCTGAAGATGCCCATCATGATCGCGGGGAAGAGCGTGCTCGCCGCGATCCCGAAGGCCAGTGCCACCGTGCCCGCCGCGAATCCCGGCGGGTTCAGGCCCAGGTAGCCGGACACGAAGATCGCGATGGCCATGGAGATCTTGCCCGCCATCAGCTCGCCCTTCTCGCTGATGTCCGGCTTGAACACGCCCTTGATCAGGTCGTGGGAGACCGCCGCGGAGATCGCCATCAGCAGGCCCGCCGCCGTCGAGAGCGCCGCCGCCAGGCCACCGGCGGCCACGAGCGCGATCACCCAGTTGGGCAGGAGCGCGATCTCGGGGTTGGCCAGCACGATGATGTCGGCGTTCACAGAGAGCTCGTTGCCCTTCCAGCCGGCGTCGGCGAACTTCTTCTGCAGGTCGGGGCTCTTCGCCTTGTCGTTGTAGTACTGGATGCGGCCGTCGCCGTTCTTGTCCTGGAACTTGAGCAGGCCGGTCTTCTCCCAGCGCTTCATCCAGTCGGGCCGCTTGTCGTACTCGAGCGAGGTCTCCTTGGCGTAGATGTTCTGGTCCTTCAGCACCACGCCGGGGGCGACGGTGCGGATCAGGTTCATCTTGGCCATCGCGCCGACGGCCGGGGCCGTCGTGTACAGGATCGCGATGAAGACCAGCGCCCAGCCCGCGGAGCTGCGCGCGTCCTTCACGCTCGGCACGGTGAAGAAGCGCATGATCACGTGCGGCAGGCCCGCCGTGCCGATCATGAGCGACATCGTGTAGACGAACATGTTGAGCTCGGAGCCGGGAAGCGCGGTCGTGTACTTGCCGAAGCCCAGCTCGGTCACCACCTGGTCGAGCTTGGCGAGGAGCGAGACGTCGTGGCCGACGAGGTCCGAGCCCAGCCCGAGCTGCGGCAGCGGGTTGCCGGTGAGCTGCAGCGAGATGAAGATCGCCGGGATGGTGTACGCGAAGATCAGCACGACGTACTGCGCGACCTGCGTGTAGGTGATCCCCTTCATGCCGCCGAACACCGCGTACAGGAACACGATGCCCATCCCGACGTAGACGCCGGTCGACGAGGACACGCCCAGGAAGCGCGCGAACGCGACGCCGACGCCCGTCATCTGGCCGATGATGTACGTGATGGAGGCCGTGATGAGGCAGAGCACCGCCACCGTGCTGGCCGACTTCGAGTAGAAGCGGTCGCCGATGAACTGCGGCACGGTGAACTTGCCGAACTTGCGCAGGTACGGGGCCAGGAGCATGGCGAGCAGCACGTAGCCGCCCGTCCACCCCATGAGGAAGAGGCCGCCGCCGTAGCCCATGTTGGAGATGAGGCCGGCCATCGAGATGAACGAGGCCGCCGACATCCAGTCCGCGGCCGTGGCCATCCCGTTCATCACCGGGTGGACGCCGCCGCCGGCGACGTAGAACTCGCTCGTGCTCCCGGCGCGGGACCAGAAGGCGATGCCGATGTAGAGCGCGAAGCTCAGGCCGACGACGAGGTAGATCGTGGTTTGCAGTTCCATGGCCGCTCCCTCACTCCTCGTGGACGTCGAATTCGCGGTCGATGTCCCCCATCTTCTTCGCGTACCAGAAGATCAGCGCGATGAAGACGTAGATCGACCCCTGGTGGGCGAACCAGAACCCCAGCGGGTAGCCGCCGAGGTGGATGCCGTTCAGGGCGCTCGCGAACAGGATCCCGGCGCCGAAGGACACCAGGAACCAGATCACGAGCACGATGCTGAGCAACCGGAGTGTTGCCCGCCAATAGGCCTCGCCACTCTTGTCCATCTTCTCTCCTCCTCCTCGTTGTATTGGGACTTTCTCCGGGGGCCGTGCACGCGCCGCCTTGCCGCGCCACCCGGTCGGAACGAGCGGATGCTAGGCCGGCGGGCCGCGCCGGGCAATTAGGGATAACCCTACCCGGGGAGCGGCCCCCCCGTCCCGCCCGCGCCGCCGGCCCGGTCCGGGGGGCGGGCGCCCAGGGTCGCCTGGACCAGCTCGGCCACCGAGTCGACCTCCAGCTTCTCCATGATCCGGGCACGGTGCGCCTCCACGGTCTTGATCGAGATCTCCATCTCCTCGGCGATCACCCGGTTCACCTTGCCCGCGATCACCTGCTCCAGGACCTCCCGCTCCCGCTGCGTGAGGGTGGCGAGCCGCCGCGCGCGCGCGCGCGCCTGCTCCCGGTCGGCCCGGGAGTCGGCATCCCGCTTCAGGCACTCCCGCACCAGGTCCACGATCCGCCGGTAGTCGAAGGGCTTCTCGATGAAGTCGATGGCCCCGCTCTTCACCGCCAGGACCGCCTTGGGCACGTCCGCCCGGCCCGACAGGAAGATGACCGGCATCTCCACGCCCGTCTCCTTCAGGTAGCGCTGCAGGTCCAGCCCGCTCATGCCGGGCAGGTAGAGGTCCAGGACGAGGCAGCCCGGCGCGCCGGGCCGGTAGGACTTGAGGAAGCTCCTCGCGTTCGGGAACGCCTCCGCCCGGATGCCGTTGCGGCGCATGAGCCACGTGAGGAGCTCGCGGATCGACTCGTCGTCGTCGATCACGAAGACGGTAGGCTCGGCGTCGGCCGGCGCGTCGGCCGGGGGCGTGACGTTCACGGGGGGAACCTCGGGTCGGGGCCGGGAGCGATGCGCAGGGGCGTGTCGGCCGCCAGCGCCTGCACCCGGGCCACCAGGTCGTGGGTGGAGAAGGGCTTGGTGAGGTAGTCGTCGGCGCCGGCCTCGATCCCGCGCTCGACCTCGCGCTGGCCGCCCTTGGCGGTGAGCATCAGCACGCGCGTGCCGGCCAGCGCCGGCTGGCCGCGGATGAACCGGCAGATCTCGAGCCCGCTCACGCGCGGCAGCATGATGTCCAGCAGCACCACGTGCGGGTGGAACGTCTCCAGGAGCGAGAGCGCCTCCTCGCCGTCCACCGCGGAGCGCGTGTCGAAGCCGGCCCGCCGCATGAGGAACTCGAGCGAGGTCACGATGCTGGGCTCGTCCTCCGCGATGAGCACGCGCTTGGCCATGGGCGGCGCCTCAGGCGTTGGCCACGAGGCGGCCGGCCGCGGCCGCCGGCAGCTCGAACGAGAAGACCGACCCGCGGCCGGGCTCGCTCTCCACCCAGAGCCGGCCGCCGAAGTGGCCCACGATGCGCCGGCAGATCGCCAGGCCCAGGCCCGTGCCCGAGGGCTTCTCGGTCATCGTGTCGCCCACCTGGCGGAACTTCTCGAAGATGAGGGCCTGGTTCTCCGGGCTGATGCCCACGCCGTTGTCCTCCACGTCCACCCGGATCCGGTCGCCGGCCACCGCGAGCCGCACCTGCACGCGCCCCTTGCCGGGGGTGCAGAACTTCGCCGCGTTCGACAGGAGGTTCAGCAGCACCTGCAGCAGCCGGTCGCGGTCCGCGACCACCGGCGGCACCGATTCGGCGGCCAGCGTCTGCACCTGCACGCCCCGGGAGCGGAAGATCGGGCTCGTCGCGTTGATGGCCTCCAGGACGATCTCGCGCACGTCGATCTCGGCCGTGAGCCATTCGGCGAGGCCGGACTCGATCTTGGCGAGGTCGAGCACCTGGTTGATGAGGCGCGTGAGCCGCTCGGACTCCTTGATCACCAGGCCCAGGAAGCGCTGCCGCTCGGCCGGGTCGAGGTCGGGGTTGTCGTGCAGGATCTCGGAGAAGGCGCGGATCGACGTGAGCGGCGTGCGCAGCTCGTGCGTGACGGTGGAGATGAAGTCGTCCTTGAGCCGGTCGAGCTCCTTCAGGCGCTCGTTGGCGGCCTTGAGCTCCTGCGTGGCCGCCTCCAGGGCCCGGCTCTTCTCCTCCAGGCGGTGGCTGTGGGCGATGACCTGGGAGGCCTCGTCGATGATGGTCATCACCTCCTCCAGCCCGAGGGGCTCCTCCTGGGCCACGGTGGCCACCATCGTGCGCGCCGAGGCCGAGCCGATCGAGCCGGCGAGCTGCAGCTCGGCGAACCGCACGAGGTCCCGGTCGCCCTCGAGCTCGTCCACGCTCTTCACGCCCCGCCCCCGCGCGTGGGCGGCGAAGATCTCCGCCGCCCGGGCCGGGCCCAGGAAGCGGCCCACGAGCGCCTGCAGCGCCGCCGCCGACGTCGCCGCCCGCCACGACGAGCCCGGCTCGCCCGTCTGCTGGAACACGTCCACGAAGAGCGTGGCCTGCACGTGCTCGGCGGCGCTCTGCCGGCGGGCGAGCGAGGCCGCCACGTAGGCGCCCACGTTGGCGATCATGCTCCAGATCATCGCGTGCGTGATCTGGTCCAGCCCCGACAGGCCGAAGAGCTCGGTGGGCCGGAGCAGCCCGATGCCCCAGGGCCCGTGCTCGATGAGCTCGGCGCCGACCCAGTCGGACTTGGCGAAGGCCGGCAGCAGCAGGGTATAGGTCCACACGGCGAAGCCGGCGCTGAGCCCGGCCAGGGCCCCGGCGCGAGTGCCGCCGCGCCAGTACAGGCCGCCGATGATCGCGGGCGCGAACTGCGCCACGGCCGCGAAGGAGATGAGGCCGATGGAGACGAGCGCGTACGCCTCTCCCGCCAGCAGGTAGTAGCAGTACCCGCCCAGGAGCAGGGCGAGGATCGCGGCGCGGCGGATGTCGAGCACCAGGCTGGAGAGGTCGCGCCGCTCGGTGAGCCGCAGCGCCCGGATGCGCAGCAGCACCGGCATCACCAGGTCGTTGCACACCATCGTCGAGAGCGCGATCGTCTCCACGATGACCATGCCGGTGGCCGCCGACAGGCCGCCGACGAAGACGAGCAGCGCCAGCCACTCCACCTTCTGCGTCATCGGCAGCGTGAGCACGAACGTGTCCGCGTCCACGTTGCCCTCCGGGAAGTGCAGCAGCCCCCCGAAGGCGATCGGCAGCACGAACGCGTTGATCGCCAGCATGTAGAGCGGGAAGAGCCAGGCCGCGCGCCGCAGGTGGCGCTCGTCCGTGTTCTCGATGACGGCCATCTGGAACTGGCGCGGCAGCAGCACGATCGCGATCATGGACAGGACCGTGAGCCACACCCAGGTGGCGTAGCTGCCCGCCGCGCCCTCCAGCGGCGCCATGAGCACGTCCAGGTCCGGCCGCTGCGCGGCGCGCGCGAAGACGTCGCCCAGCCCGTCGTACATCCCGTAGGCCACGAAGACGCCCAGTGCGAGGAACGCGACGAGCTTGACGATCGACTCGAAGGCGATCGCCGCCACCAGGCCCTCGTGGCGCTCGGCCGCGTCCAGGCTCCGGGTGCCGAAGACGATGGCGAACAGGGCCATGAGGAGCGCGACGTAGAACGCGGTGTCCTGCATCGCCACGAGCGTGCCCGCGCGCGGCGGCATCACGATCTCGGGATAGCCCAGGAGGATCTGGAAGCTGGTGGACACGGCCTTCAGCTGCAGCGAGATGTACGGCAGGATCCCGATCACGGCGATCACCGTGACCAGCGCGCCCACCAGCGCGCTCTTGCCGTAGCGCGAGGCCAGGAAGTCCGCGAGCGAGGTGATGCGGTTCAGCCGCACGATGCGCACCATCTTGCGGATGACGAACCAGCCCAGCAGCATCATCAGCGTGGGACCGAGGTAGATGGGCAGGAACCCCACGCCGTCGGTCGCCGCGCGGCCCACGCTGCCGTAGAAGGTCCACGCCGTGGCGTAGACCGCGAGCGACAGGCTGTAGACCCAGGCGTTGCGGATGATCGAGCGCCCCTCGGCCGCGCGGCGGTCCGCGAACCACGCGACCGCGAACAGGACGCCGATGTAGGCGAACGACGCGGCGACGATGACCCAGCCTTCGAGCACCGTGGCCGCCTAGCCGCCGCCCTCGACCAGCACCGCCGCGGCCGCGATCACGAAGCCCCAGGCCGAGAAGAGGTACACGTAGAGCACCGGCACGCCCGCCGCCGTGGCGCCCACGTTGAAGAGCGCGAGGAAGGGGTAGTTGAACAGCAGGCACCCCAGCAGGAACAGGGCGATGATGCGGTAGGCGCGAAGGCTGGGCTTCCTCATGGATCCATCCGGCGCGGGGTGCGTGCCCCGCGAGCGGCACTAGTAGAGGACTCGCCGGGTCGCGTTGTCAATCGGCGGCCGCCTCAGGCGAGCCACCGGTCCGAGCCGGAGGCCCGGACGAGCCGCCCCGCCGTGGCCGCGCCGATCTCCGCGGCGTGGGGCAGGATCACCGCCAGCAGCTGCGCCGTGGCGAGGCAGTCGGCGATGGCCCGGTGGCGCTGCGCCACGGGGATCGCGAAGGCCTCGAGCCAGTCGTCCAGGCCCGAGAGCCGGCTTGCGTACTTGGGCCACACCAGGGGCGCGATGTCGGCCAGGTCCACCCAGGGCCGATGGAAGGCGAGGCCCAGGTGCCGGTCGATGGCGCGGCGCAGCAGCATCGAGTCGAACGGCGCGTGGAAGGCCACGAGCGGGTCCTTGCCCACGAAGTCGAGGAAGTCGGCGAGCGCGCCCGGCGGGTCCTCGCCGCCGGTCTGCTCGGCGCCGCCGATGCCGTGGATCTCGATGTTGCGGTCCGCGCTCGGCGCGGCCTGCCGCAGCACGGCCTCGAAGGCGTCCGCCAGGCCGATGCGCCCGTCGGTGACTCCCAGCGCGCCCACGGCGATCAGCTCGTCGCGCTGGGGGTCCAGGCCGCTGGACTCCACGTCCACCACCACCCAGCGCCCGGCGGCCGCCGGCCGGTGCTCGTCGAACTCGGGCAGCCGCCGCCAGCGCTCGACGCGCCCGGCGAGCTCCGGGTCGAGTCGGGCGCCCGGGCGCCGGAAGGGCCCGAACGGCGACACGGCGGCCGCAGAGCGGGGATTCGAGGGCGATCTTGGTCTGCAGCTTGCGCGCCTGGCGCAGCGCCTCGCGCAGGATCCGCCGGTCCAGGCTGTTGAGGGTGTCGGGGTCCAGGCGATTGGGCTCGGAGGCGCCCGCGCCGCGCTCCAGGCTGTCCTGCGCCCGCAGCCGCAGCATCTGGATGAACTGGAAGGCGTCCACCGCCGTGCCGACGTCGTCCTCGCTCATGCGCGAGCGCGGTCCCGCGGCGCGCAGGCGCTCGGCCGTGGAAACCGCGGGCACGCCGGCGCCCAGCGCCATGATCCGCGCGCAGTCCACGAAGACGCGCGCGGCCTGCTTCTTGAGGTCGATGGTGCCGCCCTCCCCGCCGTCCACGACGATGTCGCCGAACAGGCCCAGCGGCGGCCGGGTGAGGATCGCGTTGGCCGCCATCTGGCGCAGGAACACGGGCCGGTCCTTCACCGACGAGAGCAGGAACTCGCGCAGCCTCGCGACGAGGGCCTCGTCGCCGCGCAGGGGCCGGAAGTCGAAGAAGATGGTCGCGTTGAGCAGCGCCTGGGGATCGTGGTTCTCGATCCAGTCGCCGAAGCGCGAGATCCACTCGTTCAGGCCGAGGCACCACGCCGGGTTGCGCGCCATGATGTCGCCCTTGCACAGCGGGAAGCCGCAGGCGTCCAGCGTGCGGTTCACCTCGTCCGCGAACGGCAGCAGCCGCCGGCGAAGCGCCGCGCGGTCGACCCCCGGCCCGTCGGGGAAGATGATCGCGTTGTCCTGGTCCGTGGCGAGCGTCTGCTCGTTGCGGCCCTCGCTCCCCAGCCCCATCCAGCAGAAGCCGATGTCGGCCACGTCGTGGTGGCGCAGCGCGAGCTCGATGGCCCGCCCGGTCACGGCGTCGTTGAGCGCCGAGACGAACTGCGTGAGCTGCTCGGCCGCGACGCCCTGGGCCAGCATCGCCGTGCCGAGCTCCCGGACCTCCCGCGCCGCGAACGCGAGCGCCTCCACGCCGTCCGCGCTGCCGATGTCCTTGCGCAGGCCTTGCAGCGACAGGCGCTGCAGGCCGAACAGGTCGCGCTCCGAGATGACCCCCAGCATGGCTTCGCCGTCCATCACCATCACGTGCCGGAAGCCCCGCCGGGCCATGAGGTGCGCGGCTTCGGACTCCGCGCTGGTGGCCTCGAGGCGCGCGGGCTCGCGCGTCATGACCTCGGCCACGGGCCGGTCCAGCGGCTGGCCGGCGAGGGCCACGCGGTTGAGCACGTCGGTCTGCGTGAAGATGCCCGTGGGGCGCCCGCGGTCGCCCGTGAGGACGATGGAGCCGATGCGCCGCGCCTGCATCAGCTCCAGCACCTGGCGCACGCTCGCCGACTCCGGCAGCGTCACCGGCGAGTGGCGAAGCGCGTTGCGCAGCGGCGAGGACATGGTGAGCTCGGCGGCCGCCCGGCTCGAGTACGCCTCGCGGGTGCCGCGGCGGGACGAGGCGAGCAGGGCCGCCAGCCGCTTCGTGCAGAAGGCATGGAATTCCGGGCTCCTCGCCATCGCCGCGGCGAAGTGCGCCTCGTCCATCTCGTAGCAGAAGGTGTCCTTGAGCGCCTTGTAGCGCAGGGTCGTCGGCCGCTGGGCGATGAGCGCGCCCACGGGAAAGACCTCCCCGTCGGTGAGCGTGCCCGCCAGCGCGTTGAGCGAGACCTTGGAAGGCTCGTCGGCCTGCACCGCCCCGCGCTGGATGATGAAGAGCGTCCTCACGCGCCCGTCCTGCGGCGAGAGGATGACCGCGTCCTTCGCGAAGTAGCGCAGCTTCAGGCCCGAGGCGAGGAAGGCGAGGTCGTCCTCGCCCATCGCGTCGAACGGGGCGTGCCGGCGCAGCACGTCCGCGGTGGCGGAGGCGACGAGCGGCGGGGGCTTCCTGTCGGTCATGGTTGCCGGGGGGGCGCGGGCGCGCCCGGGGCGGGCCCGCCCGCCCCGCCGCGCCCCGCGCCGTCCGCTAGACGGACTGCTTGAGCTGCTCCAGGATGGCCGGGTTCTCGAGCGTGGAGACGTCCTGCGTGATCTCCTCGCCCTTGGCGATGACGCGCAGCAGGCGGCGCATGATCTTGCCCGAGCGCGTCTTGGGCAGGTTGTCGCCGAAGCGGATCTCCTTGGGCTTGGCGATGGGTCCGATCTCCTTGGCCACCCAGTCGCGCAGCTCCTTGGCGAGCGCCTTGGCGGCGTCGCCCGACGGGCGCGGCCCCTTGAGCACCACGAAGGCGACCACGGCCTCGCCCGTCGTGTCGTCCGGACGGCCCACCACCGCCGCCTCGGCCACGAGCTGCGTGTTGGCCACGAGCGCCGACTCGATCTCCATGGTGCCCATGCGGTGCCCCGAGACGTTCAGCACGTCGTCGATGCGGCCCATGATGGTGAAGTAGCCCGTGTCCTTGTCGCGGATCGAGCCGTCGCCGGCGAGGTAGAGCCGGCCGCCGAGCTCGTCGGGGTAGTAGCTCTTCCGGAACCGCTCCGGGTCGCCCCAGATCGTGCGGATCATGGACGGCCACGGGCGCTTCACGACGAGCATCCCGCCCTGCCCGTTGGGCAGCTCGTGCCCGGTCTCGTCGACGATCGCGGCCATGATCCCCGGCAGCGGCAGCGTGCACGAGCCCGGCACCAGGGGCGTGGCCCCCGGCAGCGGCGTGATCATGTGGCCGCCCGTCTCGGTCTGCCAGAACGTGTCCACGATCGGGCAGCGGGCGCCGCCCACCGTGTTGTAGTACCACATCCACGCCTCGGGGTTGATGGGCTCGCCCACGGTGCCCAGGATGCGCAGCGACGAGAGGTCGTAGCGCTTCGGCAGGTCGCCGCCGGCCTTGATGAGCGAGCGGATCGCCGTCGGCGCCGTGTAGAACACGTTCACCTTGTGGTCCTGGATCATCTTCCAGAAGCGCCCGGCGTCCGGGTAGGTGGGCACGCCCTCGAAGACGACCTGCGTGGTGCCGACCGCGAGCGGCCCGTAGGCGATGTAGGTGTGGCCCGTGACCCAGCCCACGTCGGCCGTGCACCAGAAGACGTCCGAGGGCTTGTGGTCGAAGGTCCACTTCATCGTGAGCATCGCGTGCAGGAGGTACCCGCCCGTCGAGTGCTGCACGCCCTTGGGCTTGCCGGTGGAGCCGGAGGTGTAGAGGATGAAGAGCGGGTGCTCGGCGTCGACCCAGGCGGGCTCGCACGTGTCGGCCTGCCCCTTCGTCACCTCGTGCCACCACTTGTCGCGCGGCGTCGTCATGGCGATCGCGGAGCCGGAGCGCTGGTAGACGACCACGTCGCGGATCGTGTCGCAGCCGCCCATGCCCAGCGCCTCGTCCACGGCGGGCTTGAGCGGGATCTCCTTGCCGCCGCGGAACTGCCCGTCGGCGGTGATCACGGCCACGGCGCCGGCGTCGAGGATGCGCTCGTGCAGGCTCTTGGCCGAGAATCCGCCGAACACCACCGAGTGCGTGGCGCCGATGCGCGCGCACGCCTGCATGGCCACCACGGCCTCGATGGACATCGGCATGTAGACGAGCACGCGCTCGCCCTTCCCGATGCCCAGGGCCCGCAGCGCGTTGGCGAAGCGGCACACGCGCTGGTGCAGCTCGCGGTAGGTGACCTTCGTGACCTTGCCGTCGTCGGCCTCGAAGATGATCGCGACCTTGTCGGGTTGCGTCTCCAGGTGGCGGTCCAGGCAGTTGTAGGAGGCGTTGAGCTCCCCGTCGTGGAACCACCGGTAGAACGGCGCCTTCGACTCGTCCAGGGTGCGGGTGAAGGGCTTGGACCAGAGCAGGTTCTCGCGGGCGAGGCGCGCCCAGAACCCCTCGAAGTCCCGCGCGGCCTCGTCGCAAAGGGCCTGGTAGGCCCCCATGCCGGAAATGTTGGCCTGCTTCACGAACGCTTCCGCCGGGGGAAAGACGCGCGTCTCCTGGTGGACGGATTCGATCTTCGACGACATTCGGGAACTCCTCCTCGGTTTGCGGTGCGGGCGGTTCGGCCCCTGCGGGGCCTCTTCTTGGCGTGGTCCCGGCGTTGCGCCGGACCCCGGATTCTTATAGCACAGCGACCCCGCCGCGCCCACCCGCGCCCCCCGGGAAAACCCCGACGATCGCCCTAAGTCTCATATCTTATATAAGACTGTTGACGCACCGCAGCAAGGGTGCTAGCGTGGGTCGGTCGCGGCCCGGGCCGGCGCGGCGGTCCCCGGGGGCCGCCGCGGGCGGGCTCGGCAACCCATTGATTCCCCGAGGACTCCATGAACGCCCCGCTGCCCGTCCCCCGCCCCGTGGCCGATGCGCCCGCCGCCCCCGAGATCCTGGGCGACTACTGGCCCGGCATCCAGATCTACTACCCGCCGGTGAAGTACGCCCCGTCGCTGGGCATCTACGAGGACCTCGAGCAGGCCGCGCAGCGCTTCACCAAGCACGCCTGGCACACCGCCGCCCACACGCTGCTCTTCGACCTCGAGGACGGCTGCCGGCAGAAGGAGATGAGCCGCGAGCTGCTGCGCCGCGAGCTGCCGCGCCTGCCGCGCAAGCGCGAGGTGCAGATCGCCGTGCGCATCAACCCGTTCCGCACCGAGGAGTACGAGAAGGACCTCGCGCTCGTGCGCGAGCTGGCCGACTGCTTCGACGTGGTGATGCTCGCCAAGGCCGGCGAGGCCTACGGCGCCCCGGAGATCCGCGACCTGTCCGCGGTGCTGGTGGGGCTGAACCACCGCATCACCATCCAGCCCATCATCGAGCACCCGAAGTCGCTCAAGATCGCCCCCGAGCTCATGCAGTACGCCACGGTGAAGCACGTGGTGTTCGGCATCCACGACTTCTCCAAGGCGATGGGCATCCACATCACGCCGCGCCACTGGACCGAGGAGCTCAAGTTCTACCTGCACGACATCCTCTTCGAGGCGCGCATCGCCGGCAAGGGCGTGATCGGCGGCGTGGAGACCCTCATCGGCCAGACGGCGATGCCCGAGAACTTCGTCGAGCCGGACGACGTGCGCCGGTGGCTGGACCTGCACGGCGACGAGGAGTCGCGCGTGGTCTACCGCCACGCCTGCGAGGAGGCCTCCATGGGCCTGTCGGGCAAGCAGGTGATCCACCCCTCGCACATCCACCCCTGCAAGGTCGCGTTCACGCCCTCGCCCTCCGAGATCCGCACCAAGATCGAGATCCTGCAGGCCGCCGTCGAGGCCGACGCCCTCCTGGGCGGGGCGATCAAGTTCCAGGGCGAGATGCTCGACCCGCCGATGTTCGGAAAGGCGCTGCAGACGCTGCTGCGCGCGCACGCGCTGCACGCGCTCTCCCCCGCCGACACCGACTTCGCCATGGACGTCCTGAAGCGCCTGCCGGCGCAGGTGGTGCGCGAGAACTGGCCGTACGGGGTCATCCTGTGACGGCGCGCGCGGCCGCGGGCTTCCCGCCCTTCCCCGCCTGGCGCTGGTCGCTGCCCGGGCGCCTGAACATCGGCGTGGCCTGCACGGACGCGCACCTGGGCACGGCCGCCGAGGACCGCGTGGCCATGATCGTCGAGGACGACGCGCTCGGCACGAGCTCGATCACCTACGCGGGCCTCGCGGCGCGCACCAGCCGCTTCGCCGAGCTCCTGCGCCGGCTCGGCGTCGGCCGCGGCGAGCGCGTGCTGATCCGCCTGCCCAACGGCATCGACTACCCCACGGCCTTCCTCGGCGCCATGAAGCGCGGCGCCGTGAGCGTGCCCACCTCGACGCTGCTCACCGCGGAGGAGGTGGAGTACCTCGCCCACGACTCCGGCGCCCGGGCCATCGTGATCGACAAGGCGGCCTGGGCCCGGATGGGCGCCTCGCTCGCGGGGCGCGACTCGCTGCGCTTCGCGCTGCTCTCCGGCCCGGGCGAGGTGGTGTCGTTCCCCGGCGCCGAGTCCGTCGACCTGGAGCCCGCGCTCGCGGCGATCGACGCCTGGGCGCCCGCGGAGGACACGGCCGCCGACGACCCGGCGTACCTCGTCTACACCTCCGGCACGACCGGCTACCCCAAGGGCGTGCTGCACGGCCACCGCTCGCTCGTGGGCCGCACGCCCGCGGCCACCTACTGGTTCCACTTCCTCGAGCACGGCGACCACGAGGGGGCGCTGCCGCCGGGCCACGGCGACCGCATCGTCCACTCGGGCAAGTTCAACTGGACCTACGTGCTGGGCTCGGCGCTGATGGATCCGCTCTACCACGGCAAGACCGTGATCGCGCACGAGGGGCGCAACGACGCCGAGACCTGGCCGCGCCTCATCGCCCGGCACGGCGCGACGATCTTCATCGGCGTGCCGACGATCTACCGGCAGATCCTGCAGAAGACCGGGTTCGGCAAGGCGGACGTGCCGACGCTGCGCCACTGCATGAGCGCCGGCGAGCACCTGTCGGACGAGGTCTTCGGCCAGTGGAAGGCGCGCTTCGGGCTGGACATCTTCGAGGCGGTGGGCATGAGCGAGTTCAGCTACTACCTCTCGCAGAGCCGCTTCCGTCCCATCCGGCCGGGCAGCGCCGGCTTCCCGCAGCCGGGGCACGACGTGCGCCTGCTCGACCCGGAGACGCTCGCCGAGGCGCCGCCCGGCGAGGAGGGCATGATCTGCATCCCGGAGAGCGACCCGGGCCTCTTCCTGCGCTACTGGAACCTGCCCGAGGAGACGGCGCGCCTGCGCCACGACGGCTGGTTCTTCACCGGCGACTACGCGCGCTACGACGCCGACGGCTACCTGTGGTTCCTGGGCCGCAAGGACGACATCATCAAGAGCTTCGGCTACCGCGTCTCGCCCTACGAGGTCGAGCGCGTCCTCAAGAGCCACCCGGCGGTGGCCGACTGCGCGTGCGTGGGCGAGGAGGCGGGCCCCGACAAGCTCCTGGTGGTCGCCTACGTGATCCCGCAGCCCGGCGCGGCGGTCACCGCGGACGAGCTGGCCGCCTTCGGCCGCGAGCACCTCGCCGCCTACAAGGCGCCGAAGGTGGTCTACCTCGCCCGGGAATTCCCGCGCACGCGCAATGGTAAAATCCTGCGCAGGGAGATCCGCCCCGGCATCGCGACGTCGCGCTCCGCGGGCTGACCGCCCGCCGCACCCGCCCCCGGGCCCCTCGCCCCGGGGCGCTCCCGCCTCACACCACGCCCGCCATGGACGACCGATCCAAGCTCCGACCGCTCCGGCCGCTGCCGAACCTCATCTTCATGAGCCGGTGGCTGCAGCTGCCGCTCTACCTGGGCCTCATCCTCGCCCAGGCCGTCTACGTCTGGCAGTTCTGGGCCGAGCTCGTCTCGCTCATCGCCGCGGCCTTCGGGAGCGAGTCGGCCCTCGCGCACATCCTGGAGGCCGTGCACGTCGAGGGCGCGCCCAAGCCCACCAAGCTCAACGAGACGGTGATCATGCTGGTGGTGCTGGGCCTCATCGACGTGGTGATGATCTCCAACCTGCTCATCATGGTGATCGTGGGCGGCTACGAGACCTTCGTCTCGCGCCTGAACCTCGAGGGCCACCCCGACCAGCCCGAGTGGCTCTCGCACGTCAACGCCTCGGTGCTGAAGGTCAAGCTCGCCACGGCCATCATCGGCATCTCCTCGATCCACCTGCTCAAGACCTTCATCAACGCCAAGGCCTACGACGAGAAGACGCTCGTCGCGCAGACCGCCATCCACGTCGCCTTCCTCCTGTCCGCCATGGCCATCGCCGCCTGCGACCGCATCATGCCGCACCCGGAAAGGGCCGAGGACGGACGAGCCCACCGACCCAAGGACACGCCATGACCGCCATCCGCCAGGAAGACCTGATCCAGAGCGTCGCCGACGCCTTCCAGTACATCAGCTACTACCACCCGGCCGACTACATCCGCTCGCTCGCCAAGGCGTACGGGCGCGAGGAGTCGCCCGCCGCGCGCGACGCGATGGCGCAGATCCTCATCAACTCGCGCCTGTCGGCCGAGGGCCACCGCCCGATCTGCCAGGACACCGGCATCGCCATCGCGTTCGTGCGCGTGGGCATGGACGCGCGCTGGGACGCGAAGATGACGCTGCAGCAGATGGTCGACGAGGGCGTGCGCCGCGCCTACACCGACAAGGACAACCCGCTGCGCGCCTCGGTGCTGGCCGACCCGGACGGCAAGAGGAAGAGCACCGGCGACAACACGCCCGCCGTCGTCCACGTCGAGCTCGTGCCCGGCGACAAGGTGGAGGTGATCGTCGCCGCCAAGGGCGGCGGCTCGGAGAACAAGAGCAAGTTCGCGATGCTCCTGCCCTCCGACTCGATCGTCGACTGGGTGCTGTCGGTCGTGCCCACGATGGGCGCGGACTGGTGCCCGCCCGGCATCCTCTCGCTGGGCATCGGCGGCACGCCGGAGAAGGCGATGCTGCTCGCCAAGTGGGGGATGATGGATCCCATCGACATCCAGGACCTCCTCGCCCGCGGCCCGCGCTCGCGGGCGGAGGAGCTGCGCCTGGAGCTCTACGAGAAGGTGAACGCCCTGGGCATCGGCGCGCAGGGCCTGGGCGGCCTCACCACCGTCCTGGACGTCAAGGTGAACGACTACCCGACGCACGCGGCCTCCAAGCCCGTGGCGCTGCTGCCCAACTGCGCCGCCACGCGCCACGCGCACTTCGTCCTGGACGGCTCCGGCCCGGCGAGCTTCGAGCCGCCCGACCTCGCCGACTGGCCGAAGCTCGCGCTGGACTTCGCGTCCAGCCGCCGGGTGGACCTCGACAAGCTCACCAAGGCCGACATCGCCACCTGGAAGTCGGGCGAGACCCTCCTGCTCAGCGGCAAGCTCCTCACCGGCCGCGACGCCGCGCACAAGCGCATGGTGGACATGATGGCGCGCGGCGAGAAGCTGCCCGTGGACTTCACCAACCGGTTCATCTACTACGTGGGCCCGGTCAACGCCGTGCGCGAGGAGGCGGTCGGTCCCGCGGGGCCGACGACGAGCTCGCGCATGGACAAGTTCGTCGAGCCGATGCTCGCCCAGACCGGCCTCATCGGCATGGTGGGCAAGAGCGAGCGCGGGGCCGTAGCCATCGACTCCATCCGCAAGCACGGCGCGGTCTACTGCATCGCCGTCGGCGGCGCCGCCTACCTCGTCTCCAAGGCCATCCGCAAGGCGCGCGTCCTCGCCTTCGAGGACCTGGGCATGGAGGCGATCCACGAGTTCGAGGTGAAGGACATGCCCGTCACCGTGGCCGTCGACGCCGCGGGCAACGCGGTGCACAAGGCCGGCCCCGCGCAGTGGCGCGCGAAGATCGGGAAGATCCCGGTCGTCGTCGCGTAGGCGTTGGCCAGGCCGGCGCTCGCCCGGGCGGGCTCCTCCGACGCGTTCTGGATCGCCCGCCTCGCGGCGACCGCCAGGCCCGTCTTCGTCCTCACCCAGGGCGCGCAGGACGCCGAGCGCCTGCGTGACGAGATCGCCTGGTTCGAGCCCGGCCTCGCCGTCCACCGGCTGCCGGACTGGGAGACGCTGCCCTACGACCAGTTCTCGCCGCACCCGGACCTGGTCTCCGAGCGCCTCGCCACGCTGCACCAGTTCTCGCGCGGGGAGGTGGCCGTGGGCATCGTGCCGGTGGCCACGGCGCTGCAGCGCCTGCCCCCGCCGTCCTACCTCGCGGCGCGCACCTTCCTCCTTCGGGCCCGCACGCGCCTCGACCTCGGGGGCCTGAAGGCGCAGCTCGCGCTGGCCGGCTACGCGGCCGTCCAGCAGGTGATGGCGCCCGGCGAGTTCTGCGTGCGCGGCGGCCTGGTGGACCTCTTCCCCACCGGCAGCGCCGTGCCCTACCGCCTGGACCTCCTGGGCGACGAGATCGAGTCCATCCGCAGCTTCGACGTGGACTCGCAGCGATCGATCTACCCGGTGCCCGAGGTGCGGCTGCTGCCGGCGCGCGAGTTCCCGCTGGACGAGGAGGGGCGCGCCCGCTTCCGGGCCAACTTCCGCGAGCGCTTCGAGGGCGACCCCACCAAGCGCCGCGCCTACAAGGACGTCTCCAACGGCATCGCGCCCCCCGGCGTGGAGTGCTACCTGCCGCTCTTCTTCGAGTCGACGGCCACGCTCCTGGACTACCTGCCCGCCGGCGCGACCTTCGTCCTGCACGAGGACGTGTCCGCCGGCGCCGAGGGCTTCTGGCGCGACCTGGGCACCCGCTGGGAGCTGCTGCGCGGCGACCCGGACCGCCCGCTGCTGCCGCCGGGCGAGCTCTACCTCACGGCCGAGGCGCTGTTCACCGCGCTGAAGGACCGCCCCCGCTTCGACGTGAAGAGCGGCGCGGCCGGCCCCGCACCGGCCGGGGCGCCCGCGCACGAGCCCGCGGCCCTGCTGGAGCTCGGGGTGGACCGCCGCTCCACCCGCCCGCTGCGCGCGCTGGAGGACTTCCTCGCCGGCTTCGACGGGCGCGTGCTGCTCGTCGCGGACGGACCGGGCCGGCGCGAGACGCTCACGCAGTTCCTCGCCGAGCACGGGCTGCAGCCGGCGCCGGTGGAAGGGTGGGCGGGCTTCTCGGCCGCCGGGGATCGCTTCGCGATCGCGCACGGCCCGGTGGCCGGCGGGTTCGCGCTTCCCGCCGAGCGCTTCGCGGTGGTCACGGAAGCCGAGCTCTATCCCTCGCAGGTGCGCCAGTCTCGGCGCCGCGACGCGCGCGGGCGCACCAACGCCGAGGGGATGCTGCGCGACCTCGCCGAGGTGAAGCCCGGCGACCCCGTGGTGCACAGCCAGCACGGCATCGGCCGCTACGAGGGGCTCGTCACCCTGGACCACGGCGAGGGCCCCACGGAGTTCCTGCAGCTCGCCTACGAGGGCGGCGACAAGCTCTACGTGCCCGTGGCGCAGCTGCACGTCATCAGCCGCTACACCGGCGCCTCGCCCGAGGAGGCGCCCGTCCACCGCCTCGGCAGCGGCCAGTGGGAGAAGGCCCGGCGCAAGGCCGCGCAGCAGGTGCGCGACACCGCCGCCGAGCTCCTGGACCTGTACGCGCGGCGCGCGGCGCGGCAGGGCTACGCCTTCCCGGTGAAGGCGCAGGACTACGAGGCCTTCGCCGCCGGCTTCGAGTTCGAGGAGACGCCCGACCAGGCGAGCGCCATCGCCGCGGTGCTCGGCGACATGACGGCCGGCAAGCCCATGGACCGCCTGGTCTGCGGCGACGTGGGCTTCGGCAAGACCGAGGTGGCCATGCGCGCGGCCTTCGTGGCGGTGGCCGCGGGCCGGCAGGTGGCGATCCTGGTGCCCACGACCCTGCTCGCGGAGCAGCACTTCGCCAACTTCAGCGACCGCTTCGCGCAGTGGCCCGTGCGCATCGCCGAGCTCTCGCGCTTCCGCAGCCCGAAGGAGATCGCGGCGGCGGTGGCGGGACTGGCGGACGGCTCCGTGGACATCGCCATCGGCACGCACAAGCTCATCCAGAAGGGCGTGTCGTTCGCGAACCTCGGCCTCGTGATCATCGACGAGGAGCACCGCTTCGGCGTGCGCCAGAAGGAGGGCCTGAAGCGCCTGCGCGCCGAGGTGGACGTGCTCACGCTCACCGCCACGCCCATCCCGCGCACGCTGGCGATGTCGCTCGAGGGGCTGCGCGACTTCTCCGTGATCGCCACCGCCCCGCAGCGGCGCCTGGCCATCAAGACCTTCGTCGCGCGCCACTCGCCCGGCATCGTGCGCGAGGCGGTGCTGCGCGAGCTCAAGCGCGGCGGCCAGGCCTACTACCTCTGGAACGAGGTCGAGACCATCGAGAACCGGCGCGAGGCGCTGGAGAAGCTGCTGCCGGAGGCGCGCATCGCCGTGGCCCACGGGCAGATGCGCGAGCGCGACCTCGAGCGCGTGATGCGCGACTTCTACCACCAGCGCGCCAACGTGCTGCTGTGCTCGACGATCATCGAGACGGGCATCGACGTGCCGACGGCCAACACCATCCTCATCGAGCGCGCCGACCGCTTCGGCCTGGCGCAGCTGCACCAGCTGCGCGGCCGGGTGGGACGCTCCCACCACCAGGCCTACGCCTACCTCCTCACGCCCCCGGAGGACGCGCTGGGCGCCAACGCGAAGAAGCGCCTGGAGGCCATCCAGATGATGGAGGACCTCGGGGCCGGCTTCTACCTCGCCATGCACGACCTGGAGATCCGCGGCGCCGGCGAGGTGCTGGGCGAGTCCCAGTCGGGCGGCATCCACGACGTGGGCTTCGCGCTCTACACGGAGATGCTCGAGCACGCGGTGAAGTCGCTCAAGGCCGGCCGCGAGCCCGACCTCTCGCGCCCGCTCGCCGTGGCCACGGAGGTGAACCTGCACGCGCCGGCGCTGCTGCCCGACGCCTACTGCGGCGACGTGCACGAGCGGCTCGTCCTCTACAAGCGCCTGGCCAACTGCGCATCCTTCGAGGAGCTCGAGCGCCTGACCGAGGAGCTGGTGGACCGCTTCGGGGCGCTGCCGGACGCCGCGCGCGTGCTGCTGGAGTGCCACCGCCTGCGCATCGCGGGCGCGCCCCTGGGCGTCGCCCGCATCGACGCCGGGCCCGAGGCCATCGCCGTGCAGTTCGTGCCCGACCCGCCCGTGGACGGCCGACGCATCATCGCCCTCGTGCAGTCGGGGCCCCGCTATCGCATGGCCGGCCCCGACCGCGTGCGCATCGAGGCCGCGCACCCGCAGCTCCCGGCGCGCGCCGCCGAGGTGCGGCGTTTCCTCAAGGCCCTGCAGCCGGCATGAGCGCGACGGATCTCGTCGTCCAGGGCGCGGACCTTCCCGAGGCGGCGATCGCCGGCCTCGCGCGGGCGTCGCGCGGCGGGGCGGTCGAGCGGCTTTCCGCGACCGCCGTGCGCATCGCCGGCGCCGACCCCTCGGCCCGCGACGAGGTGGCGCGACGGTGCGAGGGCGCCTCGCTCGACTGGGGATTCGTCGCGGCGGGCCGGCGCCTGGCCGACTTCGGCCTGCTCGCGCTCGACATGGATTCCACGCTGATCACGGTCGAGTGCATCGACGAGATCGCCGACTTCGCGGGGCGCAAGGCCGAGGTGGCGGCGGTGACCGCCGCGGCGATGCGCGGCGAGATCGACTGGGCGGAGAGCCTGCGCAGCCGCGTGGCCGCCCTCGCGGGGCTGGACGCCTCGGTGCTCGAGCGCGTCTACCGGGAGCGGATCCGCCTCACGCCCGGGGCGCAGGCGCTCGTCGAGGCCGCCCGCGGCGCCGGCCTCGCGACCTTGCTCGTCTCCGGCGGCTTCACGTTCTTCACGGACCGGCTGCGCGAGCGGCTCGGGCTCACCGAGGCCCACGCCAACGCGCTCGTGGTCGAGGAGGGGCGCCTGGCCGGGCGGGTGGGCGGGCCGCTCGTAGACGCCCGGGGCAAGGCGTTCCACCTGCGGCGGATGCGCGAGTCGCTGGGACTCGCGCCCGGGCGCGTGCTCGCCATCGGCGACGGGGCGAACGACCTGGACATGATGGCGCAGGCCGGCACCAGCATCGCGTTCCGCGCCAAGCCCGTCGTGCGGCGCCAGGCGACCTACAGCCTGGCGCACGTGGGGCTGGACGGGGTGCTCGCCCTCTTCCCGCCCTAGGCGGCGGCGTCGGGCTTGCGGGGCCGGGGGAAGTAGGCGTAGGAGCCGAGCGGCACCCTGGAAGCCTCGCGGCGGCGCTGCTCGTCGAGGTCCTGGGGGCGCTCCCACCAGGTGGCGCGGTTGCGGCTGCGCAGCTCCTTCAGCTCGGGGTGCCGCTCGAGGAGGTCGCCGAGGAACCGGGTCGCTTCGGATACGTACGCCATGGGAGTCGGATCGGGGGCTCGTCAGGGGCGCGATGGTAGCACGCGGCGGCCGCCGGTTTGCGCCGCGCCTAGCCGGGGTAGGATAATCGCCGGCCCCCCATCCGCGATCCGGCGATGAAGCTCTCGTACCCGCGCTCCTTCCTGTCGCTGATCCTCATCGGCTTCACGATCGTGGCGGTGCCGCTCGTCTTCGCGCTCTTCGCCAACGCCGTGGCGTTCGAGAAGCTGGCGGCCCTGTCCGAGCAGGCGGTGCTCGCGGCGGTGAAGGTGACCCAGGTGAGCCGCTCGCTCACCACCAGCATCGCCTCCCTGGAGCGCACGGCGCGCCAGTACGCCGTGGCCGGCGAGACGCCGTTCCTCGAGGCCTACCGCGCCAACCGGGCGGCCTTCGCCCAGACGCTGCGCTCGCTGGACGACATGCCGCTCTCGGACGCCCAGCGCGCCGAGTCGGCGGCCATCGCGAGGATGGAGGAGGACATCCACGCCCTGCTGTCGAGCTCGCCCCCGTCGCCGGACCTGTCCATCCGGCTCGCGGCGGAGTTCGCGCGCCTCGCGGGCCGGTCGCAGACGCTGGTGGCCCTGGGCGACCGCGTGATCGACGAGGGCATCGACCGGCTGCGCGCGCAGGCCGTCAAGTCGCGCAGCGGCGTCTTCTGGCTCATGGTGGCGCTCATCCCCACCGCGGTGCTCCTCATCGCGAGCTTCACCTTCCTCATCGCCCGGCCCATCAACCAGGTGAGCGCCGGGATCCGCCGCCTGGGCGACGGCGAGTTCGCCCGCCCCATCGAGATCGAGGGCCCGGGCGACATGGTGCGGCTGGGCGAGCAGCTCGACTGGCTGCGCCGGCGCCTGGTCACGCTCGAGGAGCAGAAGACGCGCTTCCTGCAGCACATCTCGCACGAGCTCAAGACGCCGCTCACGGCGCTGCGCGAGGGCTCGGACCTGCTCTCCTCCGGCGTCGTGGGGAGCCTGAACGCCGAGCAGCGCGAGATCGCGCGCATCCTGCGCGAGAACTCCATCGAGCTGCGCAAGCTCATCGAGGGGCTGCTCAACTACAGCGCCGTGCACGCCCAGGCCTCGTTCCTCGACGCGAAGATCGTCCAGCTGCGCGACGTCGTGCGCCGCGTCGTGAACGACCGCAAGCTCGCGATGGTCACGCGCGGCGTGCGCGTGGACCTCAACTGCGAGAACGTCACGGCGTACTGCGACGAGGAGAAGGTGCGCATCATGCTCGACAACCTGCTCTCCAACGCCGTGAAGTACTCGCCCGAGCGCGGCCTCATCACGGTGAAGCTCTACAAGGAGCGCGGCGAAGCGGTCTTCGAGGTGGCCGACGAGGGCCCGGGCATCCCGGCGCCCGAGCGCGAGCGCGTCTTCGAGGCGTTCTACCGCGGCACCGACGCGCCCGTGGCGGCCATCAAGGGCAGCGGCCTGGGCCTGTCGATCGTCAAGGAGTACGTCCAGCTCCACAAGGGCAAGGTCGAGATCCTCGACGGCCCCGGGGCGCGCTTCCGCATCCGCATTCCCCGCCGGCGAGACCGCGCGGAGGCCGCCGCGTGAGGCGGGCCGCGGCCGGCCTCGCGGCCCTGCTCGCCGCCTGCACGACCGGGGTCCCGCCGCCGCCGCACCCCGTGCCGGTCACGGCCGCGGCGCCCGTCGCCGCCCGGAGCGGGGAGCGGCTGCTCGCCTCGCTCGCACGCTATCTCGCCATGGACCCGCGGGCCCTGGCCGAGGAGGTCGCGCGTGCCCGCCGGCCGGCGCGCGGCCCGGCCGGTGCCTACGAGCGCGTCGAGGCGGCCCTGGCGATCACCGTCTCCGGGCTGCCCGAGGAGGCCCGCGTGGCGGAGCTCGTGGCCCCGGTGGCGGGCGGGGCCCTGCCCTCGGACCCGGAACTGCGGGCGATGGCAGGCTTCTTGCAAGGCATGGCGACCGAACGCCGGAAGCTCCGGGAAGGGCTCGCCACCGCCGCTGCGAAATCGCGGGAGGAAAGGCGCGAGACCCACTCCCAGCGCAGCCGGGCGGAGGCCCAGCAGGAGAGGGCCGACGCCCTGCAGCGCAAGCTCGAGGCGCTGACCAACCTGGAAAAGAGCCTCGCCGACCGCCCCCATGCTGACGATCCAGACCCCCGCCCCCGCTAGGATGCCCCCCGCCCCCGTGCCGCCGACCGAACGCGCCTCGCTGTTGCTGGTGGACGACGACCCGGACCTGCTCCGGCTGCTCGCCATCCGGCTCAAGGCCAACGGCTTCGCCGTGAACGCCGTCGACAGCGGCGCCCGGGCCCTCGCGGCCATCGCCGCCTCGCGCCCCGACGTCGTGCTCTCGGACCTGCGCATGAGCGGCATGGACGGCATGGCGCTCTTCCAGGAGATCCAGGCCCAGTACCCGGGGCTGCCCGTGATCATCCTCACGGCGCACGGCACGATCCCCGACGCCGTCGCGGCCGTGAAGCGCGGGGTGTTCGGCTACCTCACCAAGCCCTACGACGCGGACGAGCTGCTGGCGCAGATCTCGCGCGCCCTCGCGCTGCACGGCGGCCACCACGGCACGCCCGGCGCGGGACAGGCCTGGCGCGAGGAGATCGTGACGCGCTCCTCGCTCATGGAGGACCTGCTCTCCCGCGCCCAGCGCGTGGCCGCCAGCGACGCGAGCGTGCTCATCCAGGGCGAGAGCGGCACGGGCAAGGAGCTGCTGGCCCGCGCGATCCACCGCGCGAGCCCGCGCGCCGCCCAGCCGTTCATCGCCATCAACTGCGGCGCCATCCCCGAGACGCTCCTCGAGAGCGAGCTCTTCGGCCACACCAAGGGCTCGTTCACCGGCGCCATCGCCGACCACCGGGGCCTCTTCGTGAGCGCCGACAAGGGCACCCTGTTCCTCGACGAGATCGGCGACATGCCCCTCGCCCTGCAGGTGAAGCTGCTGCGCGTGATCGAGGCGCGCGAGGTGCGGCCCATCGGCGCCTCGCGCACCATCCCCATCGACGTGCGCATCATCTCCGCGACGCACCGCGACCTCGCCCGCGAGAAGGAATCCGGGGGGTTCCGCGAGGACCTCTACTACCGGCTCAACGTGGTGGGGCTGCGCCTGCCCTCGCTCGCCGAGCGCCCGGAGGACATCGCGCTCCTCGCGCGCCACTTCCTGTCGACGCTCGCGCCGCGCTACGGCCGCGAGAAGGCCTCGTTCGCCCCGGACGCGCTCGAGCTCCTGGGCAAGGCGCGCTGGCCCGGCAACGTGCGCCAGCTCTACAACGTCGTCGAGCAGTCCGTGGCCCTGTGCCCCACCGAGATCATCCCGGGCGCGTTCGTCGAGCAGGCGATCCAGGTGGAGATGCACGAGATGACCTCGTTCGAGGACGCGAGGAAGCGCTTCGAGCGCGACTACCTCACGCGCCTCATGAAGATCACGCAGGGCAGCGTTTCCCAGGCCGCCCGCCTCGCGCGCCGCAACCGCACGGAGTTCTACAAGCTCCTGCAGCGGCACGGGATCGAGGCGGCCATGTTCAAGCCGGGCTCGCGCTAGGCCGCGCTGTCTCCGCGCGGAGACAAGGTGGGCCGAGTCGAATCAATGGCTTAGCGCCTGGCGGCGCGACCCTGTCGCCAGTTGACGACAGGGCGGGAACCGGCAAGCTGGAGACGAGTCTGAGGAGTTCCCCGTAAATTCCTGATTTACATCGGGAACATGGACTTGGCACCGGGCTTGCTACATAATCGGGCGAAGCGTCATCCAGGGCTCCCTCCGCCCCGCGCCGGTGAAAGGCCGGTGGATTCTCCTCCAGTCTCAAAGAGTGCGCCTTGTGGGGCAGGTCTCCTGCCCCTTTTTTTTCGCCCCCTCTCGCATACTCCCCCGACCATCCAGGGGGGTATATAAGGCGCGATTGATATAGGTCACCCGCCACCGGCCCCCGCCATCGTCCAATGGCAGGCGTCGGGCGCTGCACGCGCGGATCGGCCTCCAACCGGCGCAGCCCCGCCTCCAAATTCCCTAGCCGAAAGGAGCTGTCATGAAGGTCCGCACCCTCGTCCTGCTCATCGCCGCCGGCCTCGCGCCCGCGGCCCTCGCCCAGGCGCCGTCGGCCGGCCGCGCCAACATCCCCAAGTTCTGCACCAACTGCCACAAGGCCGGTGCGGACGAGGTCATGGGCAACTTCGAGAACGTGGCCTTCAAGTCGCAGTCGATCCAGCTGCGCGTCGACGGCGCCACCGAGATCGTGAAGTTCGACCCGAAGGCCATCGCGGTCTTCGAGGGGGGAGATCCGAAGCCCGCCGAGGCGCTGCGCGACATGCGCAAGGGCCACGAGTCCAAGATCGCGTTCGTCGAGAAGGACGGCGTGAAGACCGCCACCCGCATCTGGTTCAAGGGCCCCATCAAGATCGCCCCCGAGAAGCTGGTGAAGTACGACGACGTCGCGGCCCTGGTCGCCATGGGCCCCGAGGCCGGGAAGTACGTCCTGGTCGACTCGCGCCCGCTGCCGCGCGTCCAGGAAGGCACCATCCCCACCGCGATCAACGTGCCGTTCACCACGA
The DNA here is from genome assembly GCA_029781595.1 of Pseudomonadota bacterium. Classification (GTDB taxonomy): domain Bacteria; phylum Pseudomonadota; class Gammaproteobacteria; order Burkholderiales; family Usitatibacteraceae; genus FEB-7. Next base: position 6,945 of record JAKOWJ010000351.1, on the reverse strand, counting down.
AGGGCTTCGACGCGCTGGCGGCGAAGATGCTGCCGGCCGACAAGGCCACGCGCATCGTGTTCTTCTGCCAGGGCATCACGTGCATGCTGAGCCCGAACTCGCTGCGCCGCGCGGAGGCCCTGGGCTACACCAACGCGCGCGTGTACCGCGAGGGCTGGCCCGAGTGGACCCAGAAGTCCGTCGGCGTGCTGGCCGGCGCGCACCTGAAGGCCGCGTGGATCGACAAGGGCATCCCGCACGTGCTCATCGACGCGCGCCCCGCCGCCGAGGTGGCGCAGGGCTTCATCCCGGGCGCCGTGGCGATCGCGCCCGGCCAGGTGAAGGCCGCGCTCGCCGGCTTCCCCGCGAAGGAGAAGAAGGCGCCGATCATGGTCTACGACGGTGGCGACGGGAAGGCCGCGATGGCGGTGGCCTCGGCCATCACCGGCGCCGGCTACCCGTTCGTGACGGTGGTCACGGGCGGCTTCGAGGGCTGGAAGGGCGCGGGCTACGCCGTGGCCACGGGCGCCCCGGCGACCAAGGTCGCCTTCGTGCCCAGGCCGCGCCCGGGCGACATCGGCATCGACGCCTTCCGGGCGCTCGCCGCGAAGACGCCGGCCGACACGCTCATCCTCGACGTGCGCAACAGCGACGAGGCCAACGCCGGCATGATCAAGGGCGCCAAGCTCATCCCCGACGAGGAGCTCCTCGCGCGCGTGGCCGAGCTGCCGAAGGACAAGCGCATCGTCGCGCACTGCTCCACCGGCGTGCGCGCCGAGATGGCGTACCACAAGCTCAAGGAGCGCGGCTTCAACGTTGCCTTCGTGAAGGGCGACATCGAGATCGCCAAGGACGGCTCGTTCACCATCGAGCCCAACTGAGCGGCGCCGGATCGCGGGGGCGCGCCCGTCGCGTCCCCGCGGCTAGTCCGCCTCGTCGATCCAGGCCATCTGGATCGCCTCGAGGATCTTCTCGCCGGAGCGGTCCGGCGCGTCGGCGAATCCCGGCAGCCCCATGACCCACCGGTGCAGGTCCGTGTAGCGCACCGTCCTCGGGTCCACGTCGGGGAGCGCCTCGGCGAGCGCGATCGCGATCTCGCGCGTGTCGGTCCATTTCATGGTCTTCGCCTCCTCGGTCCGCGGGCCTCAGCGCTTGCCCTCGGACACCTGGTTGATCGTGTACCTGGGGATCTCGACGGTGAGCGGCGACGTGCCCACCCGCGCCTGGCACGACAGCCGCGAGGTGAACTCCAGGCCCCAGGCCTTGTCGAGCAGGTCGTCCTCCTTGTCGGAGGCCGGCGCCAGCGAATCGAATCCCTCGCGCACGATCACGTGGCAGGTCGTGCAGGCGCAGGACTTCTCGCACGCGTGCTCGATCTCGATGCCGTGCGCGAGCAGCGCGTCGCACACGCTCGTGCCCGGCTCCACCTCGAAGCTCGCGCCGGCGGGGCACAGCGCGGCGTGGGGCAGGACGGTGACCGCCGTCATTTCGTCGGCACCTCGTCCAGGCGGCGCCCGGCGAGCGCGCGCGCGACCGAGCGGTCCATGCGCCTCGCCGCGAAGGGCTCCGAGGCCCGGTTGAGCGCCTCGACGGCCTGCTTGAGGGCGCGGTGGTCCGAGCCGCCGCGGGCGGCCGCGAGCGAGGCCAGGGCCGCGTCCAGGCGCTCGCGCTCCGGCGGCGGGAGCAGGTCGCCGTCCTCGTCCAGCGCGCCCGCGAGCGCGGCCACGAGGCCGTCGGCCTCCACCTGCTGCTCGGCGAGCGCCCGCGCGTCGCGATCGGCCTGCGCGTGGTCGAAGCCCTCGCGGAGCATGCGGGCCACCTCGTCGTCGGTGAGCCCGTAGGAGGGCTTCACGGCCACGGCGGCGCTCACGCCCGTCGTCTTCTCCTGCGCCGACACCGACAGGAGCCCGTCGGCGTCCACCTGGAAGGTCACCACGATCCGCGCCGCCCCCGCCACCATGGGCGGGATGCCGCGCAGCTCGAATCGCGCGAGCGAGCGGCAGTCCGACACGAGCTCCCGCTCGCCCTGCACGACGTGGATGGCCATCGCCGACTGCCCGTCGCGGAAGGTCGTGAACTCCTGCGCGCGGGCCACGGGGATCGTCGAGTTGCGCGGGATGACCTTCTCCACGAGCCCGCCCATGGTCTCCAGCCCCAGCGAGAGCGGGATCACGTCCAGGAGCAGCCAGTCCTCGCCGGCGCCGCGGTTGCCCGCCAGGGCGTTGGCCTGGATCGCCGCGCCCAGGGCCACCACCTGCTCCGGGTCGAGGTTCACCAGCGGCTCGCGCCCGAAGAACCGCGCCACGGCGCGCTGCAGGTGCGGCATGCGCGTGGCGCCGCCCACGAGGACCACGCCGTCCACGTCCGCGACGGCGAGCCCCGCGTCGCGCAGCGCCTTGCGCGTCGGCCCCAGCGTCTTCTGCACCAGGGGCGCGGTGATCTCCTCGAACTCCGCGCGCGTGAGGCGCAGGTGCAGCTGCTGGCCCCAGGTGAGCGTGACCTGCGCATCGGCCGATTCCTCCGCCGACAGGCGCTCCTTCACGCTGCGCGCGGCGGCCAGCAGGCGCCGCGTGTCGCGGCCGGAGGCGTCGGCCAGCCCGTGCGTGACGCGCCAGTGGACGGCGATCGCCTGGTCGAAGTCGTCGCCGCCCAGCGCCGAGTCCCCGCTCGTGGCGAGCACCTCGAAGACGCCGCGCGTCAGGCGCAGGATCGACAGGTCGAAGGTGCCGCCGCCCAGGTCGAAGATGGCGAAGGTGCCCTCGGAGGCGTTGTCCAGCCCGTAGGCGATGGCCGCGGCCGTGGGCTCGTTGAGCAGGCGCAGCACGTTCAGGCCCGCGATGCGCGCGGCGTCCTTGGTGGCCTGCCGCTGCGCGTCGTCGAAGTACGCGGGCACCGTCACCACCGCGCCGAAGAGCTCGCCGCCCAGGCTCGCCTCGGCCCGCGCGCGCAGCGTGTGCAGGATGTCGGCCGACACCTGCACGGGCGAGCGCAGTCCCGCGGCCGTCTCGATGGCGACCATGCCGGGCGCGTCGACGAAGCGGTAGGGCAGCGCCCCGTACTTGGCGACGTCCGCCACGCCCCGGCCCATGAAGCGCTTGACCGAGACGATCGTGTTGGCGGGGTCGTCGGCGGCGAGCGCCTGCGCGTCCTGTCCCACGACGGGATCCGTGCCCGCCGCGTAGTGCACGATCGACGGCAGCAGGATGCGCCCCTGCCCGTCCGGGAGGCACTCGGCGGACCCGCTTCGCACCGTGGCCACGAGCGAGTGCGTCGTGCCCAGGTCGATGCCCACGGCGATGCGCCGCTGGTGGGGCTCGGGGGAAAGTCCGGGTTCGGAGATCTGCAGCAGTGACATCGGTTTTCCTCTCGGGCGGGCGCGCTCAGCGCGCGCCCTCGGCCAGCGTCTCCAGCGCGTCGTCCACCTCGGCCTCGAGCCGGTCGAGGAAGCGCAGCTTGCGCACCAGCGAGCAGCCGGCGTCGTAGTTGCGCTCGTCTCCCAGCGCCCGCGCGAGGAGCGCGTGCATCTCGGCGCGCTCGCGGCCGATCTCGCCGCGCAGGGCCTCGAGGGCGGCCGGGTCCCGGCTGCCGAGGCCCTCCTCCACCTGCTCGCGCCAGGCCATCTGCTGCATGAGGAAGTCGGGCGGCATGGCGGTGTTGGACTCCTCGCCGGTGTCGTAGCCCTTCAGGCCCAGCAGGTAGCGCGCGCGGTCGATGGGGTTGCGCAGCGTCCGGTACGCCTCGTTGGCGCGCGCCGCCCACTGCATCGCCACGCGCCGCTCGGCCTCGCTCGCGGCTGCGAAGCGGTCCGGGTGGACGCGGCCCTGCAGCTCCCGGTAGGCGCGCTCCAGGGCCTGCAGGTCGACCGCGAAGGCGGGCGGCAGCCCCAGGAGCTCGAAGTGGTTGCGGGTGAATTCGGCGGTCATGGCAGGGTGGGGGGCGCGAGGCGCTCTCCCGCCTTCGGTTCGCTCTCCCGGCCGTCGGCCGGGCCGGCGCGGGGGCGGGCCGTCGCCCCGCCCGCGCCGCACGGCGCGATCAGATGTTGAACGACTCCCCGCAGCCGCAGCGGTCCTTCTCGTTGGGGTTGCGGAACCGGAACCCCTCGTTCAGGCCCTCGCGCACGAAGTCGAGCTCCGTGCCGTCGAGGTAGGCGAGGCTCTTCGGGTCCACGAGGACGCGCACGCCGTTGGACTCGAACTGCACGTCGCCCTCGTTCACCTCGTCGGCGAACTCGAGCTTGTAGGCGAGGCCGGAGCAGCCCGTGGTCTTCACGCCCAGGCGCAGGCCCAGGCCCTTGCCGCGCTTGGCCATGTAGCGCTGGACGTGGTCCGCCGCGCGCTCGGTGAGGGTCACGCTCATCAGTCGGCCGCCTTCTTCTCGTCGCCCGAGCCGCCCTCGCCGTACTTCTTGCGGTAGTCCGCGATGGCCGCCTTGATGGCGTCCTCCGCGAGGATCGAGCAGTGGATCTTCACCGGCGGGAGCGCGAGCTCCTCGGCGATCTGCGTGTTGCGGATGCCGGCGGCCTCGTCCAGCGTCTTGCCCTTCACCCACTCGGTGACGAGCGAGGAGGAGGCGATGGCCGAGCCGCAGCCGTAGGTCTTGAACTTCGCGTCCTCGATGACGCCGCCGGCGCCGACCTTGATCTGCAGCTTCATCACGTCGCCGCAGGCGGGCGCGCCCACCATCCCGGTGGCCACGCCCTGCTCGTCCTTGCCGAACGACCCGACGTTGCGGGGGTTCTCGTAGTGGTCGATGACTTTCGTGCTGTAAGCCATGGTCTGTCCCTCAGTGCGCCGCCCATTGGACGGAATTCAGGTCGATGCCTTCCTTGTACATCTCCCACAGCGGGCTCATCTCGCGCAGCTTGCCGATGCGCTCGCGGATGAGCTTCACCGCGAAGTCGATGTCGGCCTCGGTGGTGTAGCGGCCGATGGTGAAGCGGATGGAGCTGTGCGCCAGCTCGTCGTTGCGCCCCAGCGCGCGCAGCACGTAGGACGGCTCGAGCGAGGCGGAGGTGCAGGCCGAGCCCGAGGACACCGCCAGCTCCTTCATGCCCATGATGAGCGACTCGCCCTCGACGAAGTTGAAGCTCACGTTGAGGTTGTGGGGCACGCGGCGCTCCAGGTCGCCGTTCACGTACACCTCCTCCAGGCCGCGCACGCCTTCGAGCAGCCGGTCGCGCAGCATGCGGATGCGCTCGTTCTCCGTGGCCATCTCCAGCCGGGCCAGGCGGAAGGCCTCGCCCATGCCGACGATCTGGTGCGTGGGCAGGGTGCCCGAGCGCAGGCCCCGCTCGTGGCCGCCGCCGTGCATCTGCGCCTCGATGCGCACGCGGGGCTTGCGGCGCACGTACAGGGCGCCGATGCCCTTGGGCCCGTAGGTCTTGTGCGCCGAGAAGCTCATGAGGTCCACCTTGAGCGCGGCGAGGTCGATGGGCACCTTGCCCGTGGCCTGCGCGGCGTCCACGTGGAACACGACGCCGCGCGCGCGGCAGATCTCGCCGAGCCGCTCGATGGGCTGGATCACGCCGATCTCGTTGTTCACGAGCATCACCGAGGCGACGGTCGTGTCCGGGCGCAGGGCCGCCTCGAACTTCGCGGGATCCACGAGGCCGTCGGGCTCCGGGTCGAGGTAGGTGGCCTCGAAGCCCACGCGCTCGAGCTCGCGCACCGTGTCGAGCACGGCCTTGTGCTCGGTCTTCACGGTCACCAGGTGCTTGCCGCGCGAGGCGTGGAAGTGCGCGGCGCCCTTCAGGGCGAGGTTGTTGGACTCGGTGGCGCCGGAGGTCCAGACGATCTCCTTCGGGTCGGCGTTCACGAGGCGCGCCACCTCGGCACGCGCGTTCTCCACGGCCTCCTCGGCCTCCCAGCCGTAGGCGTGGCTGCGGGAGGCCGGGTTGCCGAAGCGCTCGACGAGCCAGGGGATCATCTTCTCGGCCACGCGCGGGTCCACCGGCGTCGTGGCGGAGTAGTCGAGGTAGATGGGGTGCTTGGGGTCGTTCATGTCGGGGATCCCGCGGCGGGGCCGCTCAGACGGTGATGATGGGCCCGTCGGAGCGCGGCGAGCGCGGGCGCGCGGCCACCACCGAGACGGGCTTGGAACGCTGCTTCTCGACGAGCTGGGCGAGCGAGACGCGCGACAGGAAGCCGTGCACCGTCGCGTTGAGCTCCTCCCACAGGTCGTGGGTCATGCAGCGGTGGTTGTCGTGGCAGTTCTCCTTGCCGCCGCACTGCGTGGAGTCGATCGACTCCTCCACCGCGTTGATGATGTCGGCCACGGTGACGAGCGAGGCGTCGCGCGCCAGGTGGTAGCCGCCGCCGGGACCGCGCACGCTCTCCACCAGGGAGCGGCGGCGCAGCTTGCCGAAGAGCTGCTCCAGGTACGAGAGCGAGATGCGCTGCCGGGCGCTGATCCCGGCGAGCGTCACCGGGCCCTTCGTCGAGTGCAGCGCCAGGTCGAGCATCGCCGTGACCGCGAACCTGCCTTTGGTGGTGAGTCGCATGGGAGCCTCGTCTCGTCTGGGGCCGGACAATCCCGACCGGATCGCTCAAGTATAAAAAAGCCGATGGATTTGGTCAACTATTTCCGGACCGGCCCCCGCCCACGGACCGCAGGGGCTCGGCATCCGCATGATTTTCCTGATCTTTTCCCTCCAGCGCCGAAACGCGCCGCAGCAGCTCCGCCAGGCGCCCGTCGACGTCCTCGGTGCGCGCGCCCAGCGTCTGCAGCACCTGGTTGAGCGGGTCGTCCAGGTTGCCGCTGACGGCATACGCGTCGAAGGCCATGCGCGCGGCGGTGTGGTCCTCGACGACGCGGGCGGGAATGCCCACGACGGTCGCCCCGGGGGGAACCGGCTTCACCACCACGGAGTTCGAGCCGATCTTCGCGCCGTCGCCCACCTCGAAGGGGCCGAGGATCTTGGCGCCGGCCCCCACCACCACGCCCTTGCCCAGCGTGGGGTGGCGCTTG
>JAKOWJ010000343.1 GCA_029781595.1 Pseudomonadota bacterium | reverse complement strand
CTGAGCGCGGGCGCGGCGCGCCCGGTTGACGCGCGGGGAGCCGGCCCCGCATCCTTCGCCGCATGGACATCCAGGTGCGGCGGGCCGAGCCCGAGGACTACGAGGCCGTCTGGCGCAACTTCACCGACGAGAGCGCCTACACCGGCACCCTGCAGCTGCCGTTTCCCTCGCGCGAGAACTGGCGCAAGCGCCTGGCCGAGCCCGCCGACGGGCACGTGATCCTGGTCGCCTGCGTGGACGGGCAGGTGGTGGGCAACGCCGGGCTGCACCCGGCCGGCAACTCCCCGCGGCGCGCGCACGCCCTGGCGCTGGGCGTCACGGTGCCCTCGGCCTGGCAGGGCAAGGGCGTGGGCACCGCGCTCCTCGCCGCGCTCACGGGGCTCGCCGACGGGTGGCTGCCGGTCTTCCGCCTGGAGCTCACCGTCTTCGCCGACAACGCGCGCGCCATCGCGCTCTACCGCAAGTTCGGCTTCGAGGAGGAGGGCCGGATGCGCGCGTACGCGCTGCGCGACGGCCGCTACGCCGACGTGCTCGCCATGGCGAGGCTGCGGCCCAAGGCGGCCTGAGCGCCGGCCCCCGCGGCGGGGGCGTGCGATAATTCGCCGCACCATGGCCGTCAATCTCGCTCCGCCGCGCGCGGAAGACCTCCTCTCCATCGCCGGCGTGCGGCTGGGCACCGCCGAGGCCGGCATCCGCAAGAAGGACCGCCGCGACCTGCTGGTGGTCGCGCTCGACGAGGGCGCGCGCGTCGCGGGCGTCTTCACGCGCAATCGCTACTGCGCCGCGCCGGTCCTGGTGTGCCGGGAGCACCTGGCCGCCGGCAAGCCGGTGCGCGCGCTCGTCGTCAACACGGGCATCGCCAACGCCGGCACGGGCGAGGCGGGGCTCGCCGCCGCCCGCGCCACCTGCGAGGCCGTGGGCCGGGCGCTGGGCGTGGAGGCGGGCGCGGTGCTGCCGTTCTCGACGGGCGTGATCATGGAGCACCTGCCGGTCGATCGCCTCGAGGCGGGCATCCCCGCCGCGGTGGCGGCGCTGCGCGCCGACGGGTGGGCGCAGGCCGCGGCCGCCATCATGACGACGGACACGGTGCCCAAGGCGGTCTCGCGCCAGGCGGTGATCGACGGGCGCACCATCACCGTCACCGGCATCGCCAAGGGCGCCGGCATGATCCAGCCCAACATGGCGACGATGCTGGGCTTCGTGGCCACCGACGCGGCCGTGGGCCAGGACGCGCTGCGCGACCTGGTGCGCTTCGTGGCCGACCGCTCGTTCAACGCGGTGACCGTCGACGGGGACACCTCCACCAACGACTCCTTCCTGCTGGTCGCCACCGGCGCCGCGGGCAACCCGCCCATCGTGGGCGAGGGCACCGCCGAGTACACGCGGCTCGCCGAGTGCGTGCTGGAGGTCGCGCAGGTCCTGTCCCAGGCCATCGTGCGCGACGGCGAGGGCGCCACCAAGTTCATCACCCTCGTCGTCGAGGGCGGCGCCACGCGCGAGGAGTGCCTGCGCGTGGGCAAGTCGATCGCTCACTCGCCGCTCGTGAAGACCGCCTTCTTCGCCTCGGACCCGAACCTCGGCCGCATCCTGTGCGCGGTGGGCAACGCGGGCCTCGCGGACCTCGACCCGGCGCAGGTGACGCTGCACCTGGGCGAGGCGCTGGTGGCGGAGAAGGGCGGGCGCGCGGCCGCCTACACCGAGGCGCAGGGCCAGGCCGCCATGGCCCCGGCCGAGATCACCGTGCGCGTGGGGCTGGGGCGCGGGGCCGAGACCGCCACGGTCTGGACCTGCGACTTCTCCTACGACTACGTGAAGATCAACGCGGACTACCGCAGCTAGCGCGCCGGAGGCACCGTGACCCCCCACGAGGACTACTACGCGAAGCGCGCGCGCGAGTACGAGGGCATCTACGACAAGGCGGAGCGCCAGGAGGAGCTCGCGTGGCTGCGCGGGCGGCTGCCGGCGCTCTTCGCCGGGCGGCGGGTGCTCGAGGTCGCGTGCGGCACCGGGTACTGGACGCAGTTCATCGCGCGCACGGCCGCGCACGTGACCGCCTGCGACATCAACGAGGCCGTGCTCGAGATCGCGCGCGAGAAGCCCGTGCCCCCGGGCCGGGTGCGCTTCGCCCGCGCGGACGCCTTTTCGCCCGGCGGGCTCTGCGAGGGGTGCGACGCGGCCTTCGCGGGCTTCTGGTGGTCGCACGTGCGCAAGTCGGACCTCGCGCGCTGGCTCTCCGGCATGGCCGCGGCGCTGCCCTCCGGCGCCCTCGTGGCCATGCTCGACAACCGCTTCGTGGCCGGCAGCTCCACGCCCGTCTCCCGCCGCGACGCCGAGGGCAACACCTACCAGCTGCGCCAGCTCAAGTCGGGCGAGACGCACGAGGTGCTCAAGAACTTCCCCTCCGCCTCCGACCTCGCCGACGCGGTGCGCCCGTTCGCGGCCGAGGCGCACCTGGAGGAGACGCAGTACTACTGGCTGCTCGTCTTCCGCCTCAAATGACCGACTCCCTCGACCGCTTCCTCGCCCGCGTCGACACGCTCGTCGACCGCCTGGAGCGCCTGCTGCCGCCCGGCGCCACGCCGGTCGACTGGGGCGCGGGCACCGCCTACCGCTGGCGCAAGCGCGCCGGCCGCGGCTTCCTCGACCCGGTTCGCCATCCCCACGCCATCGCCTTCGCGGACCTGAAGGACATCGACGACCAGAAGAAGCGCCTGCGCGAGAACACGGCGCAGTTCGTCGCCGGCCGGCCCGCCAACAACGTGCTGCTCACCGGCGCGCGCGGCACCGGCAAGAGCTCGCTGGTGAAGGCGGCGCTCAACGAGTTCTCGCGCAAGGGCCTGCGCCTCATCGAGGTGGACAAGTCCGACCTCGTGGACCTGCCCGACATCGTCGACCTCGTCTCCGGCCGCAAGGAGCGCTTCGTCGTGTTCTGCGACGACCTGTCCTTCGAGGCCTCCGACCCCGGCTACAAGTCGCTCAAGGTGGCCCTCGACGGCAGCATCGCGGGCTCCGCCGACAACCTGCTCATCTACGCCACCTCCAACCGGCGCCACCTCATGCCGGAGTTCATGGACGAGAACCTGGAGGCGAGGCACGTCGGCGGCGAGATCCACCCCGGCGAGACCACGGAGGAGAAGATCTCGCTCTCCGAGCGCTTCGGCCTGTGGCTGTCCTTCTACCCGTTCGACCAGGAGCAGTACCTGGACATCGCCTCGCACTGGGTCGGCGCGCTGGGCGGCAGGCCGGACGAGGCCATGCGATCGGCCGCGCGGCTGTGGTCGCTGGAGCGCGGCTCGCGCAGCGGGCGCGTCGCCTGGCAGTTCGCGCGCGACTGGGTGGGCCGCGGCGGCGCGCGACCGCGCAAGTGACGGCGCCCACCGAGGTCGCCGCCGCCGTCATCGAGCGGCCCGACGGCACCTTCCTCCTCGCCTGCCGCCCCGAGGGCAAGCCCTACCCCGGCTACTGGGAGTTCCCCGGCGGCAAGATCGAGCCCGGCGAGGACCCGCGTGCCGCGCTCGACCGCGAGCTCGCCGAGGAGCTGGGCATCCGCGTGCTCGAGGCGACGCCCTGGATCACGCGCGTGTACGCCTACACGCACGCGACGGTGCGGCTGCACTTCTACCGCGTCACCGCCTGGGAGGGCGAGCCGCAGCCGCTCGAGGAGCAGGCCATCGCCTGGCAGCGCGTCGGCGCACCCGACGTGAGCCCGATGCTGCCGGCCAACGCGCCGGTGCTGGCCGCCCTCGCGCTGCCGGCGACGATGATCGTCTCGGACGCCGCGCGCCGGGGCGTGGACGCGTGGGCGCTCGCGCTCTCCGCGCGGGTGCTGCGCGAGCCGCTGCTGGTGCAGGTGCGCGAAAAGGGGCTCGAGCCGCAGCGCGTGCAGTTCGTGCTCTCCCGCGCGCTCACGCGCGGCACGCCCTTCGGCGCGCTCGTGGTCGTCAACAGCGACTGCGGCGAGTGGCCGCAGGCCGACGGCGTGCACCTCACCGCGCGCGCGCTGATGGCGGCGCGCGAGCGTCCCGCCGGCCGCCTCGCGGGCGCCTCGTGCCACGACGCGAGGGAGATGGCCCACGCCGCGCGGCTTGGCCTGGACTACGTGGTGGTCGGTCCCGTGAAGCCCACGGCGTCGCACCCCGGCGCCGCGGTCCTCGGCTGGGACGGCTTCGCGGCGCTCGTGCGCGACGGCCCGGTGCCCGCCTACGCGATCGGCGGCCTGCGGCGCACGGACCTCGCCGAGGCCCGGCGCCACGGCGCGCACGGCGTGGCGCTGCTCTCGGCGGCGTTCGAGGACTAGGCGCCGGACGCGAAGGCCCCGGCGAGCGCGCCGGGAGAATCGAGCAGGCGCTGCGCGCCGCCCTCCAGGAGCTCCGCGGCCGTGCCGTACCCCCAGGTCACGCCCACCGCGAACGCGCCGTGGTGGCGCGCGGCGCGCATGTCGGCGCCGCGGTCGCCCACCATCGCCGCCTGCGGCGCGGCGAGGCCGTGGGCGGGCAGCAGGTGCGCGAGGAGCTCGCGCTTGTCCTCGCGCGTGCCGTCCAGCTCGCAGCCGTGCACGGCCTCGAAGTGCGGCTCGAGCGCGAAGCGGCGCACGATCCGCTCGGCGTAGACGCGGGGCTTCGAGGTGGCCACGAACAGGCGGTGCCCGGCCGCGCGAAGTTGCGCGAGGGCCGCCGCCACGCCCTCGTACGGCGCGTTCTCGAAGAGCCCCACCTCGCCGAAGCGCTCGCGGTAGTGACCCAGCGCCCGCTCCACCGCCTCTGGCGAGTCGGTGCCGAGCAGGCGGGCGAGCGACTGGCGCAGCGGCGGCCCGATGGCGAAGCCCAGGGTCTCGGGCGGCGGCGCCTCGCGGCCCATGCGCCCGAGCGCGTAGGCGAGCGAGCGCGTGATGCCCTCGAACGGGTCGGTGAGGGTGCCGTCGAGGTCGAAGAGGATGGCGTTCACGGCAATGCGCGGGCGAGGGCGCCGGCGTCGAGGTGCCCGACGAGGCGGGACGGGTCGGCGCCCGGCGCGTGCGGCAGGCGGCCGAGCAGCGGCGCCGGCAGCCGCTCGCGAAGCGCCTGCACGTTGCCGTCCGCGAAGGCCATCGCCGGGTCGACGGCATTGGCGATCCAGCCGGCGAGCGCGAGCCCGGCGCCGGCGATGGACTGCGCCGCGAGCAGCGCGTGGTTGAGGCAGCCCAGGCGAAGTCCCACGACCAGCACGACGGGCAGGCCCAGCGCGTGCGCGAGGTCGCGCGTGTCCTCGTGCGCCGACAGCGGCACGAGGAAGCCCCCGACGCCCTCCACCACGGTCGCGTCGGCGGCGGCCGCGAGGCGCGCGTGGGCGGCCACCAGCGGGGCCACCGCGAGCGCGCGTCCCTCCTGCGCGGCGGCCAGGTGCGGCGCGCAGGCCTCGCGCAGCAGCACCGGCGTGATCGCCTCG
>JAKOWJ010000329.1 GCA_029781595.1 Pseudomonadota bacterium | reverse complement strand
GGACGCCGAGCTCGCCCTCGCGGGCCGCCCCGGCATCGGGGCCTCGTGCACCGTCACCGACACGCTGGCGCTCGCCCGCGAGATGCACCCCGGCAAGCGCAACTCCCTGGACGCCCTCTGCGAGCGCTACCAGGTGGACAACTCGCGCCGCGCCCTTCACGGCGCGCTCCTGGACGCGCAGCTGCTGGCGGACGTGTGGCTCGCGATGACGCGGGGGCAGGACACGCTGGACATCTCGCTCGCCCCGGCGGGCGCGGCCGGCGTCGCCGGGGGCGCGCCCGACCGGCCCGCGCACCTGGCGGTGGTGCGCGCGAGCGCGGCCGAGCTCGCCGCGCACGCGGCGATGTGCGAGCGCATCGACCAGGAGAGCCGCGGCCGCTGCGTCTGGAAGCGGGCCGCGGAAGGCGGCTGACGACGCCATGGCCCCGACGCCGCTCCCCCGGGACGAGGCCAAGCAGCTGGCGGCGAGGCTCGTCGCGCTCGGCGCCATCCCGATCGCCGTGTTCTGCGGCGCCTTCGCCCTGGTGCGGGCCGTGCTGGGCGTGGGCCAGCAGGCGCAGGTGTGGACCTGGGCCCTGGCCCTGGCGGCGGCGGTGGCCTCGGTGTTCGAGCTCGCGCGGCGCACCGCGCGCGTCCTCGACGGCGAGGTCCACGTGATCCGCGAGGCCGTGCGCCGCACCACCGCGGGCGTGGCCGAGGCCGACCTGCCCGAGCTCGACCCGCCGCTCGAGACCCTCAAGCGCGAGGTGCTCGCGCTCGCCAGCGACTACCAGTCGCGCGAGCAGCGCCTGCAGGAGCGCCTGGACACCGCGCGCCAGCAGGTCTTCTTCCTCACCACGCACGACCCGCTCACGGGGCTCGCGAACCGCAAGACGCTCGAGGAGCGCCTGGAGACCGCGCTCGCCTCGGCGCGCGGGCAGGGCGGCTCGCACGCGCTCGTCTACCTCGACATCGACTTCCTGCACCGCATCAACGACGCCTTCGGCCACCTCGCGGGCGACGAGCTCCTGAGGCGCCTGGTGCCGGTGCTGCGCGCCTGCGTGCGCGAGGAGGAGCTCCTGGCGCGCATCGGCGGGGACGAGTTCGCGGTGCTCCTCGAGAACTGCAGCGCCGACTACGCCATGGAGACGGGCACCCGCATCCGCGATGCCGTGCAGGCCTGGCAGTTCGAATGGGCCGAGCACGCCTTCCAGGTGGGGGTGAGCGTGGGCGTGGTGGCCATCACGCGCCTCACGCCGAGCCTGTCGGCCATCTTCAACGAGGCCGACAGCGCCTGCTTCGCCGCCAAGGAGCAGGGGCGCAACCGCGTGGTCGCCTTCCACGAGGCGGAGGCCTCGCAGTACCTGCGCCAGACGAGCCGCGGCTGGCTCAAGCGCATCAACGACGCCATCGCGAGCGGCGCCTTCACGCTGCTCTACCAGCCCATCGTCGCCATCGCCGCCGAGCGCGAGCCGGGCGCGGTGCCGCGCCTGGAGGCGCTGCTGCGCATGAGCGAGACGGGGGGCGAGCTGATCCTGCCGATGTCGTTCATCCCGGTGGCGGAGCGCTACGACCTCATGGTCACGATCGACCGGTGGGTGGTCGAGCGCGCCTTCGCCGACTTCCGGCGCCTGGCGCGCGAGCGCGGCGAGCCGCGGCCGGCCGAGTTCTCCATCAACCTCTCCGGCCACACGCTCTCCAGCCCGGACTTCGGCGACTTCGTGCGCGAGTGCTTCGCGCGCCACGACGTGCCGCCGGCCAGCGTGTGCTTCGAGATCACGGAGACGGCGGCCATCGCCAACGTCGAGCGCGCGCGCGCCGCCATCGAGGCCCTGCGCGCCCTGGGCGTGCGCTTCTGGCTGGACGACTTCGGCAGCGGGCTCTCCTCGTTCAACTACCTGAAGCACTTCCCGGTCGACGGCCTGAAGATCGACGGGCTGTTCGTCAAGGGCGTGGCGCGCAGCTACCTGGACTACGCCCTCGTCGAGGCGATCCACAAGATCGCCACCACCATGGGCCTCGCGACCGTGGCCGAGTACGTCGAGAGCGAGGACATCGCCCGCAAGCTCGCGGCCATCGGCATCCCGTGGGGCCAGGGCTTCCACCTCGGCCCCCCCCGCCCGCTGGAGGCGATCTTCGCCGAGTCGCGCTGACGGCCGTGGCGCGGGCCGAGGGCGGTGGGCTATAATCCGCGCGGCAACGGGCGCCGGGACCTTGGGAAGGGGACCGGGAGCCCACCCGCAGTCCCCATCACAAGAGGCGCCATGTCCCGAACCCGTCTGCTCCTGGCCGCCGCCTTCGCGGCCCTTGCCGCCACGGCCCACGCCGCTGGCGATCCCGCCCTCGGGCGACAGAAGAACTTCCAGTGCATGGGCTGCCACGGCATCCCCGGGTGGAAGACCGCGTTCCCCGAGGTCTACCACGTGCCCAAGCTCGGCGGGCAGCACGCCGCCTACATCGTGGCCGCGCTCAAGGAGTACCAGAAGGGCGACCGCGACCACCCGACGATGCGCGCCATCGCCTCCCACCTGTCCGAGAAGGACATGGAGGACCTGGCCGCCTACTACGCCCAGTCGGCCGACGGCACCGCCGTCGCCGCCGGGAAGTGAGGCGCGCCATGGCCACGAAACGCATCTGTGCCGCCGCCCTGTGCCTCGCCTTCCTGAGCGCGCCCGCCTTCGCCAAGGGCGACGCCGCCGCGGGCGCCACCAAGGCCGAGCCCTGCAAGGCCTGCCACGGTCCCACGGGCGTGAGCGCGAGCCCCGAGTTCCCCAAGATCGCCGGGCAGCATGCCGACTACCTCGCCACGGCGCTCAAGCACTACAAGGAAGGCAAGCGCAAGAACCCGATCATGGCCGGCCAGGCCGCCAACCTGAGCCCGCAGGACATGCAGGATCTCGCGGCCTTCTTCTCGTCCCAGTCGGGGCTGGCGGTCAAGTACTGAGCCGCCCCGGCGCCCGCGAAAAGCCCGGCCCGAGCCGGGCTTTTTTCGTTTCCGGCGGCGCTATTCGCGGCGGGCGAGGCAGTCGAGATAGGCGGCGTTGTCCAGGGGCGTGCCGTGGCGCTGCGCCTGCCAGACCTGCTCGGCGAGGCACTCCAGCGCCGCGTGGCGGGCCTCGTGCGCCGAGCCGCGGCGGGCCGCCAGGCGCTCGAGCGCCGCACGGATGCCGGGGGGCTGGTCGATCGAGACCTGCTCCTCGATGGCCAGGTGCAGGGACAGGTGCAGGAAGGGGTTCATCTCGCCGCCCTCGGGGGGCCACTCGCGCGAGCGGTAGCGCTCCGGGTCGCCCAGCACGGCGTGGTACTCGGGGTGCTCCATCACGACCGCGAGCGCCTGGGACTCAAGCGGCGTCAGCGCTCCACCCTCGCGCGACTTCGCCCACAGCGCGAAGAAGAACTCGCGCACCTGGTCGCGCGAGGGATTGAACAGGCTCATTTCGGCAGCTTCGCGCGGCGCGGCGCGGGCGGGGTGGCGTGCCGCGCCTTGTCCGGGAAGCCGCACCACTCGAAGACCGGGCAGTGGCCGCAGCGCGGCGAGCGCGCGAGGCAGGTGTAGCGCCCGTGCAGGATGAGCCAGTGGTGCGCGTGCCGCCGGTACGGCGCCGGCACCACGCGCAGCAGCCGCGCCTCGACCGCGGCCGGATCCTTGCCGGGCGCGAGGCCCGTGCGGTTGGCCACGCGGAAGACGTGCGTGTCCACGGCCATCGTGGGCTCGCCGAAGGCGACGTTGAGCACGACGTTGGCGGTCTTGCGGCCCACGCCGGGCAGGCTCTCCAGCGCCTCG
>JAKOWJ010000314.1 GCA_029781595.1 Pseudomonadota bacterium | reverse complement strand
GGCCGCCTGCGCGGCCTCGCTCACCCACCTCGACCCGTCGCGCGTGCTGGCGCGCGGCTACGCGATCGTGCGCACCGCGGACGCCGCCGTGGTGCGCGCCGGCGCGGCCCTCTCGCCGGGCGAGGCGCTCGACATCACCTTCGCCGAGGGCGGCGCCACCGTCACCGTGGTCGAGCCGCGCTGATTCCGCGCGGCGGATGCCGGGGGTATAGTGGATCGGCCACACCATCCACCCGCGAGGAGACCTGCATGGCCAAGAAAGCGAAGAAGGCGCGCGCCGCCGAGCCGGCCGTCTACAAGATCATCGAGATCGTGGGCACCAGCCCCACCTCGTTCGCCGAGGCGGCCGCCAACGGCGTGAAGTCGGCCTCGAAGACGCTGCGCGACCTGCGCGTGGCGGAGGTGCAGCAGCTCGACATGAAGATCGAGGGCGGCAAGCTCATCTACCGCGCCCGCCTCATGGTGAGCTTCAAGTACCACGGCGAGGACTGAGCCCGGCCCGGCCGAGGAAGTCCCGCGCCAGCGCCTCGACCCGCTCGCCGAGGTCGGGGCGCAGGCAGTCCAGGCGCTCGACGCCCGCCATCGCCCGCAGCCACGTGAGCTGGCGCTTGGCGAGCTGGCGCGTGGCCGCGACGCCGCGCGCCTCGAGCGTGGCGGCCGGCGCCGCGCCCTCCAGCGTCTCCCACACCTGGCGATAGCCCACGGCGCGCATCGACGGCAGGCCCGCGTGCAGCGCGTGGCGCCGGCGCAGCGCCTCGACCTCCGCCACGAGCCCCGCCGCCAGCATCGCCCGGAAGCGCGCCGCGATGCGCCCGTGCAGCGCCGCGCGGTCCGAGGGCTCGAGCACGACCGTGAGCGCCTCGAAGGGCGGCGGCGCGCGGTCCTCCCCGCGCAGGATGGCCGAGAGCGGCCGGCCGGCGAGATGGTGGACCTCGAGCGCGCGCTGGATGCGCTGGGCGTCGTTGGGATCCAGGCGCGCGGCGCTCTCCGGGTCCACGCGCGCGAGCTCGGCGTGCAGCGCGGGCCAGCCTTCGCGGCGCGCCCGCTCGTCCAGCCCGGCGCGCACCTCCGGGTCGGCGGCGGGCAGCGCGGCCAGGCCCCGCATGAGCGCGCGCTCGTAGAGCATCGTGCCGCCGGCGAAGAGCGGCACGCGCCCGCGCGCGGCGATGGCCGAGGCCACGCGCAGCGCATCCTCGCGGAATCGCCCCGCGGAATACGCCTCGGTGGGCTCGACGATGTCCACGAGATGGTGCGGCACCTGCGCGAGTGTCGCCGCGTCGGGCTTGGCCGTGCCCACGTCCATGCCGCGGTAGACGAGCGCGGAGTCCACGCTCACGATCTCCACGGGCAGGTTCGCGGCCAGCGCGAGCGAGACGGCGGTCTTGCCGCTCGCGGTGGGCCCCAGCAGGAAGATCGCGGGCGGCCGCGCCGGCATCGGGTGGAGCCTAGCGGCCGCGCAGGAACAGCCGGTCGAGGTCCGCCAGCGAGAACTGCACCCACGTCGGCCGCCCGTGGTTGCAGCTGCCGGCGCGCTCCGTGGCCTCCATCTCGCGCAGCAGCGCGTTCATCTCCGGCACCGTGAGGCTGCGGTTGGCGCGCACGGCGGCGTGGCACGCCATCGTCGAGAGCAGCTCGTTGCGCCGCTCCACCAGCACGCGGCTCGCGCCGAACTCGCGCATGCCCGCGAGCACCGAGCGCAGCACGGCGGGCGCGTCCAGGTCCGCCAGGAGCGCGGGCACGGCGCGGATCACCAGTTCGCGCGGCCCGGCGAGCCCGGCCTCGAAGCCCAGGCCCGCCAGCGCCTCGGCCGAGCGCCCGGCCTCTTCCGCCTCTTCCGCGGTCGCGGGCATGGCGATGGGCACGAGCAGCGGCTGCGAGGGCAGGCGCGAGCGGTCCAGGGCGTCCTTGAGCTTCTCGTAGACGATGCGCTCGTGGGCCGCGTGCATGTCCACCAGCACGAGCCCGGCGGCGTTCTGCGCGAGCACGTACACGCCGTGCAGCTGCGCGAGCGCGTAGCCCAGGGGCGGCGGCGCGCCCGGCTCCGTGCCCGGCGGCAGCGGGGGCGCCCGCCGCTCCTCGGCCACCGCGGCGGCGAAGAAGGCCTCGTAGCGCTGCGCCGGCTGCGCGACGGCGAGCGAGGGCTGCGTGAACATCGGCGCGGCCGACGGCGCGGGCGAGGCGGTCCGCGCACCCCCCGCCAGGGGCGAGGCGAGCGCGCGAGAGAGGGCGTGGAAGACGAAC
Organism: Pseudomonadota bacterium; assembly: GCA_029781595.1. Taxonomy (GTDB): domain Bacteria; phylum Pseudomonadota; class Gammaproteobacteria; order Burkholderiales; family Usitatibacteraceae; genus FEB-7. The sequence goes on along the minus strand of JAKOWJ010000314.1, from coordinate 2,889 downwards.
TGGTGCACCGCGCCCGAGTCGCGGAAGCGCACCTCGGTCTTGGCCGGGTGCACGTTCACGTCCACCAGGCGCGGGTCCACCTCCAGGAAGAGCACGTAGGCCGGGTGCCGGTCGTGGTGCAGCACGTCCGCGTATGCCTCGCGGATGGCGTGCGAGACGACCTTGTCGCGCACGAAGCGGCCGTTCACGAAGAGGTACTGCGCGTCGCGCGTGGCGCGCGTGAACCCCGGGGCCGCCACGAATCCCGTGAGGCGCACGGCCGTCCCGCTCGCCTCGACGGCCACCGCCGCGGACGCGAACTCCTCCCCCACCACGGCCCCGGCGCGCTCGCGCGGCGCGCAGGGCGCCAGGTGCGCCACGCGACGCCCGTTGTGCGCAAGGGAAAAGGCCACGTCGGGCCGCGACAGCGCCACGCGCGAGAAGGCCTCCTCGCAGCGCGCGAACTCGGTGGCCTCGCTGCGCAGGAACTTGCGCCGCGCCGGCGTGTTGAAGTAGAGCTCCTCGACCTCCACCGTGGTGCCCGAGGCGAGCGCGGCCGGCTCCACCGGCGAGAGCGCGCCGCCGTCGCAGGCGATGCGCCAGGCGTGCCGCTCGCCCGCGCGCCGGCTGGTGAGCGCCAGGCGCGAGACGGCGCCGATGGAGGCCAGCGCCTCGCCGCGGAAGCCCAGCGTCATCGCGCGCTCCAGGTCCTCGAGCGTGGCGATCTTGCTCGTGGCGAAGCGCGCCAGCGCCAGGGGCAGGTCGGCCGCCTCGATGCCCGAGCCGTCGTCCGCGACGCGCAGGCGCCGCATGCCCCCCTCGGCGAGGTCCACCGAAACCGACTGCGCGCCGGCGTCCAGGCTGTTCTCGACCAGCTCCTTGAGCGCGGAGGCCGGGCGCTCGACGACCTCGCCGGCGGCGATCTGGTTGACCAGCAGGTCGGGAAGCGCTCGGATGTGACCCATCGCGGAAGGCGCGGCCGCGGCCCGGAAGGGGCGCGGCGGCAAGGGAAATTCGGCCGTGAAATCAAGGCCGATGTTACACTGGAAGCGCATCGATTGAGCGTGCCCGCCCCCCCGGAACGAAGGCGCGCAGGAGCGGCATGAGCGCATACCCGACGCCGACGCAGACCCCCCCCGCCGCGCCCCAGGGCGAGCGCGTCCCGGCCAAGGTGCGCGAGGAGCAGGTCCGCCTCCTCTTCCGCTTCTCCCTCGTCGGCTACCTCGCCACCCTGCTCGTGGTCTTCCTCCTGGGCGCCGTGCTCTGGGAAGAGCTGGGGCGTCCCGCGCTCTTCGCGTGGTTCGCGGCCATCACCACGGTCACCCTGGGCCAGTACGCCCTCTACAAGGTGTTCGTGAACCGCGAGCCGCCCGCGGCCGAGCTGCCGCTGTGGGAAGGGCGCTTCGTGACCGGCACGGTGCTCTCCTCGCTGTGCTGGGCCGTGGTGGCGCTGGGGCTGCTGCCGGACGCCTCGCACCTGCCGCAGCGCCTGACGGTGGTGATGCTGGTCGCGCTCCTGGTGACCGGCGCGGTGGGCTACTACGCGCCGCACCGCTACGCCTTCCGCATCCTCGCCTTCGTGGGGCTCGTGCCGTTCGCCATCGCCCTGGCGGCCTCGGGCGAGCGCATCCCGCTCTTCGTGTCGGGCGCGCTGCTCATCCTGGCGGGCGTGCTGCCCTACGTGCACGACCGGCTGCACCGGGCGCTGGTCTCCTCGCTCGCCGAGCGCCTGGACCTCGCCGTCCTCGCCACCGAGCTCGACAGCGAGCGGGCGCACCTGCAGCAGGTGAACGACGCGCTGGCCGAGGAGATGGTGGGCCGCCTTCGCGCGCAGCAGGCCGAGCTCATCTCGGCGCAGAAGCTGCGCATGCACGTCGAGCGCACGCCGCTGGCGGTGATCGAGTGGGACCGCGAGCGGCGCGTGACGGCCTGGAACCCCGCCGCCGAGGCCATCTTCGGCTACCCCGAGGCCGAGGCCCTGGGCCGGCGCGCGCCCGAGTTCATCGTGCCCGCCTCCGGCGCCGCCGCGGCCGAGGCCATGTGGCAGGAGCTCGCGCAGTCGCGCGACGGCAGCAAGTTCTCGCTGGAGAACGTGACCCGCAGCGGGCGCGCCATCCAGTGCGAGTGGTACAACACGCCGCTGGTCGACCCGGGCGGGCGCATCGTGGGCTTCGCCTCCCTGGTGCAGGACGTGACCGAGCGCCTGAACACCGAGCGCACGATCCACTACATGGCGCACCACGACGCGCTCACGGGGCTGCCCAACCGCCGCCTCATGCAGGACCGCCTCAACCAGGCCATCATGCAGGCCCGCCGCAAGCAGCGGCACGTGGCCGTGCTGTTCCTCGACCTGGACCGCTTCAAGGTCCTCAACGACACGCTGGGCCACGACACCGGCGACTACGTGCTCAAGGACGTGGCGCGCCGCCTGGCCGGCTGCGTGCGCGAGGTCGACACCGTCTCGCGCGAGGGCGGCGACGAGTTCGTGGTGGTGCTGCCGGACCTCGAGCGCCCCGAGAACGCCGGCATCGTCGCCGACAAGATCCTGCGCGAGTTCTCGCGGCCCGTGGAGATCGGCGGCCAGGAGATCCACCTCACGACCTCCATCGGGATCAGCTACTACCCGAACGACGCGACGGACGTGAACCACCTGCTGAAGAACGCCGACAGCGCCATGTACCGGGCCAAGGACTCGGGCCGCAACACGGTGCGCTTCTTCACCAGCGACCTGAACTTCCTGCTCTCGCGGCGCTTCGAGATCGAGGGCCGGCTGCGCCGCGCGCTCGAGCAGGAGGAGTTCTTCCCGCGCTACCAGCCGCAGGTCGACACCGCCACCGGGCGCATCGTCGGCATGGAGTCGCTCGTGCGCTGGAACGACCCGGAGCGCGGCGAGATCCACCCCCAGGAGTT
>JAKOWJ010000279.1 GCA_029781595.1 Pseudomonadota bacterium | reverse complement strand
CGACGGCGTGCTCGCGGCCCGAGACGTCGTGCCAGGCCGGCGCGATGCCCGCGGCCGCGGCCAGGCTCGCGAGCACCGCCGGCTCCACGCCGGCGTGCGCACGGCGCTCGCCATCGCGGCCTTCCACGACGATGCGCACGGCACGCGCGGCCACGGGCGCGGCGAGGCCGGGCGCCGGCTCGGCCGAGTCGAGCGCGACGCGCCACGCGAAGCCCTCGCGCGCGTCCGGCCAGCGCACGGACGCCGGCGCGTGCCCCGCGTTGAGGGCCACGGCGACGCGGTCCGCGGGCGCTTCGCCCTCGGCGGGCGCGTAGAGGGCCGCCACCAGCACGCGCCGCGTGCCGTCCTGCCAGTCCGCCGCCGCGAGGGGCGTGCCGTCCTCGCGGCGCCACTCCACGTCCGGGATGCCGGTGTCGTCCACCGGCGTGCCCGCGAGCCAGGTCTCGGCGCGCAGCGCCCGGTGCTCGCGGCGCAGCCGCGCCAGGCTCGCCACGAAGGCCGCCAGCCCCGCGTCCGCCGCGCCCCAGTCCACCCACGAGAGCGCGTTGTCCTGCGCGTAGGCGTTGTTGTTGCCGCCCTGGCTGCGGCCCAGCTCGTCGCCCATGGCGAGCATGGGCGTGCCGCGCGAGACGAACAGCGTGGCGAGGAGCGCGCGCGCATCCCGCGCGCGCGCCTCGCGGACGGCCGGGTCGGCCGCGGGCCCTTCCACGCCGTGGTTCCAGGAGTGGTTGGCGTCCGTGCCGTCGCGGTTGCCCTCGCCGTTGGCCTCGTTGTGCTTGTGCGCGTGCGAGACGAGGTCCGCGAGCGTGAAGCCGTCGTGCGCGCAGACGAAGTTGACCGAGCGCGAGGCCGGGCGCCGGCGGCGGGCGAAGGCATCGGCCGAGCCCGCCAGGCGCGTGGCGAACTCGCCCGCCGTGCCCGGCTCGCCCCGCCAGAACCGGCGCGCCGCGTCGCGGTAGCGGTCGTTCCACTCGCCCCAGGGCGCGGGGAAGGCCCCGAGGCGGTAGCCGCCGAAGCCCAGGTCCCACGGCTCGGCCACGAGCTTGAGCTCGCGCAGCACCGGGTCCTGCTGGACGGCCTGCAGGAAGGGCGCCGCGGGGTCGAAGCCGTCGTCGCGGCGCGCGAGCGTGGTGGCGAGGTCGAAGCGGAAGCCGTCGACGCCGGCCGCGAGCGCGTAGTGGCGCAACGCGTCGAGCGCGAGGCGCAGCACGGGCGGGCGGTCCAGCGCGAGCGTGTTGCCGCAGCCCGCGTCGTTGGCGTAGCGCGCGGGGTCCACGGCCTGCAGGCGGTAGTAGGTGGCGTTGTCCAGCCCGCGCAGCGACAGGGTGGGCCCGAGCTCGTCGCCCTCGCCGCTGTGGTTGAGCACCACGTCGAGGATCACCTCCAGCCCCGCGGCGTGCATCGCCGCCACGCACGCGGCGAGCTCGGGCAGGCCGCCGGGCGCGAGGCGCGGGTCGGGCACGAGGAAGGCGACGGGGTTGTAGCCCCAGTAGTTCGCGAGCCCCAGCGGCGCGAGGTGGCGCTCGTCCACCCAGGCCGCGAGGGGCATGAGCTCCACCGTGGTCACGCCCAGGCGCACGAGGTGGTCGATGGCGGCGGGGTGCGCGAGGCCGGCCAGCGTGCCGCGCAGCGCCTGCGGCACGGCCGGGTGGCGCATCGTGAAGCCGCGCACGTGCAGCTCGTAGAGCACGGTGTCCCGCCAGGGCACGCGCGGGCGCGTGTCGGGCGCGGGCGGGAAGGGGGCGGTGACGATGGCCCGGGGCACGAAGGGCGCGCTGTCGGCGCCAGGCACGGCGCCGGCGTCGAACATCGAGGGGTCGAGCGCGAAGGGGCGGTCGAGGGCGACGGCGTAGGGGTCCACCAGCAGCCGCGCCGGGTCGAATCGCTGGCCCAGCGCGCTCTCGCGCGGCCCGTGCGCCCGCAGGCCGTAGCGCGCGCCCTCGGCGAGGCCCGGCACGAAGCCGTGGAAGACGTCGCCGGTGCGCGCGGGCAGGAGCAGGCGCTCGCGCTCGGCCGCGCCGGCCGCGTCGAAGAGGCACAGCTCGATGGCCGTGGCGTGCGCCGAGAAGACCGCGACGTTGGCGCCGCCGGGGCGCAGGTGCACCCCGAGCGGCTCGGGCGATCCCGGGAGGAGCCGGCGCATCCCTCAGGCCGCGGACCGCGCGGCGCGCGGCGGCGCGAGCTCGCGATACAGCGCGGCGTACTGGCGGGCGGGGCGTCCCCAGCCGACGTCGGCGGCCATCGCGTGCTCCTGCAGGCGGCGCCAGGTGGGCGGGTCGCGCCACAGCGCCACGGCACGCTCCAGGGTGAGCGCGAGGGCCTCGCGCGTCACGGGCGAGAACTGCAGGCCGTTGCCGGCGGAGGCCACGAGCGCCATCTCGTTGGCGTCGATGACCGTGTCGGCGAGGCCGCCCACGCGCGCGACAACCGGCACGGCGCCGTAGCGCAGCGCGCACAGCTGCGTGAGGCCGCAGGGCTCGAAGCGCGAGGGCACCAGCAGCGCGTCGGCGCCGCCCTGCACGAGGTGGGCGGCGGACTCGTCGAAGCCCACCAGGGCGCCCACGCGTCCGGGATGCGCGGCCACCGCCGCGCGCACGCCCGCCTCCATCGCGGCCTCGCCCGAGCCCACCACGACGAGCTGGCCGCCGAGCTGCACGAGGTGCCCCACGCACTCGAGCAGCACGTCGGTGCCCTTCTGCCAGGTGAGGCGGCTCACCACGCCGAAGAGCGGGGCCTTCGCGTCCGGCGCGAGGCCGAAGCGCTCGCGCAGGGCGCGGCGGTTGGCGGCGCGGCGATCGAGGCGGCCCGCGTCGTAGTTGGCGGCGAGCTGCGGGTCCTTCGCCGGATCCCAGTAGGCGGTGTCGATGCCGTTGAGGATGCCGCCCAGCACGCCGGCGCGCCGCGAGAGCAGGCCGTCCAGGCCCATGCCGAACTCCGGCGTGCGGATCTCCATGGCGTAGCGCGGCGAGACGGTGGTGAGGCGGTCGGCCAGCGCGAGCCCGGCCTTGAGGAAGCCGATGGTGCCGTAGTACTCCACGCCCTCCATCGTGAACGACTCGGGGGGCAGGCCCAGCGTCTCCAGGAGGTCCGCCGGGAACTGGCCCTGGAAGGCGAGGTTGTGCACGGTCATCACCGTGCGCGGCCGCGGCTCGCCCCCGTAGTGCAGGTACGCCGGCGCGAGGCCCGCCTGCCAGTCGTGGGCGTGCACGACGTCGGGCACGAAGGCCGGCACCAGGCCCCGGCCGATCGCGGCGGCGGCGCGCGAGAGCGCGGCGAAGCGCTGCGCGTTGTCGGGCCAGTCCCGCCCGTCGGGCCCCAGGTAGGGGCTGCCGGGCCGCGCGTAGAGGTGCGGCGCGTCCAGCACGAAGAGCGAGAGCCCGGCGCTCGCCGCCGCGAGCAGGCGCGCCGGCCCGCCGAGGAGCTCGCCCCAGCGGTGCACGGGCAGCGCTTCCGCCAGCGCCGCGAGCACGGCGGGGTAGCCCGGCAGCAGCGTGCGCACCTCGACGCCCTCGGCGGCCTGCGCGAGGGGCAGGGCGCCGGCCACGTCCGCGCGCCCGCCGGTCTTGGCGAACGGGAAGACCTCGGACGCGACCGACAGGACGCGCGGGCCCGTCATGCGGCGAGCCGGTCGATCATCGGCTGGGTGACGAGGCAGACGCCGCGCTCGGTGCGGCGGAAGCGCCTGGCGTCCACCACGGGGTCCTCGCCCACGACGAGCCCGGCCGGGATGCGCACGCCCGCGTCGATCACCACGTTGGCGAGGCGCGCGTGCCGGCCGATCTCCACGTACGGCAGGATCACGGCGTTGGAGACCTTGGCGTAGGAGTGCACGTGCACGCCGGTGAAGAGCAGCGTGCGCCGCAGCGAGGCCCCCGAGACGATGCAGCCGCCGGAGACGAGGGAGGAGACGCCCGTGCCGCGGCGCCCCTCGACGTCGTGCACGAACTTGGCCGGCGGCGTGATCTCCGCGTAGGTCCAGATGGGCCAGTCGCGGTCGAAGAGGTCCAGCTCGGGCACCACGTCGGTGAGGTCGATGTTCGCCTCCCAGTAGGCGTCCACCGTGCCCACGTCGCGCCAGTACGGCTCGGCCTCCGCGCGCGAGCGCACGCACGAGTCGGCGAAGCGGTGCGCCACCGCCTTGCCGTTGGCCACGAGCCAGGGGATCACGTCGCGCCCGAAGTCGCGGGTGGAGGCGGGGTCGGCCGCGTCGCGGCGGAGCTGGTCGTTGAGCAGGTCGCGGCGGAAGACGTAGATGCCCATGCTCGCCAGGGCCCAGCCCGGGCGCCCGGGGATCTCGGGCGGCACCTTCGGCTTCTCGACGAACGAGAGGATGCGGCCCTCGGTGTCCACGTGCATCACCCCGAAGCCCTGCGCCTCGGCCGCCGGCACCTCGAGGCAGGCCACCGTCACGTCCGCGCCCGAGTTCACGTGCTGCACGAGCATGCGCTCGTAGTCCATCTTGTAGACGTGGTCGCCGGCGAGGATCACCAGGTACTCCGGCGCGTAGCCGTCGATGATGTCGATGTTCTGGTAGACCGCGTCGGCGGTGCCCGCGTACCACTCGTTGCCGCCCAGGCGCTGGCTGGCGGGCAGGATGTCGAACGACTCGTTGCGCACCGGCTGCAGGAAGTTCCAGCCGCGCTGCAGGTGGCGGATCAGGCTGTGCGCCTTGTACTGCGTGGCCACGGCGATGCGGCGGATGCCGGAGTTGAGCGCGTTGGACAGGGCGAAGTCGACGATGCGCGACTTGCCCCCGAAGTACACGGCGGGCTTGGCGCGCCGGTCCGTGAGCTCCATGAGGCGCGTGCCGCGCCCGCCCGCGAGGACGTAGGCCATCGCGGAGCGCGCGAGCGGGGTCGCGTACTCGATCTTGCGGCGGTTGCGGGTGTCCGGGCTGGTGCCGGCGTTCGGGGTGGCCATGGCGACTCCTCGGCGGAAGCGGCGTCCGGCCTCTGGGCGTCGATGCGCCGGGCCGGTGCGCGGTGGTGCGGAAGCGGCGTGCGCGCGCCGCGGGCGGCGGCGGTGGCGGGGGAGGGAAGGCGAGGCAGGCCCATGCGGCGTCCCGCTCAGCCGCCGGGCTGCGCGCGCCAGATCTCGCGGGCGTAGTCGAGGATGGCGCGGTCGGCGGAGAACCAGCCCATGCCGGCGGTGTTGTGGATCGCGCGGTGCCACCAGGCGCGCGGGTCGCGCCAGAGCTGCACGGCGGCGCGCTGCGCCTCGCGGTAGGCCTCGAAGTCGGCGCAGACCATGAAGAAGTCGCGGTGGCGAAGCGTGTCGGCGAGGCCGCGGTAGCGGCCGGGGTCGTCGGGCGAGAACAGGCCCGACTCCAGCGCGGCCAGCGTGGCGGCCAGGGCCGGCGAGCGCTCGATGTCGGCGCCGGCGTCCAGGCCCGCGGCGCGGCGCGCGGCCACCTCCTCGGCCTTCAGGCCGAAGATGAAGAGGTTTTCGGCGCCCACGCGCTCGAGGATCTCGATGTTGGCGCCGTCCAGCGTGCCGATGGTGAGCGCGCCGTTCAGGGCGAGCTTCATGTTGCCGGTGCCCGAGGCCTCCATGCCCGCGGTGGAGATCTGCTCGGAGACGTCCGCGGCGGGGATGATCGCCTCGGCGAGGCTCACGTTGTAGTTGGGCAGGAAGGCGACCTTCAGGCGCCCGCGCGTGGCGGGCTCCTGGTTCACGACGTGGGCAACGTCGTTGGCGAGCTTGATGACGAGCTTGGCCTGGTGGTAGCCCGCCGCGGCCTTGCCCGCCAGCAGGCGCACGCGGGGCACCCAGTCCTGCGAGGGGTTGGCGCGCATCTCCAGGTAGAGCGCGATCACGTCCAGCAGGTTCAGCAGCTGGCGCTTGTACTCGTGGATGCGCTTGATCTGCACGTCGAAGAGCGCGTCCGGGTCGACGCTGGTGCCCGTGCGCTCGGCCACCAGTCGCGCGAGCTGCACCTTGTTGGCGCGCCGCACGGCCGCGAAGCGCGTGCGGAAGGCGTCGTCGTCCGCGAGCGAGCGGGCGGCGGCGATGGCCTCCGGGTCGTCGAGGAAGGCCGGCCCGATCGCCTCGGCCAGCAGGTGCGTGAGGCCCGGGTTGGACTGGAAAAGCCAGCGGCGGAAGGTGATGCCGTTGGTCTTGTTGACGATGCGCTCGGGAAAGGCCTGGTGGAACTGGCGGAACACCGTCGCGCGCATGAGCTCGGTGTGCAGCGCCGAGACGCCGTTCACGCGCCGCGAGCCCAGGAAGGCGAGGCTGCCCATGCGCACGCGCCGGCCGCCGTTCTCCTCGATGAGCGAGAGCGAGGCGAGCAGGCGCTCGTCGGACTCGCCCCGGGCGCGCAGGGCGTCCAGGTGCTGCGCGTTGACGAGGTAGATGATCTGCATGTGCCGCGGCAGCAGCCCCTCCAGCAGGGGCACCGACCAGGTCTCGAGGGCCTCGGGCAGCAGCGTGTGGTTGGTGTAGTTGAAGACGGACGTGGTGATGCGCCAGGCGAAGTCCCAGGGCATGCCGTGCTCGTCGACCAGCAGGCGCATGAGCTCGGGCACCGCGATGGCCGGGTGCGTGTCGTTGAGCTGGATGGCCACGTGGTCCGGCAGCGAGGAGAGCTCGCCGTGCTGCGACTTGTGCCGGCGCAGCAGGTCCTGGAGCGAGGCCGAGGCGAAGAACACCTCCTGGCGCAGGCGCAGCTCGTGGCCCGCGGGCGTGTCGTCGCTCGGGTAGAGCACGCGCGAGATGGCCTCCAGGCGCACGCGGTCGGCGAGGGCCCCCACGTGATCGCCCCGGTTGAAGTCCTCGAGCACGATGGGCCGGCCCGAGCGCGCCGACCACAGGCGCAGCGTGTTCACGTGCCGGCCGCGCCAGCCGACGATGGGCGTGTCGTAGGCCACCGCGTTCACGCTGTCGGCCGGGTGCCACACCGAGCGCATGGTGCCGTCGGAATTGGGCACCTGCTCGACCGTGCCGCCGAAGCCGACCGTGTAGGTCACCTCGGGGCGCTCGAACTCCCAGGGGTTGCCGGAGGAGAGCCAGTCCTCCGGCAGCTCGATCTGCCAGCCGTCCTTGATCGCCTGGCGGAAGATGCCGTGGTCGTAGCGGATGCCGTAGCCGTGCGCGGGGAGGCCCAGCGTCGACAGGCTTTCCATGAAGCACGCCGCCAGGCGCCCCAGGCCGCCGTTGCCGAGCGCGGCGTCGGGCTCCAGCCGGCGCAGGCGGTCGAGGTCCACGCCCAGCTCCGCGAGCGCCTCGCGCGCCACGCCCACCATGCCCAGG
>JAKOWJ010000369.1 GCA_029781595.1 Pseudomonadota bacterium | reverse complement strand
CGGCCTTGTACACGGTTTCCGTGTTCGAGCCGGTGAGCAGGTTCTTCATCTTCATCTTCATGGTGGCGGCGTTGCGCCCGCCCTTGTTGTACTCCGCGCGGAGCACCACCATCGGGTCCTTGCCCACCATGAACACGTTGCCGCTGCGCAGTTCCTGAGCCGTTTTCATAAGTCCGTCCGTCCGATCGCTGGCCCACCGCTCCGGTGGGGGTCCGAAAAGCCTTGTATTTTAACACCTTATCCGGGCGGCGGGCCAGCTATTCGAGGCCTCGGGGCGCAGGCCGGGCCAGACGCTCCGCGAAGCCGACGAGCTGCGAGACGAGCTCCGACTGCGCCGCCAGCCGCGCCGCCCACGCCTCCGCGTGCGCCGCGAAGACGGGCAGCCCCGCCGCGAACGCCGGCCAGGCCCGCCCCACCGCCTCGCCGCGGTTCCAGCCCTCCCACATCGCCGTGAGGGCGGCCGCGTGCCCGCGGTCCATGCCCGCGGTGTAGCGCGCGAGAAAGGCCGCGAGCTTCACCCAGTGCGCGCCGTCCCCGGTGGGATAGATGTGCCAGGCGAAGGGCCGCGCGGCCCACTGGGCGCGCACGAAGGAGTCCTCGCCGCGCACGAAGTTGAGGTCGCAGGCCCAGAGCAGCTCGTCGTAGCGGTCCTGGTCGACGAAGGGCACCGCGAGCGCCGTGAAGTCGCCGCGCGCCGGCCGCCCGTGCCGCCAGGCCTCGAGCGCCGCCGAGGCCGCGCCCTCGGGCGCGACCACCCACACGGGGCCGGCGTGCCGCGCCAGCGCGTCGAGCAGGGCCGCGAAGGGCGCGCCCGCGTAGCCGAAGAGGCTCGCCTTGAGCGCCCCGGCGGGCGGCGCCCCGCCGGCGAGCGCGCGCCAGAACGCGGCCTGCGCGGCGGCATCGGCCTGGAAGGCGTCGCGCCGCGCGAGGAGGTCCGGCTCGCGCAGCAGCCCGCCCGTGCGCGACGTGAACCCGGGGAAGAAGAAGTGCCGCGTGAGCGGCGCGAAGCGCGGGTGCGGCGAGGGCAGGCCGTGGCTGCCCTCCACCCAGTCCTCGGCGCTCAGGTACTCGAGGTTGATCCAGCGCGGCAGGGGCGAGGTGGCGGCCATCGTCTCCACGTAGGGCATGGGCGTGTCGCAGCCGAAGGTCTCCACGGTCACGTCGGCGATGCCGTCCGCGGGAAGCACGAATCCCTCCGCCGGGTCCCAGCGGCACACCTGCACGCCGTCGATCTCCTGGCTCGCGGCGGCCGCGTCGGTCTCGGGGCGCAGGCGGGCGAGCACCGTGAGGTCGTCCAGGTACAGCCGCACCGCCTTGCCGTGCCCGCGCGAAAGGCCGCGCGCCAGCCGCCACGCCACCGCCGCGTCGCCGTAGTTGTCCACGACCCGGCAGAACACGTCCCAGCGCTCGCGGCCCCGCACCCTTTTCCTCCCGATCCCGGGCCCGCGCCCGGCCATTCGATCATACGGCAGCCCCCGGCGGCGGGCCTCGCGGGAATCGCGTAGACTAGACTGTCCAGTCTACCCGCCCTCCCCGCCGCCCGACCCGTGAACGCCGAAACGCCCTCCCCGCAGGACCTGCCCGCGGGCGACTGCCGCGAGCGCCTCATCCGCGCCGCCGACGAGGCCTTCCGGCGCGAGGGCTACCGCGCCAGCATCGACCAGATCGCGGCGCGCGCGGGCGTGGCGCGCCAGACGCTCTACAACCACTTCGCGAGCAAGGACGACCTCTTCAGCGAAGTGGCGCACCTGGCCGCCTCGTCGATGCTCGTGGCCCTGGACGACGAGTCCGGGGGCCTGCGCGAGCGGCTCGTGCGCTTCGGGCTCACCTTCCGCGAGCGGCTCATCGGCGACGAAGGGCTCGCGCTCTTCCGCACGGTGAGCGCCGAGGCCCCGCGCTTTCCCGACCTCGCCCGCGCCTTCTACGACAAGGGCGCGGGACAGGCCCGCCGCCGCGTGGCCGCCTTCCTCGCCCGCGCGATGGACGAGGGGCTGCTGCGCCGCGACGACCCCGCCTTCGCCGGCGAGGTGCTGCTCGCCATGCTCGATTGCGGCGACCGCTCGCGCCGCCTCTTCGGCGCCGAGCGCCTGGCCGCCGCCGCCGAGCGCGCGCGCGTCGCGCGCATCGTCGATGCCTACCTCCGGGCCTACGCCCCGGAAACCGAAAGGAACGCCCGATGATCCCTGCCCCGAGACTCGCCGTCCCGGCCCTCGCCGCCCTCGCCCTCCTCTCCGCCTGCGGCCAGGGCGGCGGCGCGCCCGCCGCGGCCACGGCCCCGCCCCCCACCGAGGTGGACGTGATCACCGTGGCCACCGGCGCGGCCACGCTCACGCAGGACCTGCCCGGGCGCCTGCAGGCCTACCGCTCGGCCGACGTGCGCGCGCGCGTGGAGGGCATCGTCGAGAAGCGCCTCTTCACCGAGGGCAGCGACGTCAAGGCCGGCGAGACGCTCTTCCAGATCGACCCGCGCAACTACGCCGCGACGCTCGCGGCCGCGAAGGCCGACGTGGAAGCCGCGCGCCTCGTCGTGGAGCGCTACCGACCGCTCCTCGCGATGAAGGCGGTGAGCCAGCAGGAGTTCGACGCGGCGGGCGCGAAGCTCAAGCAGGCCGAGGCCGCCCTCACCCGCGCGCAGCTCGACCTGGACAACACGCGCGTGCCCGCCCCCCTCTCCGGCCGCATCGGCCGGGCGCTGGTCACCGAGGGCGCGCTGGTCGGCAGGGGCGAGGCCACGCCCCTGGCCACCATCGAGCAGGTCGATCCCATCTACGCCAACTTCACGCAGCCCGGCGCGGACCTGCTGCGCCTGCGCGAGGCGGTGAAGGCCGGCCGCTGGAAGCGCGCGGAGTCGCCGCAGGTCGAGCTCGTGCTCGAGGACGGCAGCGTGTACGCGCACCCCGGACGGATCCTCTTCTCCGACCTCGCCGTGGATGCCACCACGGGCGCGGTGTCGATGCGCGCGCAATTCCCCAACCCCCGCCACGAGATCCTGCCGGGCATGTTCGTGCGAGTGCGCTTTCCCGAGGCGGTGGCCCCCGAGGCCATCCGCGTGCCGCAGCGCGTGGTGCAGGGCGGCGCCGGCGGCCAGTTCGTGCTGGTCGTGGGCGAGGGCGACAAGGTGGCAATGCGGCCCGTGCGCACCGGCGGCATGTCCGGCGGCGACTTCCTCGTCACCGAGGGCCTGAAACCGGGCGAGCGCGTCATCGTGAACGGCCTGCAGAAGGCGCCGCCGGGCGCGACCGTGAAGCCCGTGCCGTGGCAGCGTCCCGCGGCGCCCGCCGCGCCGGTTGCCCCCGCGGCGCCGTCGGCCCCCGGCGCGAAGGGCTGAGCCCGTGTTCGCCAAGTTCTTCATCGACCGGCCGATCTTCGCCTGGGTGATCGCGATCCTGATCGTGCTGGGTGGCGCCCTCGCGCTGCGCAAGCTGCCCGTCTCGCAGTACCCGTCCGTCGCGCCCCCGGCGCTTTCCATCTCGGTGAACTACCCCGGCGCCTCGGCGCAGGTGGTGGAGGAGTCGGCCGTCGCGCTCATCGAGCAGGAGATGAACGGGATCGAGAACCTGCTCTACATGGAGTCGGCCTCGGAGATCGGCGTGGGCTCGGTCACGCTCACCTTCCAGCCCGGCACGGACCTGGACTACGCCTCCGTCGAGACGCAGAACCGCATCAAGCGCGTG